>NZ_JBNGGG010000074.1:0-26925 GCF_049974585.1 Streptomyces sp. UG1 | reverse complement strand
CAAGGCGGCCAGCACAGCGGTCCCCGCGGTCCGCCCGGGCGCCCAGCCCCCGGGAGCCACCGTCCGCCCACACCCCGGCCCCGCCGCCCCCCCCCCCCCCCCCCCCCCCCCGGCCGCGCCCCCCCCCCCCCCCCCCCCCCCCCCCCCTTCCGGCTTTCCGACATGCCATCAGTTCCACAGGCCGGGGTAGCCGAGAAGTACAGCAGCGCCAGCCAGGACGTCATACGACATCGATCGATTTGACCGGATATTGCAATATTGCGCATGCCGTCGCACCGCCCGTACCGCCAGACGGCATTGACGAGGTGTCACCCGAATGGCTCCCTCGGCATGTGCCATCTCATATCTGAGATAACCTCAACCTCATGGCAGACGATTACCTCGTACGCATCGGCAGGCTCATCCGTGACGCCCGGCAACACCGAGGCTGGACACAGACGCAGCTCGCCGAGGCGCTCGGCACCTCTCAGAGCGCCGTCAATCGCATCGAGCGCGGCAACCAGAACATCAGCCTTGAGATGATCGCCCGAATCGGTGAAGCCCTGGACAGCGAGATCGTGTCGCTGGGGTACGCCGGTCCGATGCATCTGAGGGTCGTCGGCGGTCGTCGGCTGTCCGGTTCGATCGACGTCAAGACCAGCAAGAACGCCTGCGTGGCCCTGCTGTGCGCCTCGCTGCTCAACAAGGGGCGCACCGTGCTGCGCCGCGTCGCCCGCATCGAAGAGGTGTACCGCCTCCTGGAGGTGCTCAACTCCATCGGCGTACGCACCCGTTGGATCAACGGCGGGGTCGACCTGGAGATCGTGCCGCCGGCCGAGCTGGACATGGGGGCGATCGACGCGGAGGCCGCCGTACGCACCCGCTCGATCATCATGTTCCTCGGCCCGCTGCTGCACCGCATGGACCGCTTCAAGCTGCCCTACGCCGGCGGCTGCGACCTCGGCACGCGGACCATCGAGCCGCACATGATCGCGCTGCGCCGCTTCGGCCTGGACGTCGCGGCGACGGAGGGGCAGTACCACGCGGTGGTCGACCGCGCCGTCCGCCCCGACCGCCCGATCGTCCTGACCGAGCGCGGCGACACGGTCACCGAGAACGCGCTGCTGGCCGCCGCGCGGCACGACGGCGTCACCGTCATCCGCAACGCCTCCTCCAACTACATGGTCCAGGACCTGTGTTTCTTCCTGGAGGCGCTCGGCGTCCGGGTCGAGGGCATCGGCACGACCACGCTCACGGTCCACGGTGTGCCGACCATCGACGTGGACGTCGACTACTCCCCCTCCGAGGATCCGGTCGAGGCGATGAGCCTGCTGGCCGCGGCCGTGGTGACGGAGTCGGAACTGACGGTGCGTCGCGTCCCCATCGAGTTCCTGGAGATCGAGCTGGCGGTCCTGGAGGAGATGGGGCTCGACCACGACCGTACGCCCGAGTACTTCGCGGATAACGGCCGCACCCGCCTGGTGGACCTCACCGTCCGGCCCTCCAAGCTGGAGGCGCCGATCGACAAGATCCACCCGATGCCGTTCCCGGGCCTGAACATCGACAACGTCCCGTTCTTCGCGGCGATCGCGGCCGTCGCCTCGGGAAAGACCCTCATCCACGACTGGGTCTACGACAACCGCGCGATCTATCTCACGGACCTCAACCGACTGGGCGGACGGCTGCAGTTGCTGGACCCGCACCGGGTCCTGGTCGAGGGCCCGACCCGCTGGCGCGCCGCCGAGATGATGTGCCCGCCCGCGCTGCGGCCCGCGGTGGTCGTGCTGTTGGCGATGATGGCGGCGGAGGGCACGTCCGTGCTGCGGAACGTGTATGTCATCAACCGGGGTTACGAGGATCTCGCCGAGCGGCTGAACTCGGTTGGGGCGCAGATCGAGATCTTCCGGGACATTTGAGGCGTCACGCCTGACGGTCCGGCCAGGTCAGTCGTCGGGAGGCCGAAGGTGGCGCGGGGGCGGCGGGACACGGTCGCGCCGCCCAGGAAGTTGCCGACGATTCCTGCGGCTCCGTAGATCAGCAGGAAGACCGTGATCATGCCGGCACCGGCCTTCGTGACTCACGGCCCGGTCCGAGCGCCCCTGGCGACGAACGCCGTGTGCCGGCCGGCCAGATCTCCGAGGAAGGTTCCGGCCGGTACGCCGAGCACCGAGCCCAGCGGTGCCGCGGAGGAGATCAAGAAGTTCGCCAGGGCCGGCAGGAGCATGAAGACGCACAGCATCAGATGACCGCCCGAAACCCGGGCATGGTCATCATCAGCCGCGCTATCCCGTCGGGGATGGTGAAGGCGGCCCCGATCCTGGTGAGCAGACCGATCGGCAGGATCTCGGTCGTGACGATCGAGAAGGTTCCCGGCATCACCGAGACCACGGCCAGCCACCCGATCAGCGGCGATCGGGTCGGTAAGCCGGTTCCGCCAGTGAGCGGGGAGCGGTAGTTGTCGAGCGGAGCCGGCAGGTCTGCGACGTCACCCTCGTCGCACCGGGTCAGCAGCGGTCGCAGCGACCGCTCACGGCGCCGCCCCCAACCCGGCGTCCCGCGCCAGCAGTGCCGCCTGGACCCGGTTCTCGCACTCCAGCTTTGTCAGGATGCGGCTGACGTACGTCTTCACCGTGGCCTCGCTGACGTGGATCCGTTCGCCGGCGTCGGCGTTGGACAGGCCCTCGCCGAGGAGGGCGAGGACCTCCAGTTCGCGGGCGCTGAGGGACCGCAGCCGACGTCGTGCCGCCTCGGTGCGGGCCGCGGCCCGGCCCGAGGCGAGGGAGTCGACGACGTGCCGGGTGGCGGCCGGGGACAGATACGCGTCGCCGGCCGCGGCCGCCCGCACCGCCTGGATCAGCTCGCCCGGTGCCGAGTCCTTGAGCAGGAAGCCCGCCCCGCCGTGGCTGAGGGCGCGCAGCACGTTCTCGCGTTCGCCGAAGGTCGTCAGGATGAGCGGGCGCACGGCGGGCACGGCCCGGCGCAGTTCGGCGAGGGCGGACAGGCCGTCCAGTACCGGCATCTGGATGTCGAGCAGGGCGACGTCGACGGCATGGGCCCGGACCAGGTCGACGGCCTCGCGCCCGTTGCCGGCCTCCGCCACGACGTCGATGTCGTCGGCGGAGGTGAGGATCATCCTGATGCCCGCCCGGATGAGCGGTTCGTCATCCGCGACGAGGACCCTGATCACAGCTCTCCCGCAGGCTTTCGGTGGAGGACGCGTGGGACGCGTCGGGACGCGACAACCATACTCACGGTCCAAAGTGCACCTTGCGGCTACGACTTGACCGTGTACGACCGCTTCTCGATCAGCTTTCCGTCCTTGAAGCAGAAGCGGAAGACCGGTTCGTCGTTCAGGTTGTCCGGCATCTCCGTCGACATCAGGACCAGACAGCTCGAGCCCTTCGGTTCGGCGGGCCCGTCGGCGTCCAGCCCGTCGATGAGGAACGACTTGCCGTCCGGGAGATTGTTCCGTACGTCCGTCTCGGCGTCGCCGACCTTCACCGACTCGTAGACGGACGGCTCGATCATGACCTTGTCGCTCTCCTTCACCAGCGCGAAGAGGGCCACGACGCCCAGTGCCACCAGGCCGACGACGACCACCACTGCGACGCCGCATCCGATCGCGACACCCTTTTTCTTCTTTCCCATGGCGAGGTCGAGCTCCTTCTGTCTGTCCGGCGAACCGGACCAGTCGATGACCTCACCACCGTCGCCGGACGCCGCCCCGTCCCGCTGCCCCCGGAAGTCGTTCTCCGCAGCTACGAAGGTTGTCGGCGAGGCCTCCGGCGAACCGTCCGGCGAGGTGGAGCGCTGAGGGCCGTACGGCAGGACGCCCGCCACCCGGAACCCGCCGCCGGCCACCGGTCCGGCATGCACCATCCCGCCGACCAGCCGGGCGCGTTCCTGCAGTCCGGTCAGCCCCTGCCCGCCGCTCACCACGGCCCGCCGCCCGCCGTCGGCCGGGGCGAGCGCGGGCGCCGGGCTGTTGGCGACCTCGACCACCAGCGAGTCCGGCTCGTACCGCAGCTCCACGGTGATCGACGCGCCCTGAGCGTGCTTCAGCGCGTTGGTCAGCGCCTCCTGCACGATCCGGTACGCCGCGTGGTCGGCGGCGGGGGCGAGTGACCGCGCCTCGCCCTCCCGTCGCAGTTTTACGTCCGCCCCCGCGCCCCGCGACGCCTCCACCAGGCCGTCGATCCCCGCCACGCCCCGGGTGGCGGCCGCCGATTCGCTCTCCTGCTCCGGTGCGTAGGTGCCGTCGCGCAGGATGCCCACGGCCTCGCGCAGTTCGTGCATCGCGGCCACGGAGGCCTGCCGCAGCACCCCGACCGCCTCGCGCTGGCCGTCCGTCAGCGTCCGGTCCACCTCCAGGGCGCCCGTGTGCACGGCGATCAGCGCCAGTTGGTGGCCGAGGCTGTCGTGCATGTCCTGGGCTATCCGCTGCCGTTCGCGCAGCCGCGTGTGGGAGGCGATCATCTCGCGTTCGCGCAGCAGTTGGGCGTTGTGCTCGTGCAGCGCGTGCAGGAGCGTGCGGCGCTGGGTGCGGTAGCGGGCGGCGAGGCCGGGCACGACGGTCGTCGCCAGGAACGCGAGCGTGGTGAACACCAGCGTCTGCGCCGCGAACAGTCCGGAGTGCTCCTGCAGGGCGGACAGCCCCGCGAAGAGGATGTAGGAAAGCGCGAACGCCGCGAGGGCCCGCCTCGGCGCCTTGATCCGCGGGCCGGCCGACCAGCCCGCGACCATCAACAGGGCCCAGAATCCGCTGAACACACCGGTGATCGCGCCGGTGAGAACGAGCACGCTCGCCGGGAACGCCCGCCGCAGCAGGGACAACGTGACGGCGACCACCGCCGCGGCGGCCATCGCGAACACGCCGCCGCCCAGCGCGCTCAGCGCCGCCGGCAGGGCCAGGACGGGGGCCAGGACCGCCTCGCCGACGATCCGCCGCCGGGACCACATTCCCGCCGCGACCAGGTGTTCTCGGACGTCACGGGCCATCGTCGTCAGATTCACACGCCAACGGTAGGTGCCGGCGCCCCGCCCCACAGCATCCGTTCGTCGCAGCGGCGTCCTACGAAAGTCGCACCCGGCGCCGGGGGGCGGCCATGCGGGTCGCCCGTGCGGGGACAGGGTCAGTCCTGACGCCGGTCCCCGCACGGGCGCCGGTGTCACGCCTTCGACAGGGTGACGTTCTTCTTCAGTACGGCGTGGAAGTGCGGCAGGGGCAGGCCGCCCAGGATGCCCGCGGAACGGAGCTCCACGATGGTCGCCTCGACGTCCGCCTTGCCGTGCTTGAGGGTGGACGGGGAGGGCCTGCTCTCGTTCTGCCAGCGGTGCTCCTTGCCGTCGCACACGGCGACGGTGCCGCCGATGGCGTACCGGTTGGTGGAGGCCCGCTGGCCGACGGAGGCACTCACGAACGTGGGCCCCGTACTGTCGACGCACTTGTAGGTTCCGGAGACGGTGACGGTGCCGTCCGCGGCCATGACGGCCGTGTCGTCGACGGTCACGGTCTCCTGGGACTCGGCCTTGGTGTCGGAGTCGGCGGGCGCCGAGGGCGCGGCGACCAGCAGGATCAGGGCGGCGCCGGCGGCGGTGGCCAGAGCGGGGCGCAGGGGCATGGGGATGACCTCCCGGGTGAGCGAAGTGGGGCGAAGTGGCGCCTTCCACTGGTACCCGGCGGGCGCGCCCAGGGACGTGACCGTCACCCCTTCGGTGGCGAGTCCGCCCCGACCTTCGTGGATCGGTCAGGGAGTTGTCCGCGTGTTGTCACGGTTCACAGCGGGCCGTTCCGATGAGTTCGTCAGGGGAGCATGGTCTACCCATATGGACGACCCACACGGCTCGTCCGCCTATGTGGAGGTGCGCCATGTGTTCCCACCGTCCTTCGTGCCCTTCCTCCGACGTCCGCGGCGCACATGTGGTGTCCGCACACCCCGAGCAGGGGTGGAGCCTGCTGTGCAACGGCGCCATCGTGTTCGACGACAGCGGTGAGCTGCTGCCCGACGGCCGTGTGGTCGCCCCGCACCGGGTCCCGGCCGCGCGCCTGGCGATGGCCGCCTGAGCGGGCCCGTCGCTTGAGCGGGTGCTACGGCAGCACCGCGAATCCGTCGAGTTCCACCATCGCCTCTTCGTCCCAGAGGCGCACGACCTCGACGACCGCCATCGCCGGGTACTCGCGCCCCGCCAACTCCCGCCAGATACGGCCGAGTTCGGCGGCGCGGGTGCGATACGCCGCGACGTCGGTCGCGTAGACGGTGACCCGGGCGAGGTCGGCGGGGGTGCCGCCGGCGGCGGTGAGCGCGGCCAGCAGATTGGTCAGCGCCCGCTCGAACTGCTCGGGCAGGGTGCCGCCGGTCACCTTGCCGTCCGCGTCGAGGGCGGTCTGACCGGCCAGGAAGACGACCCGTGAGCCGGTGGCGACGACCGCGTGGGAGAAGCCGGTGGGCGGGGAGAGTTCGGGCGGGTTGACGCGCTCGGTGCTCACCGGCCGGCCTCCATGGTCGCGTACAACTCCTTGGCGACGATGCCGCGTTGCACCTCGCTGGCGCCCTCGTAGATGCGCGGGGCGCGCACCTCGCGGTAGAGGTGTTCGAGCAGATGGCCGCGGCGCAGGGCACGGGCGCCGTGCAGCTGGACGGCCTTGTCGACGACGTACTGCGCGGTCTCGGTGGCGAGCAGCTTCGCCATCGCGGCGCGCTTCGGGACGTCCGGGGCGCCTTCGTCGTACGCCGTCGCCGCCGCGTACACCATGAGGCGGGCCGCCTCCGTCCGCAGGGCCATTTCGGCGACCTCGTGTGCTACCGCCTGTAGGTCCTTCAACTTGCCGCCGAAGGCGTCCCGTTGGTCCGTGTGCGCGAGGGTCGCGTCCAGGGCCGCCTGTGCCATGCCGACGGCGAAGGCGCCGACGCTGGGCCGGAAGAGGTTGAGGGTGCCCATCGCGACCCGGAAGCCGCGGTCGGGCTCGCCGAGCACGTCGTCGGCGGTGACGGGGACGGCGTCGAAGGCGAGGGTGCCGATGGGGTGCGGGGACAGCATGTCGAGGCCCGTGCCGGTGAGGCCGGGCCGGTCGGCGGGGACCAGGAAGGCGGTGACGCCGCGGGCGCCGGCGCCGGGGGTGGTGCGGGCGAAGACGGTGTAGAAATCGGCCTCGGGGGCGTTGGAGATCCAGCACTTCTCGCCGGTGAGGCGCCAGCGGGCGGGGCCGCCGGCGCCCGGCCCGTCCGGCTCCGCGCGCAGTTCCAGCGCCGCCGCGTCCGACCCGGCCCCCGGCTCGCTCAGCGCGAAGGCCGCCACCGCGCTCCCCTCGGTCACCGTCGGCAGCCAGCGTTCCCGCTGGGCCGGGGTGCCGTACGCGTGGACCGGATGGGCGCCCAAGCCCTGCAACGCGAGCGCGGTCTCCGCCTCCGTGCAGGCATACGCGAGGGACTCCCGCATCAGGCACAGGTCGAGCGCTCCGGAGGTGAACAGCCGCTTCAGCAGGCCCAGTCGGCCGAGTTCGGCGACGAGGGGGCGGTTGACGTGGCCGGGTTCGCCCTTCTCGGTGAGCGGGCTCAGCCGTTCGGCGGCCAGGGTGCGCAGTTCCGCACACCAGGCGGTTTGCAGCGGATCGAGTGAGAATGCGGGCATTGCCGACCTCCTTGCGGGCCGTCCGCGACGGACCCACTCGATGGACCTTCCCGACGGGTCTCCTCGACGATATCGCGCCCCATTGACTGTCGTCACGAACACGATACGCTCCCTGTGCGAGCCCACCACGACGCCCACAAGCACGACGCCCGTACGGCAGCCCACAAGGCAAGGGGGCGAACCGCCATGGCCGGTCTGCACCGCTCCGCGCACGTCGACACCTTCGCCCGCGAGCATCTGCCACCGCCCGACGAGTGGCCCGAGCTCCGCTTCGACCTGCCGGGCCTGGGGTACCCCGAACGGCTCAACGCCGCCGCCGAACTGCTCACCGGCCCCGACGCCGAGCGGCCCGTGTTCCACACCCCGTCCGGCGACACATGGATGTACGGCACACTGCGCGCCCGCGTGGACCGGCTGGCCCATGTGCTCACCACCCACCTCGGCGTCGTCCCGGGCAACCGGGTGCTGCTGCGCGGCCCGACCACACCGTGGCTGGCGGCCTGCTGGCTGGCGGTGCTCAAGGCGGGCGCGGTCGCCGTCACGGTGCTCGCCCAGCAGCGGCCGCACGAGCTGCGGACCATGTGCGAGATCGCCGAGGTGCGGCACGCGCTGTGCGACATCCGGGCCGTGGACGACCTGGCCAAGGCCGAGATATCCGGCCTGCGCATCGCGACGTACGGCGGCGACGCACCGGACGACCTGCTGCGCCTGCCGGCACCCGACGCCCCGTACCCCGCCGCGGACACGGCGGCCGACGACGTCGCCCTCATCGCCTTCACCTCCGGGACCACCGGCCGCCCCAAGGGCTGTATGCACTTCCACCGGGATGTGCTCGCGATAGCCGACACCTTCTCGGAGCATGTGCTGCAACCACATGTGGGCGATGTCTTCGCCGGCAGTCCCCCGCTCGGCTTCACCTTCGGTCTCGGCGGGCTCGTCATCTTCCCGATGCGGGCCGGCGCCAGCTCCCTGCTCCTCGAACAGGCCGGCCCCAAGCAGTTGCTGCCCGCGATCGCCGAGCACCGGGTGTCCGTGCTGTTCACCGCTCCGACGGCGTACCGAGCGATGCTGGACGCGCTGGACTCGCACGACATCTCCTCGCTGCGGCGCTGTGTCTCCGCGGGCGAGAACCTGCCCGCCGCCACCTGGCAGACCTGGCACGAGCGGACCGGGCTGCGCATCATCAACGGCATCGGCGCCACCGAGCTGCTGCACATCTTCATCTCGGCGGCCGACGAGCACATCAGGCCCGGGACGACCGGGGTGCCGGTGCCGGGCTGGCACGCGCGCGTGGTCGACGGCGACGGCCGGGACCTGCCCGACGGGGAGCCCGGGCTGCTCGCCGTACGCGGACCCGTGGGCTGCCGCTATCTGTCCGACCCGCGCCAGCGCGAGTACGTGCGCCACGGCTGGAACATCACGGGCGACACCTACGTCCGGGAGAGTGACGGCTACTTCCGCTATGTCGCCCGCGCGGACGACATGATCATCTCGGCCGGTTACAACATCGCGGGCCCCGAGGTCGAGGAGGCGCTGCTGCGCCACCCGGACGTGCTGGAGACGGCGGTGGTGGGGCGGGCCGACGAGGCGCGCGGCCAGGTCGTGGTGGCATACGCGGTGCTCAGGGACGGTGCGCGCCGGGACGCGGAGGCGCTGCGGGCGTTCGTCAAGGCCGAGCTGGCGCCGTACAAGTGCCCGCGCGAGGTCGTCTTCCTGGACGCGCTGCCGCGTACCGCGACCGGCAAGCTCCAGCGGTTCCGGCTGCGCGACGGCGATCCCCCACAGGGTGAACGGCAGTGATCCGTACGACCTAAGATGATCAACGTGTCCGACCAGCATGCACCACGGTCTCTCATCGTCACGCTCTACGGCGCCTACGGCCGCCACATGCCCGGCCCGGTGCCGGTCGCCGAGCTGATCAGACTGCTGGCCGCGGTCGGCGTGGACGCCCCTTCCGTACGCTCGTCGGTGTCCCGGCTGAAGCGGCGCGGGCTGCTGCTGCCGGCCCGCACGGCCCAGGGCGCGGCCGGGTACGAACTGTCGCCGGACGCCCGCCAGTTGCTGGACGACGGCGACCGGCGCATCTACGCCACCGCGCCACCCGGCGACGTGGACTGGGTGCTCGCGGTGTTCTCGGTGCCGGAGTCGGAGCGGCAGAAGCGCCATGTGCTGCGCTCCCGGCTGGCCGGGCTCGGCTTCGGGACGGCGGCCCCGGGCGTGTGGATCGCGCCCGCGCGGCTCTACGAGGAGGCCCGGCACACCCTCCAGCGGCTGCGCCTGGAGGAGTACGTCGACTTCTTCCGCGGCGAGCACCTCGGCTTCACGCCCACCGCCGAGGCCGTCGCCCGCTGGTGGGACCTGGCCGCGATCGCCAAGGAGCACGACGCGTTCCTCGACCGCCACGCGCGCGTGCTGCACGCGTGGGAGCAGCGGGAGGACACCCCGCCCGAGGAGGCGTACCGCGACTACCTCCTCGCCCTGGACTCCTGGCGCCATCTGCCGTACACCGACCCCGGGCTGCCGGCCCGGCTGCTGCCCGAGGACTGGCCGGGGTCGCGCTCGGCGACCGTCTTTCAGGGGCTGCACGAGCGGTTGCGGGACGCGGGGGCGGACTTCGCGGGTGTGTGATCTCACCCACATCATGCGTCCCTCAGGGAACCTTCAGGCTCCTCAGCCCCTCTTCTAAGGTTTCTCACCTAGCGTGGGCCGAGTCGAGTGCCGGGTAAGAGACGAGGGCTGTTGCGCATGACCACCACGGCGAGAACTCAGGGAGCCACCGTCTGGCTCACCGGGCTGCCGAGCGCGGGCAAGACGACCATCGCCCGTCTGCTGCGGGGCAGGCTGCAGACGGAGGGCCGTCGCGTGGAGGTCCTCGACGGCGACGAGATCCGCCGTTTCCTCTCCGCGGGCCTGGGCTTCTCGCGGGCGGACCGCAACACCAATGTGCAGCGCATCGGCCTGGTCTCGGAGGTGCTCGCACGCAACGGCGTGCTGTCCGTCGTCCCGGTCATCGCCCCGTACGCCGACAGCCGCGAGGCCGTCCGCAAACGGCACGAGGCGTCCGGGACGCCGTATATCGAGGTGCATGTGGCCACGCCGGTCGAGGTGTGCAGCCAGCGGGACGTGAAAGGGCTGTACGCCCGGCAGGCCGCGGGCCGGCTGACCGGGCTGACCGGGGTCGACGACCCGTACGAGCCGCCGGTGGACCCCGCGCTCGTCCTTCCCACCCAGCGGCAGACGCCCCAGGAGTCGGCCGACGCCGTGTACGCCGTGCTGGCGGATCGAGGGCTGGTGTGAAGGGGGCCGGTCTCTCGCACCTGGACGCGCTGGAGTCCGAGGCGGCGCACATCTTCCGTGAGGTGGCGGGCGAGTTCGAGCGGCCGGTGATCCTGTTCTCCGGCGGCAAGGACTCCATCGTGATGCTGCATCTGGCGCTGAAGGCGTTCACGCCGGCGCCGGTGCCCTTCGCGCTGCTGCATGTGGACACGGGCCACAACTTCCCGGAGGTCCTCGACTACCGGGACCGTGTGGTGGCCGCACATGGGCTACGGCTCCATGTGGCCTCCGTACAGGACTACATCGACCGGGGTGTGCTGCGCGAGCGTCCCGACGGGACGCGGAACCCACTGCAGACCCTGCCGCTGACGGAGAAGATCCAGAGCGAGCGGTTCGACGCGGTCTTCGGCGGCGGGCGGCGCGACGAGGAGAAGGCGCGGGCCAAGGAGCGGGTGTTCAGCCTGCGCGACGAGTTCTCCCAGTGGGACCCGCGCCGCCAGCGGCCCGAGCTGTGGAACCTGTACAACGGCCGGCACGCACCCGGCGAGCACGTGCGTGTGTTCCCGCTGTCCAACTGGACCGAGCTGGACGTGTGGCAGTACATAGCCCGCGAACACATAGAGCTGCCGAACATCTACTACGCCCATCGGCGCGAGGTGTTCCAGCGCAACGGCATGTGGCTGACGGCGGGTGACTGGGGCGGGCCCCGCGAGCACGAGGTCGTCGAGAAGCGGCAGGTCCGCTATCGCACGGTCGGCGACATGTCCTGCACCGGCGCGGTGGACTCCGACGCCGACACCATCGAGAAGGTGATCGCCGAGATCGCCGTCTCCCGGCTGACCGAGCGCGGCGCCACGCGCGCCGACGACAAGCTCTCGGAGGCCGCGATGGAGGACCGCAAGCGCGAGGGGTACTTCTAGTCATGACCGTGGACACGCTCCGGTTCGCCACCGCGGGCTCCGTCGACGACGGCAAGTCCACGCTCGTCGGCCGGCTGCTGCACGACTCCAAGTCGGTCCTCGCCGACCAGGTGGAGGCCGTCGAGCACGCCTTCCGCAACCGCGGCCGGGACGCTACTTCGCTATCCCTCGCCGCCGGTTCATCCTGGCCGACACCCCGGGCCATGTGCAGTACACCCGCAACACGGTCACCGGCGCCTCCACCCCCGAGCTGGCGATCATCCTGGGCGACGCCCGCAACGGCGTCGTCGAGCAGACCCGCCGGCACGCCGCCATCGCGGACCTGACCAGTGGGACGTCTCGCGCGGTGACATGATCACGGCGAGGGTCGACGTCCCGTCCCTCACCCGGGACGTCACCGCGGCCGTCTGCCACCTGGCCGACCGACCGCTGCGGGTCGGCGACCGGGTCCTGGTCCGGCACACGACCAGGACCGTCAAGGCCATCGTCCGGGATCTGTGCGGCGCGTCCGAGCTGCACGCGAACGACCTGGGCCGCGCCACCCTGCGCACCGCCGAGCCGCTCGCGCTGGACGACTACGCGCGCTCCCGCCGCACCGGCGCGTTCGCCCTGATCGGCCCGGCCGACGCCACGACGCTCACCGCGGGCATGGCAGCCCTCAACTCCCCAGCGTGAGCCGCGGCTTGGGAGCATCCGTACGCCCGGTCTGCGGCCGCCGGCTGCCCGCCCGGTACGGAGCCGGCCAGACGATCCCCGGACCGTCGTAGCCCTGCTCGGCCGCCGCGTGCAGCGTCCAGTGCGGGTCGTACAGATGCGGCCGGGCCAGGGCGCACAGGTCCGTGCGCCCCGCCAGGATCAGGGAGTTGGCGTCGTCCCAGGACGAGATCGCGCCGACCGCGATCACCGGGAGGCCGGTGGTGTGACGGATCCGGTCCGCGTACGGGGTCTGGTACGACCGTCCGAACTCCGGCTGCTCGTCGGCCACCACCTGACCGGTCGACACGTCGATCGCGTCGGCGCCGTGCGCGGCGAAGGCGCGGGCGATCTCGACGGCGTCCTCGGCGGTGGTGCCGCCCTCGGCCCAGTCGGTGGCGGAGATACGGACGGTCAGGGGCCGTTCCTGGGGCCAGACGCTCCGTACGGCGTCGAAGACCTCGAGCGGGAAGCGGAGCCGTCTCTCCAGGGTGCCGCCGTAGGCGTCGGTGCGCCGGTTGGTGAGCGGGGAGAGGAAGCCGGAGAGCAGATAGCCGTGCGCGCAGTGCAGTTCGAGGAGGTCGAAGCCGGCTCGGGCGGCCCGCCGGGCGGCCGCGGTGAACTGCTCGCGGATGTCGGTGAGCTGGGAGCGGGTCAGTTCGCGGGGGGTCTGGCTGTACGGCTTGTAGGGGATCGGGGACGGGGCCACGAGCGGCCAGTTGCCGTCCTCCAGGGGCTCGTCGATGCCCTCCCACATCAGCTTGGTCGAGCCCTTGCGGCCGCTGTGCCCGAGCTGCACGCCGATCGCGGTGCCGGGCGCCTGCGCGTGCACGAACCGGACGATCCGCTGCCAGGCATCGCCCTGCCTGCCGGTGTACAGTCCGGTGCAGCCGGGGGTGATCCGTCCCTCGGGGCTGACGCACACCATCTCGGTCATCACCAGTCCGGCGCCGCCGAGGGCGCGGGAGCCGAGGTGGACGAGGTGGAAATCGCCGGGGACGCCGTCGGTGGCCGAGTACATGTCCATCGGGGACACCACGACCCGGTTGCGCAGGGTCAGGCCGCGCAGCCGGAACGGGGTGAACATCGGGGGCGTGCCGGGCGGGCAGCCGAACTCGCGCTCCACGGACTCGGTGAAGCGGGCGTCGCGCAGGCGCAGATTGTCGTGGGTGACGCGACGGCTGCGGGTGAGCAGGTTGAAGGCGAACTGACGCGGCGGCTGGTCGAGGTAGCGGCCGAGGTTCTCGAACCACTCCAGGCTGGCGCGGGCGGCGCGCTGGGTGGAGGCGACGACAGGCTTGCGCTCCTCCTCGTACGCCGCCAACGCCCGCTCCAGGGAGGGCTGTTCCTCCAGACAGGCGGCGAGCGCGAGGGCGTCCTCGACGGCGAGCTTGGTGCCGGAGCCGATGGAGAAGTGGGCGGTGTGGGCCGCGTCGCCGAGCAGCACGATGTTGCCGTTCGACCAGCGTTCGTTGACGACGGTGCGGAAGGTGGTCCAGGCCGACTTGTTGGACTTCAGGGGCCGTCCGCCGAGCGCTTCCGCGAAGATCTTGGCGCAGCGCTCCACGGACTCCGACTCGTCGAGTTCCGCGAACCCGGCTGCCTGCCAGACCTCTTCGCGCATCTCGACGATGACGGTGGAGGCGTCGGCGGCGTAGGGGTAGCCGTGCAGTTGCATCACGCCGTGCTCGGTCTCGGCGATCTCGAAGCGGAAGGATTCGAAGGCGAAGTCCGCGGCGAGCCAGATATAGCGGCAGTGGTGTTCGGCCACATGGGGGCGGAACACATGGGCGTAGGCCTCGCGGGTGGTGCTGTGCACACCGTCTGCGGCGATGACGAGGTCGTATGTCTCGGCCAGCCAGGCCGGGTACGGGGCCTCCGTGCGGAAGCGGAGTTCCACGCCGAGGTCGCGGCAGCGGGTGTGCAGGATTTCCAGGAGGCGTTTTCTGCCTAGGGCGGCGAAGCCGTGTCCTCCAGAGGTTTGGCGGGTGTTTCGGTGGACGATGTCGATGTCGTCCCAGCGGGTGAAGTGCGTTTGCATGGCCTCGTAGACCACGGGGTCGGCGTGTTCGATGCCGCCCAGGGTTTCGTCGGAGAGGACTACTCCGAAGCCGAAGGTGTCGTCGGGGGCGTTGCGTTCCCAGACGGTCACCTCGCGGGATGGGTCGAGGCGTTTCAGCAGGGCGGCGGCGTAGAGGCCGCCGGGGCCGCCGCCGATGATTGCCACCCGTAGGGGGTGGCTGGTCATCGCCGGCGACTGCGGGTGCGTTGTGGCTGGTGGCGCAGTTCCCCGCGCCCCTTTGGTTGGCACGATCACCGCCCCCTCCATTTGGGAGGGCGCTTCTCCTTGAAGGCTTCGTGGAACTCGGCGTAGTCCTCCCCGTTCATCAGCAGCGCCTGCGTCGACGCGTCCAGCTCCACCGCCGTCGCCAGCGGCATGTCCAGTTCCGCCGTCAGCAGCGCCTTCGTCTGGGCGTACGCCAGAGCCGGGCCGTCGGCCAGGCGGCGGGCCAGGGTGTGGGCGGTCTCGTCGACCCGGCCCTCGTCCGTCAGTTCGCTGATCAGGCCGATGCGCTCGGCCTCGGGGGCGCGTACCGGTTCGCCCAGCATGAGCAGTCGGGTGGCGTGGCCGAGGCCGACGACCCTCGGCAGCAGGTACGCCGCGCCCATGTCGCCGCCGGACAGGCCGACCCGGGTGAAGAGGAAGGCGAAGCGTGCGGTGGGGTCGGCGATCCGGAAGTCGGCCGCCAGGGCCAGTACGGCCCCCGCCCCGGCCGCGGCCCCGTGCACGGCCGCGATCACCGGGAACGGGCACTCCCGTACCGCCCGCACGACCTGCCCGGTCATCCGGTTGAAGTCGAGGAGTTGGGCGGTGTCCATGGACAGGGTCGCGCCGATGATCTCGTCGACGTCGCCGCCCGAACAGAAGCCGCGGCCTTCACCGGCCAGCACCAGGGCCCGTACTGCCCTCTCCCGGGACAGCTCGGCCAGCAGATCGCGCAGGTCGGCGTAGGCGCCGAAGGTGAGCGCGTTGAGTTTCTCGGGGCGGGCGAGGGTGACGGTGGCGACCCCGTCGGCGTACTCGACCCGCAGATGTTTCCAGTCGGAGGTGCGGGCGGCGGAGCCGGTGAAGGGACTCATGACGTGCGGCCTCCTCGGGCGGACGGCGCGGGCACTGCCTCACTGAGCTCTACCCTCCGAGCTCTACCCCTCGAAGCTATCACCCAACTTTGACTGTCGTCACGAGTGCGCGATAAGCCGATCGGGTGTGACCTCGCCCGGTCACATCGGTCACGGCTCGTCGACACCCGCGTAACGGCGGGATCAGCCGCGCGAGGCCGGCCGTTCACCCGGGTAAGCCGCCCAGCAGTCGGGGCCGAAGGTCCCGAACGGCGCCCACCGAGCCTTCCCGCGAGGTGGCGCCGTACCATTCATAAGGTTGAAAGCAGGACAGCCTGCTCATGAACGGACCCGCCTTGCACGATCGCTCCCCCGCCCTCCCGTCGCCCGGCCACCGCCCCCCACGGAGGCACTTCGTGCCGCACCCGCCTTCCGCCTCATGGCGCATCGCGCTGCCGCACACCGCCGCGGCCGTGCCCGTGGCACGCGCGGTGGTCCGTACGGCGCTGGCCGAGCTGGAGTACGCCGCCGACAGCGACACGGCGGAGCTGCTCACCGCGGAGCTGGTCGCGAACGCCGTGGAACACACCGCGGGCAGCGGCCCGATAGAGCTGGTGGTGGAGCTGCTGCCGTCGAGCTGCCAGGTCGAGGTGCACGACCCGGACCCGGCGCCGCCCGGCGATCTGACCCACCCGGCCGAAGGCGCGCCCGACCCGTGGCAGGAACACGGCCGGGGCCTGCTCCTGATCCGCACCCTCAGCTCGTCCTGCGGCCACCGCCCGACGGCCTCCGGCAAGGCGGTGTGGTTCCGGCTGCCGGTCGTACCGGCTCAGCGCCGCCCGCTGTAGCCAACCGCAGCGGCCCCCGGCTCAGCCCAGCGTCGCCACCAGGACCGCCTTGATCGTGTGCATCCGGTTCTCCGCCTCGTCGAAGACCACCGAGTGCTCCGACTCGAAGACCTCGTCGGTCACCTCCAGCGACTCCAGCCCATGGCTCTCGAAGATCTCCAGGCCGACCTTCGTACCGAGGTCGTGGAACGCCGGCAGGCAGTGCAGGAACTTCACATCCGGGTTGCCGGTGGCCCGCAGGACGTCCATGGTCACCGCATAGGAGCCGAGCTCGGCGATCCGTTCGTCCCACACCTCCTTCGGCTCACCCATCGACACCCACACGTCGGTCGCGACGAAGTCGGCGCCGAGGACGCCTTCGGCGATGTCCTCGGTCAGCGCGATGACCGCGCCGCTGTCCTCGGCCAGCTTGCGGGCCCGGGCCACGATGTCGTCGGCGGGCCAGTACTCCTTGGGCGCGACGATCCGTACATCCATGCCGAGCAGCGCACCGGTGATCAGATACGAGTTGCCCATGTTGAAGCGGGCGTCGCCGAGGTAGGCGAAGGCGATCTCCTTGAGCGGCTTGGCACTGTGCTCGGTCATCGTGAGCACGTCGGCCAGCATCTGGGTGGGGTGCCAGTCATCGGTGAGCCCGTTGTACACCGGCACGCCCGCGTACGCCGCCAGCTCCTCCACTTTCCGCTGGCTGTCCCCGCGGTACTCGATCCCGTCGTACATCCGCCCGAGCACGCGCGCGGTGTCCCGCACGGACTCCTTGTGCCCGATCTGCGAGCCGGACGGGTCGAGGTACGTCGTCGAGGCCCCCTGGTCCGCGGCCGCGACCTCGAACGCGCAGCGGGTGCGTGTCGAGGTCTTCTCGAAGATCAGCGCGATGTTCCTGCCCCGCAGGTACTGCGTCTCGGCCCCGGCCTTCTTCGCGGCCTTCAGCTCCGCGGCCAGCTCGATCAGCCCGAGGAACTCCTGCTCACCGAAGTCGAGCTCCTTGAGGAAGTGGCGGCCTGCGAGGGCGGTCGGGACAGTCGCCATGGGGCGCTCCAGAGGTACGAGTACAGGGGGACCGGACTCTGGAAGTCTATACGACATTCAGAATTAATATACGGACTCCCGCTCAACGGGACAGCTCATGCACCGTGGACCACCTCTCCCTCGCCCCAGCTCGCTGCCCGGAATCTCGATCACCTCGATTCCCTGCTTGCGCAGATGCGTGTTGGTGGTGGAGTTGCGCTCGTAGGCGACGACGACGCCGGGCTCGACGGCGAGCACGTTGCAGCCATCGTCCCACTGCTCGCGCTCGGCGGCGTGGACGTCCTGCGTCGCGGTCAGGACGCGGATCTCGCTGAGCCCCAGCGCGGCGGCGATCGCGCGGTGCATGTGCTCCGGCGGATGGTCGGTGACCTTCAGCTCCTTGTCGCCGGCGCCCGGCTCGATGGTGTACGAGCAGAGCATGCCGAGCCCGGCGTACTGGGTGAAGACATCGCCGTCGACCATCGTCATCACGGTGTCGAGATGCATCAGCGCACGCCGCTTGGGCATGTCGAGGGCCACGATCGTCTGCGCCGATCCGGCGGCGAACAGCTTGTGGGCGAGCATCTCGACGGCCTGGGGGGTCGTCCGCTCGCTCATGCCGATGAGCACGGCGCCGTTGCCGATCACCAGGACGTCGCCGCCCTCGATGGTGGAGGGGTAGTCGGCCTGGCCCTCGGACCAGACGTGGAACGTTTCGTCACGGAACAGCGGATGGTGCCGGTAGATCGCCTCGAAGTGCACGGTCTCCCGCTGCCGGGCGGGCCAGCGCATGGCGTTGACGGAGACGCCGTCGTAGATCCAGGCGGAGGTGTCACGGGTGAAGAGGTGATTGGGCAGGGGCGCGAGCAGGAAGTCGTCCAGCTCCATGACATGGAAGCGCACGGAGGTCGGCTCAGGGTGCACCTCCAGGAACTCCCGCTTGGTCATGCCGCCGACCAGGGCCTCGGCCAGCTCGGGCGAGGGCAGGCCCTCGAAGGCGGCACGGAGGTGATCGGTGGCGAGCACCCCGTACTCCTTCTCGTCGAAGACCCGGTCGAGGACGAGCCCGCGGGCCACCGGGATCTCCAGGGCCTCGGTGAGCAGGTCGCCGAACAGGTGGACGGTGACCCCGCGGTCGCGCAGCACATCCGCGAACCCGTCATGCTCGGCGCGCGCCCGGCGCACCCACAGCACGTCGTCGAAGAGCAGGGCGTCCTTGTTGCTGGGGGTGAGCCTTTTGAGCTCGAGATCCGGCCGGTGCAGTATGACGCGGCGCAGCCGCCCGGCCTCGGAGTCGACATGGAATGCCATGTCTCCATCCTGACCACCGGGAACCGCGTTCACCCCCTACTTGCCACCATCTTCTTTTCGTCCCCTTGACGACAACTGCCGCTCGCGATTATCGTCCACGTGACGAAAAAGAGGGGGTTCCATGGCCGACATCACCCGGCGCCTCGGCCTGCGCCATCTGCGCGGCGCGCCCACGGCGCACATCCGCCGCCACCGCGGCGGCAAGCTGCTGCACGACGGCCCGGGGCTCAGCTTCTGGTTCCGTGCGCTGACCGCGGCGATCTCCGAAGTGCCGGTCGACGACCGCGAGCTGGCGATGACCTTCCATGCCCGTACGTCCGACTTCCAGGACGTGGCGGTACAGGCGACGGTCACCTACCGGATCAGCGCCCCGGCCGTGGCCGCCGCCCGCCTCGACTTCTCGATCGACCCGGACACCGGCGCCTGGCGCGCCGCTCCCCTGGAGCAGCTCGGCACCCTGCTCACCGAGACGGCACAGCAGCACGCGCTGGACGTCCTGTCCCGTACGCCGCTGTCGGCGGCGCTGGTCGACGGCGTGACGGCGGTACGGGAACGGATCGCGGCCGGCCTCGCCGAGGAGCCCCGGCTCCCCGCGACCGGCATCGAGGTGGTCGCCGTACGCGTCGTGGCGCTGCGCCCTGAACCGGAGGTGGAGCGGGCGCTGCGCACCCCGGCCCGCGAGCAGATCCAGCAGGAGGCGGACCGGGCGACGTACGAACGCCGGGCGGTCGCCGTCGAGCGGGAGCGCGCGATCGCCGAGAACGAACTGGCCAGCCAGATCGAACTCGCCCGCCGCGAGGAGCAGTTGGTGGAGCAGCGGGGCACGAACGCCCGCCGTGAGGCCGAGGAGCACGCGTCGGCCGACGCGGTCAGGGCCGAGGCGGAGGCGGCACGGACCGTACGACTCGCCGAGGCGGAGGCGGCACGCACCGTACGGCTCGCGGACGCGGAGGCCACCCGGTCCGTGCGGCTGGCACGGGCCGAGGCCGAGGGGGCACGTGAGGTCGGTGAGGCGCGGGCGCAGGCTCAGGCGGCCTGGCTGCGGGTGCACGCGGAGGTGGACGTGGCCACCCTGCACGCCCTCACCGGGACCCGGCTCGCGGAGAACCTGCCGCACATCGACAGCGTGACGGTGTCGCCGGACGTGCTGACCGGGCTGCTCGCCAGGCTGGGAGCGCGGGAGTGAGTCTCGCCCCGCGGGTCGTCCTCGTGCATCGCACCACGGAGTACGCGGAGCTGGTGGCCCGGCACGGCACGCACGGCCAGGCCGCCTTCTTCCTCTCCTCCCGGGGCCGTGACATCGAGGAGGTCGCCGAACGCCACCGCCGTACGCGACAGGCGCTGACGGAGGTGACGGCGGCCATCCCCCTGACCTGGCGCCGGACCCGGGTGGAGCGGGCCGACCTGGACCGGTTCCCGTTCGCGCCGGAGGACGTGGTGGTCGTGGTCGGGCAGGACGGCCTGGTCGCGAACGTGGCCAAGTACCTCGCCGGACAGCCGGTGCTGGGCATCGACACCGACCCCGGCCGCAATCCGGGTGTCCTGGTGCGCCACCGCCCCGCGGACGCGGCCGAATTGTTCGCGTCCACGCAATCCGGAAGCGGCCATGCCGACGAACTCACCATGGTCGAGGCCGTCGCCGACGACACACAGCGCCTGGTGGCGCTCAACGAGATCTACCTGGGCGCCGTCGGACACCAGACGGCCAGATACCGCCTGGGCCTGGAGGACGACGGGGGTGTCGTCGAGGCCCAGGCCTCGTCCGGGGTGCTCATCGGCACCGGGACGGGGGCGACCGGGTGGATCCGGTCGGTGTGGCAGGAACGGGGCGGGCACTTGCGGTTGCCCGCCCCGACCGAGGCCCGTCTGCTGTGGTACGTCCGCGAGGCCTGGCCGTCCCCGGCCACCGGTACGTCACGGGTGGCCGGGGAACTCGCCGCCGCGAGCCGCCTGACCCTCACCGTCGAGTCCGAGCGGCTCGTCGCCTTCGGAGACGGGATGGAGACGGACGCGGTCGAGGTGACCTGGGGGCAGACGGTCCGGGTCGGCGTGTGCCGGGAGCGGCTGCGGCTCGTCGGCTGACCGTCACAGCCGCGGGTCCACCGGCTCCGACTCCAGCGCCAGCACCCCGAACACCGCCTCGTGCACCCGCCACAGCGGCTCGCCCTCCGCCAGCCGGTCCAGAGCCTCGAGACCCAGCGCGTACTCGCGGACGGCGAGGGACCGCTTGTGGTTGAGGAACCGCTGACGGAGGCGGGCCAGGTTGTCCGGGCGGGTGTACTCCGGACCGTAGATGATCCGCAGGTACTCACGGCCCCGGCACTTGATGCCGGGCTGCACCAGGCGGCCCTCCGCGCTGCGCACCACCGCGCCCAGCGGCTTGACGACCATGCCCTCGCCGCCGCGGCCCGTCATCTCCAGCCACCAGTCGACGCCGGCCCGGACCGACTCCGGGTCCCCGGTGTCGACGTACAGCCGCCTGGTGGTCTGCAGCAGTCCGCTGCCGTCGTGCTCCACCAGCCGGTCCAGGAGCGCGAGCTGCTCGTCGTGCGGGAGCGCGGCGAGGCTGCGGCCCTGGACCGCCAGGATCTGGAACGGGGCCAGGCGTACGCCGTCCAGGCCGTCCGTCGTCCAGCAGTAGCGCCGGTACGCCTCCGTGAACGCGGCCGCGTCCGACGCCCGTTCGCGCTGGCGCGCCAGCAGGCCCGACACGTCGACGCCGCGCGCCGCGGCACGCTCCAGCGCGGCCAACGCGCCCGGGAACGCCGCCCCGGAGGCGGCGCCGACCGCCGCGTACTGCGAGCGCAGCAGGCCCGCCGCCTTCAGCGACCACGGCATCAGCTCGGCGTCGAGCAGCAGCCAGTCCGTCTCGAGCTCGTCCCAGAGTCCCGCTTCGCCGGCCGCCGTGCGGACCCGGTCGAGGATCGACTCCGTGACCGACTCGTCGTCGAAGAACGGGCGCCCGGTGCGGGTGTAGAGCGATCCGGTCGGGCCGTCGACCCCGAACCGCTTCCTCGCCGCCTCCGCGTCCCGGCACACCAGGGCGACCGCCCGCGAGCCCATGTGCTTCTCCTCGCACACGACCCGATCGACGCCGTCGGCCGCGTACTGCGCGAAGGCCTCCGCCGGGTGCTCCAGGTAGCCGTCGACGTGGCTGGTCGCCGTCGGCGCCATGGTCGGCGGGAGGTACGGCAGCAGGCGCGGGTCAATGGCGAAGCGGCTCATGACCTCCAGGGCCGCCGCCGCGTTCTCCTCACGGATCGAGACACGGCCCTGGTGCCGGGTCTCCACGACCCTGCGCCCGTGCACGTCCGCCAGGTCGAGCGGCCGTCCGTCGTGCCCGCCGGGTGCCTCGGAGCGCAGCGGCTTGGCCGGTTCGTACCAGACCTGCTCGGCCGGTACGTCGACCAGCTCCCGCTCCGGCCAGCGCAGCGCGGTCAGCTTGCCGCCGAAGACGGCGCCGGTGTCCAGGCAGATGGTGTTGTTCAGCCAGCTGGCCTCCGGGACCGGAGTGTGGCCGTACACCACGGCCGCGCGGCCCCGGTAGTCCTCCGCCCACGGATAGCGCACCGGCAGCCCGAACTCGTCGGTCTCCCCGGTGGTGTCGCCGTACAGGGCGTGCGAGCGCACCCGCCCCGACGTACGGCCGTGGTACCTCTCCGGCAGACCGGCGTGGCAGACGACCAGCCTGCCGCCGTCGAGGACGTAGTGGCTGACGAGCCCGTCGATGAACTCCCGTACCTCGGCCAGGAACTCCTCGCTCTCGGTCTCCATCTGCTCGATGGTCTCGGCGAGTCCGTGCGTGTGCTGGACCTTGCGGCCCTTGAGATAGCGGCCGTACTTGTTCTCGTGGTTGCCCGGCACGCACAGGGCGTTGCCCGACTTCACCATCGACATCACACGGCGCAGCACACCCGGGCTGTCCGGGCCGCGGTCGACGAGGTCGCCGACGAAGACGGCGGTACGGCCGTCCGGGTGCACACCGTCGACGTAGCCGAGCTTGCCCAGCAGCGACTCCAGTTCGGAGGCGCAGCCGTGGATGTCGCCGACGATGTCGAACGGGCCGGTGAGGTGGGTCAGGTCGTTGAAGCGCTTCTCGGTGACGACGGAGGCGTTCTCGACGTCCGCCACGCCCCGCAGGACGTGCACCTTGCGGAAGCCCTCGCGCTCCAGGCGCCGGATGGAGCGGCGCAGTTCGCGGATGTGCCGCTGGATGACCCGGCGCGGCATGTCGGCCCGGTCGGTGCGGGCCGCGTTGCGCTCGGCGCACACCTCCTCCGGGACGTCGAGCACGATGGCTATCGGCAGCACGTCGTGCCGCTTGGCCAGCTCGATGAGCTGGCGCCGGGACTCCTGCTGCACGCTGGTGGCGTCGACGACGGTACGGCGGCCGGCGGCCAGTCGCTTGCCCGCGATGTAGTGCAGGACGTCGAAGGCGTCCTTCGTCGCGCTCTGGTCGTTCTCGTCGTCGGAGACCAGGCCGCGGCAGAAGTCGGAGGAGATCACCTCGGTGGGCTTGAAGTGCCGGCGGGCGAAGGTGGACTTGCCGGAGCCGGAGGCGCCGACGAGCACGACGAGGGAGAGGTCGGTGACGGGCAGGACACGCCCGTTCGGTGCCTGGTTCATGCGACCTTCGCCTCCTTCTCCTCATTCACGTCGCTCTGCATACTGGCTGTGCTCATCACAAACATGGCCATCTGCGTCGGCGGCCCGACTTCCGGGTCGTCGGGCCCCACCGGTACGAACTCCACGCCGTACCCGTGCCGTTCGGCCACCGCCTGCGCCCACGCGCGGAACTCCTCGCGCGTCCACTCGAACCGGTGGTCGCCGTGCCGGACGTGCCCGGCCGGGAGGGACTCCCAGCGGACGTTGTACTCGACGTTCGGGGTCGTCACGAGGACGGTCTTCGGGCGGGCCGAGCCGAAGACGGCGTACTCCAGGGCGGGCAGCCGGGGCAGGTCGAGGTGCTCGATGACCTCGCTGAGGACGGCGGCGTCATAGCCCTTGAGGCGGCTGTCGGTGTAGGCGAGGGAGCCCTGGAAGAGCTTCACGCGCGAGGCCTGCCGCTCGCCCATCCGGTCCAGCTTCAACCGCCGCCCGGCGATGGTGAGCGCCCGCATCGACACATCCACGCCCGCGATCTCGGTGAACGCCGGGTCCTTGAGGAGGGCCTGCACCAACTGCCCCTGTCCGCAGCCGAGATCGAGCACGCGCGCGGCACCGGACGCCTTGAGCGCGGCGACGATCGCGTCCCGGCGCTGCACGGCGAGCGGGGTCGGCTTCTCTTCCGTCTCCCCCTCGGCCTCGACGGCGTTGTCGATGTCCTCGACCTCGCTGTCGTCGGCCTCCGCGAGCCGCACCAGCTCCAGCCGCTCCATCGCCTCGCGGGTCAGCGACCAGCGGCGCGACAGATACCGGCTGGTGATCAGCTTCTGCTCCGGGTGGTCCGGCAGCCAGCCCTCACCGGCCCGCAGCAGCTTGTCGACCTCGTCGGAGGCGACCCAGTAGTGCTTGGCGTCGTCGAGGACGGGGAGCAGGACATAGAGGTGGCGCAGGGCCTCGGCGAGGGTCAGGGCCTCCGACTCCAGCACGAGCCGGACGTAACGCGAGTCGCCCCACTCCGGGAACTGCACATCCAGCGGCACCGGTTCGGCGGTCACCGCCCAGCCGAGCGGCTCGAACAGCCGTCGTACCAGCTCCGTACCGCCCCTGGCCGGCAGCGCGGGCACCTCGATGCGCAAGGGCAGCGGCTCGGCGGCGCGCTCGGGGCGGGCGTTGCACACGCCGCGCATCGCGCTGGAGAACACGCTGCTGAGGGCGACCGCGAGCAGCGAGGAGGCGGCGTACGGCCGGTCGTTGACGTACTGGGCGAGCGCCGCGTCGGGCGCCCCGCCGCGGCCCTTGCCCTTGCCGCGCCGGACCAGCGCCACCGCGTCGACCTCCAGGAGCAGCGCCGCCGTACAGCGCTCGGCCGCCGCCTCCGGGTAGAGGACGTGGGCCGTGCCGTAGGAGGTGGAGAACGCCTGCGCCTTTTCCGGGTGCTTGTGCAGCAGGAAGCCGAGATCGGTGGCCGGACGTTCCGGAGTGCCGGTGGTGGTGATGGTCAGGAACATTGTGAGGAAACCTCGAAACGGGTTCTGAACTGCGGATACTCGCCGTGCCTGCCCTGTGCTGCGGTGCACGACGGGTGCACACTCGCAGACTGCTGATGAAGCATGGCAATTGATGATCGCGCCTCAATGGTCACGGCTCCTGACCCCTTCCCAACCACCCTGTAGCGAACTGCGCTACGGTCAGACTGGCCACGAGAGCACCTCTTCGTCGGCGCGCCCGCCTAAAGTACAGCGATTCCCCCGCTGGGCACTCAGGATTTCCGGTGCTCCGCGGTCGCTCAGCGCGTGGCATGGCACCAGGGCGGCCTCCTCGAACGACGCCGGAGCGTTCTCCCGGTCCACCTGTCAGACCAGGTAGCCGTAGGTGTCGAGCGTCTCGGACAGGTGGGCGTGCCGCATGCGCGCCTGGACCTTGCGTGGCTCCACCCCCGAGGAGATGAGCACAGCATCGACGAAGTGCCGCAGGTCCCTGAACGTAGCGTCCTCGGGGATCGCGATCCCCCGCGCCCTGGCCTTCTCCTTCGCGCGGTTGAAGGCGCATAGTTCAACGTGCTGCCCACCGGCTTCCAGAGCTTGGTCAAGGTGACCAGGTGAGCGTATTCGGTGGGAATGGGCGGCGAGCCACGTCGCTCGCGCTTACGCAGCGCTGCCTCTGTCAGAGGAGCCCGCCAGCGCGTCATGTGATCTTCATACTTGCCCCAGAGAAAGGAGCCAACCTGAATCGACGCCTTGCTGGCAGCCGTTTTCAAAGGCGCTGGCTCCCCAAGCCGCCTCTGCTCCACCACCGCTTGCCAGCCAGGTACCGCTTCCATGTCCTCACGCCGCACGGCGACTGCTTCCATGGGGCGCAGAGCCTGGAGCGCTCCGTACCAGACGAGCAGCTCATACCTGGGGTAGATCTCCTCCGCCAAGGCAACCACGTACCGCCACGTCAGTCGCGTGCTCCGGCTGCTCCCTTGCGGAAGACGGATACCGGCAACGGGGTTGCCTTCCAGATATCCATCCTCCACCGCCATGGAGAGCATGACCGACAGTGCCTGCTTCACCGCGTTCCGAGTGGTGTCAGGCATTCCGTTCTTCTTGAGTGCGGCGAAGAAGTCGCGATACTCACCACGCTTCACATCGCCAACCAAACGTTGACCCAAGACAGGAATGACCTGAACCCGCAGACGGAACGAGTAGGCATCGATGGTGCCGGGGCGGCCCTCGTGCCGCGACAGGAAAGTCTCCACGTCACGAAGACCACGGCTGTGTTGTGGGAGCGGCGCCGGGCGTCCACCAGTTCCGTGACGGCCCGTTGGTGGTGCAGGTCGAGGGAGAGCAGCGGCTCGTCGCAGAGCAGGATCCGCGGGTCGGTCGCCAGTGCCTGCCCGACACGCACGCGCTGCTGTTCGCCGCCGGAGAGCAGGCCGACGGGGACGTCCGCGTAGGCGGCGGCACCCACCGACTCCAGGACCTCATCCACCCGGCGGCGGACGGCGGCCGTGCGCAGCCGGGGTCTGAAGCCGTGGCCGTCGATGCCGAAGCGGACCAGGTCCCGGGCGCGCAGCATCGCGTGCTCCGACAGTGTCGCCTGCTGCGGGACGTGGCCGATGTGCCGACTGCCCTTGTGGGGCGGTCGGCCCAGCACCGACAGGGTGCCGGCGGACAGCCGCCGTTGGCCCAGCAGGGCGCGCAAGAAGCTGGTCTTGCCTGATCCGTTCGGCCCGAGCACGGCCAGGAACTCGCCCGGCCGGACATCGAGATCGAGGTCCTGCCACAGCACGCGCTCGCCGTAGGACAACGCTGCCCCGCGCAGGCTGATCACCGCGGCGTCCGCGCCACGGTCCGGGTCCTCGGTCCTGCCCTCGCGGGCGCGGGGCAAGGAGGCCACGGTGGGCCGCCTCACTTGCCCAGCGCGCTCGCGAGCGCGTCGACGTCGGCGGTCGGTGTCGAGGGGCACGACCACGACCACGAGCACTGAGAGGCGAATCGCCATGTCCGGCCCGTCCGCACCCGGCGACGTTCCCGTGCCCGGTTCCGGCTCTG
>NZ_JBNGGG010000073.1:0-27870 GCF_049974585.1 Streptomyces sp. UG1 | reverse complement strand
ACCTACGCGCCTCGATGATCTGGATCAAAGACATCACCCGGACCACCGAATGATCACGACTCAAAACGCGCCCTAGGGCCATTGCTGGTGCCTCCCTGACCACCCGACGCGCCGAACCCGACCCTCCCGTTGAATGCTTGACCATACTGCGGTCGCACCCCGGTGTCGCCATGGGCAGCACATGAGAATCCCTTGAGACAAGCCGCCACAGCGCGGTGACGGTGACAGCAAGGTCACCCCGCGCGATGAGTCGGCCTCGATCGCCGCCTGCTGGTGCGCGACGGGGCCACTGGAGCTGTTCGCCGAGCAGGGTTTCGAGGCGACCTCGACCTGGGCGGTGGCAGCGGCGGCCGGTCTCTCGTCGGCGCTGGTGTGACCCGGCACTTCGGGTGAACATTCTGTTGATGTCCGGAGCGTTCACTCCGTACGGTGCTCGATCAGCACTGGTTCCTCGCCGATCCTGATCCGGCCGCCGGGCCGGGCGCGTACCGTGCTGCCGTCCATGTGACGCACGCGGTAAGCGTCTTCATCCAGTGGCACCTCGGCCCGACCGCGAGCGGACCAGCGCACGGTGAACAGTTGGCCGTTCCCTCCGTCCCGCCCGTCCCGCTGGAAGCGGCAGGAGTACATGTCCGGCGGCAGGCCCATCCGCAGGCCCCGCCCGCAGGAGCTGATCCGCACGCCGTAGTGCCTCGCGTAGAGCCCCGCGAGATAGAAGCGAACCGCGTAGTCGCGGGCGCGGCGGGCACCGAGCGCCGGCGTCGAGTCGATGTCCCACTCCGGGCCGGTGTTCCACAACTCGATCTCGTGCACGTTCTCATGGAGGAGGCCTTGCGTGGCGGCATCTTCAGCGCGGCCGCGTCGCAGTGTACGTACGCGCCCGTCCGGGCGAACTCCCGCAGCAGCGCCCGGCCCTTGCTCGTCCACAGCGACCCGAAGGACGGGCAGGCCAACCGTGCCTCCGGGTCGACACGGCGGATGATCCGCGCGGCGCGCTCCACCATCTCGGCGAGGGTTTCGAGGCTCCCCGCGTACATCAGCGGATGGCTGGGGTAGTCCCACAGCTCGTACGACTCGATGCGGTCGCGGTAGCGCGTGGCGAGCTTCTCCACAAAGCGGTCCCAGACCCGTAGGTCGTCCGGGGGCGAGGCCGTCGAGTCGGCGAAGCCGGACTTCCGGCCCTCCGGGGCGGCCCACCAGGGCGTGCCGGCGATGGTGAACAGGACCGGCAGCCGGTCCCGCTCGGCGGCCTCGACCAGCCGGTTCAGGGTCGTCCAGTCGTACCTGCCCGGTGAGGTTTCGATGGTGCCCCAGCGGGTCTCGCTGTTCCACAGCCGTACGGAACCGGTGCGGAAGCCGGGCATACGGCCCGTGTCGCTGTTGATCGTCATGCTGATGAACTCGGGTGCCATCGGGCGCGGGGCCTCGCTCCACTCCGGCCCCTTGGGATGTTGCTCACCGCCGGAGCCGGCCTCGTCCGTGCCGGGGTTCACCGTGCTGGTGCCGGGGGCTCGTCCGGCGTCGTCGCTGCCCCCACCGCCCTCGTACGAGGTGGTACTCCCGGTCGAGGTGATGACGGGGCGACCAGCAGCGCCGCCGGGCGCAGCCAGGCGCGTAGCCGTGACGGCAGCCAGGCGCCGGGCTTGCGCCTGTCCATACCGGCGGCGGCGTCGTGGCGGGCTCACGTCGGGCCCGCGCGCTGCGGCGCTTCCGCCGCCTGCACCGCCTCCGCTGCCCGCACCACGCCCGCCGTCTGGACGGCCTCCGCCGCCTCCGGCGGCTGTGCCTCCTGCTGCCCCGCATCCTCCCCGGCGGTCTCCCGCCATCACGCGCGGTAGAGCCGGTCCAGCTCCGCCGGGCTCGCCCCGCTCACGCGCGCCGCGCGTTCGACCGCGCCGAACGTCCCCGGGACGGTGGTGCCCTGGCAGTAGCGGTGCAGGGTGGACCGGCTGAGTCCGGTGCGGTGGGCCGGCGCCGTATAGCTGCGCCCGCTGCGCCGCTTCAGCTCCTCCAGCAGTTCCGCCAGTTCCGATGGTCCCGACTGTCCCGTCGTCGTGCCGTCGGATGGCATCGCACCCCCGTTTCCTCGCCCCCGATGTGTGGGACGCGGGCACCGGCTGTCCCACCGCCGTGAAATGTCGCGGGTGGTGCCCGTACGGCCGTCCCGCTGTCCCATCTCACCTTCTCTTCTTGCCATGGAACCGGCCGGGAAAGCAAGGTCACAGGAACACCGCTCGGGTAACGGGGGAGCGGTGGGCACACGCTCGGCACATCGGGGGACAGCACCATGCTGCGCATGCACTTCACCGCGGGGGACATCGCCCGTACGCGGGTCGCCGACCGGCCGGATCCGTTCTGGGAATCCGTATTGAGCCTGCATCAGGTGTGGCAGCGGCACCCTGAGCCCGACCTGGCCGGCTGGCGGCAGCACGTCGTCCGGAACGGACAAGCGCCGCTGCGCCTGCTGATGCCGCTCGTTCCCGCCCGCGGCTACTTCCCGGACTTCCTCACTCCCGCGGCGAGCGCCGAGGGCTTCGAAGCCGGCCTGGACGCTCTGCTGTCCACGCCGCGGCGCGAACTGCGCGACCGGGTCGGCCGGTTGGCGACGAGCGGTGCTCCTCTCGGCGGATGGGCCCGCTCCGTCGCCGAGGGCGGGGCACCCGCGCTCCGGCAACTCGGTGAAGCCCTGCGCGACTACCAGGGCATCGCGCTCGGCCCGTCGTGGCAGCGCGTCCGCGCGCGGACAGAGTCCGACCACACCTGGCGCGCCCGCACCCAGTGGTACAGCGGACGGACGCCATGCTCCACACCTTCGGTCCCGGCATCCGCTGGTGTCCGCCCGTGCTGGAGGCCGACTATCCGGTGGACAAGGACATCCACCTGGACGGTCGCGGGCTGTTGCTGATCCCGTCGTATCTCGCGCGCCTCCTCGGGCACACCAGGGCCGCGGTCCTTCAGGCCCTCGGCGGCGACTGCACCACCAGTGAACTGGCCCGGCGCGCCGGGGTGTCCATCTCCTCGGCCAGCGAGCACGCCGCGGTCCTGCGCGGCGCCGGTCTGGTCTCCAGCACCCGCCAGCGCAACGCGGTACACCACTCGCTCACTCCAGTGGGCCTCGCCCTCCTCGACGGCAGCCCCTCCCATGCTCCGGGCGAGCCATCGATTCCCTGCGTGGGGCACCGCGCAGCCACGGATTAGGAATTGCGGACTCGGCTGTTTCGGGCTCGGCCGAAACGCCTGGGGGCGTATCGCCCGGCTCCCGTAGCTTTCTGTCTCGTAGGAGGCGACGGAATACGGGGGATGGCCTCATGCGCAGGAATTTCGCGCGCCTAGGGACGGTGACCGCCGCCCTGGTCGCACTCGCCGCCTGCGTCGGACCACAAGGACCACAACACGGCGGCGCGCCGACGGACCGAAAGCCCGCCGGCCGCCTCGAACGGCTCACCGCCGCCCAGGAGGCCAAGCTCGACCGGGCCGAGGAACTGCTCATCCAGCGCTGCATGGAACGCCAGGGTCTGCGGTACTGGCCTGATCGCCTGCGCACCCCGGACGAGCGGAAGAACGTCCGCCTCGTCCTCGTCGCGCGCGGCAGGAGCGGGAGAAGGACCCCAACTCCGCCTACCAACGGGGACTTTCGGAGCCCGAACAGAAGCGCTGGGACCAGGCTTTCTTCGGTGACGAGCACAGCCGCAGCGTCAGCGCACGGCTGCCGGCCGGGCGCACCGTCAGCACCTCGCTCGGCGGCTGCCTCGCGCATGCGCAGGACAACCCTGTACGACGGTCTGCCGCGGTGGTTCCGCGTCAGCAAGGTCACCGAGAACCTCGTCGGCCTCTACGCCGAGGACCTCAAACGGGACCGACGTTTCAGGGGCGCGGTGCACAAGTGGTTGCGCTGTACGCGGTGAGGGGCACGACTACGCCGCCCCCGAAGAGATCCGCGACCGGCTTCCGGAGCTCAACGAACGGCTGTCTCCGGATCACGCACATGCCGCGGAGGTACGGCTCGCCGTGGCCGAGGCGCAGTGCGCACGCTCCAGCAAACTCGGGTGCACCGCCCGCGAGTTGGAGCAGGAATATCGCGACAAGGCCATCGGTACGCGGTAGCGGGCCGACGGCAAGGAGAGGTACAACCAGGCGCAAGTCCATCGCGGCCGCCGCCACGGCCGGTGTCCTGAGCCTCGGGGCCTTCGCGCCCTCGGCGCTCGCCCAGCCCGCCGCCCCCTCGGGCGACGTGAGCACCAAGGTGGCGCACTACAACAAGGTGTGGCCGAAGGCGAACAAGGGATACGTCTACGCGTACGACCGCACCGACTGCAAGGGATACCTGGGCAAGGCCAAGGGGAACGTCGCCAAGTATTCCAAGAAGGCCAACGACAAGGCGACCTCGCTGCTCAACAAGGGCACCGGGCGGTACGACACGGTCGTCTTCTACGAATACGCGCACTACAAGGGCGGCGAGGCCTGTCTGAAGCGGGGCGAGAAGTTCGCCGACGACATTCGCGACAACACGCTGTCGAACGGCAGAACGCCAACAAGAGGATCAGCTCCCACCAGTGGGTCCCCGACACCGTGAAGTGCAACGAGCTGACCTGAGGGTCGGTCAGGAAGACTGAGACATCCGGGATCTGAGCACGTCGACTTCACAGCCCGGCGCGGACGGGTCGAAGCCGTGCTCGATCAGCCAGCGAACTGCCAGCAGGCTTCGCAACGACCACCACGCGCGGATCACGTCGAGGTCGACGTCGGTGCCATAGCCGGCGACGACGTCGCCGAGGTGCTCCTCGTGCCCGAGCGTCAAAATGGCGAGGTCGAACAGGGCATCACCCTGGCCCGCCTCGGACCAGTCGATGATGCCCGTGATCTCGTCGCAGTCGACGAACACATGCGCGATCTGCAGGTCGCCGTGCGTGAACACCGGAGTCCACGGCCGCAGCGCGGTCTCGGCGAGCCGGCGGTTGCGCTCGACCAGTCCGGCGGGCAGGACATCGTTCCTCACGAGCCACTCGCACTCGCCGTCGAGATCCGCCGCCAACTCGTCGAGGCCCCGGCCGCCCCGGCCGAGCCGGGGCGGCAACGGAGCGTCGTGCAACTTCCGGATCGCGGCACCCGCCGCGGCCCACGCCGCCGGGGACGCGGTCGACGGCTCGCCGAGGCGGCCGAGCGCCGTACCCGGTACCGCGGCGAGCGCGAGCACGGGCGGCCTGCGCCACAGGACCTTCGGGGTCGGAACCGGCGCCAGGGCCATCGCCTCGACCTCGACGTCGATGCGCACCTGATCGGCGTCCACCTTCAGGAACACGTCACCGACGCGCAGGGTCGCGCGCTCGGAATGGGCGACGACGACTTCGACCTCATCCATGGGCGACCAGTATCCCGGGGATGATCGTCGACGTCGCCCGGTTTATCGCGTGCGATCGGCGGTCGGCCGTCGAGGACTCCGCCGGTCGGTCACGCCGGGCTGGAGAAGGCCCATGTGCCGTGTCCGACCCGGAAGACGACGAAGTCGGGATCGCTGCGCAGCAACTCGGCGCCGTTCGGCGCGGCCACCTGCGCGGGTGCCCGCGCCGGCAGGTGCACCTCGGCCGTGGAGCCCACCGGCACCCGTACCGACAACCGCAGCTCGCGGTCGAGACGCGACCAGGACACGGCGGCCTCGCCCCGCACCGTACGGATCGACGTACGGGCCCAGTCGACCCCCGTACGGGCGTCGGGGCGCACCGAGAAGGTGCGGTAGCCGGCGTCTCCGGGGCGCAGCCCGGCCACGTTCTCGTACAGCCACTGCGCGACCGTGCCCAGGAAGTAGTGGTCGCGGGAGCGGGAGTCCAGCGGCCACATCTCCCACATGGTGTCGGCGCCGTTGGCGTGCCAGTAGCCCCAGCTCGGATAGGTGCGCTGCGTCGCGACGGCATGCGCTACGTCCGGGCGGCCGTGGTCGCAGAGCACTTTCAGCAGCACGCTGGTGCCGAGGCAGCCGGTGTTCAGATGGTTTCCCCGCGCCTCGATGTCCGCCACCAGACTGTCCAGCACGGAGGTGCGGGCGCCGGCCGGCACCAGGCCGAAGGCGAGCGGAATCGCGTTGGAGGTCTGCCGGTAGCCGGGGTCCTTCGCGGTGCGGTAGTGGCCGTCCGGGCTCAGGAACGCCTCGTTGAACGCGGTCTTCAGCTTGTCGGCCGCCTCCCGGTACCGCTTCACCACCTCATCCTCACCCAGCACTTCGCCCAGTTCGGCGGTGTGCAGCAGCGCCCGGTGGAGGTACGCGGTCGCGGTCAGCCGGGTGTCCTCCGGCGGAATCTCGTAGCCGGGCGCCACCCAGTCACCGAGCGCCGTGACCGCCAGCCCGTCCTTCAGCCGGGCCAGCTCCCAGTCCAGGTAACGGGTCAGCGTCGCCCAGTGCTCGCGGGCGACGCGCTCGTCCCCGTACACCCGGTACATCTCGCGGACGACGAACGGATGGACGGTCGTCCACTCCGGGGCGGGGGCCAGTTCCTGGTAGCCCCACCCACCGCTCGGCACGATCACCGGCAACTGCCCCTCGCCGTTCTGGCTGTCCGCCAGATCGCCCAGCCACTTGGACAGGAAGCGGTGCACCCCGAAGGCGTAGGCCATCACGGGTGTGCCGACCTGGGCGTCGCCGGTCCAGCCGTTCTTCTCGTACATGGGGGTGTCGGTCGGGATGCCGTGCAGGTTGTTGAGGACCGTGCGGCGCATGGCCCCGTCCAGCCACTCGTAGAACGGCTCCGAGCAGCGGAAGGAGCTGACCTCCTCGACGCGGGTGTGCACCAGCCGCCCCAGCACCTGCCCCGGGGACGGTCGTGCGGGCAGGCCGTGGATCTCCACGTAACGGAAGCCCTTGTACGAGAACTTCGGCTCCCAGATCTCATCGGAGCCCGAGTCCGCGCCGCCGCCCGCGCAGATGTATTCGTCGGTCTGGAAGCGGCCCGGGACATGGCCGGTCTCGGCGTGCACACTTCCGTCGGCCTTCCGCTTCTCGCCGTGGACCAGACGGACGACGGTGCCCGGCGCGGCGCCGCGGACGGTGAGGCGGGTCCAGCCCGCCATGGTGCGGCCCATGTCCACCACGTAGACCCCGGGGCGGAGTTCGGAGATCTCCGTCGGCCGTACCGTCTCGATGATCTCGATCGGGTCGTGCGGCTGTGCTGTGAGAGTGCCGCGGGGGGCTTCCTGCACCCCCGCCGTCCGCCAGCCGCTGTCGTCGAAGCCGGGGCGGGTCCATCCGCGCGGGGCCCGGCGCGCGTCGTATGTCTCGCCCGCGTAGAGGGAGTTGGACAGGGTCGGACCTTCGGTGATCCGCCACGCGCCGTCCGAGGCGACGTTGGTGCGGGAGCCGTCCGGGTGGTCGATCTCCAGTTGGGCCAGCAGGCGGGGCTCGCCGTGCCACGGCGGACGGTGCCAGTTCCAGACGTTGGGGGTGGTCATGCCGAAGAAGCCGCGGCCGAGGGTGACGCCGATGGCGTTCTCGCCGCGCCGCAGCAGCGCCGTGACGTCGTGGACGGCGTACAGAACGGTCTCGTCGTAGTCCGTGAAGCCGGGGTCGAGGACCTGCCGGCCGACCCTGCGGCCGTTGATCTCGGCCTCGTAGTAGGCGAGCCCGCTGATGTGGAGGCGGGCCCGGGAGATCCGTCGCCGCACGGTGAAGGCGCGGCGCAGGAGTGGCGCGGGCTGCTCCGGTACGGCGACGCTCACGCCGTCGCCCCAGGGGCCCTGCCCATACGGGGCGAGTACGGCGGCCTCGGCCCAGTCGGAGTCGTCGAACTCCGGGCGCTGCCAGCCTCCCTGGGGCTCGGTCACGGAGACGCGCCAGCCGGGACGACCGGTGACCAGTTCGTACGGTCCGTCGCCGTCCTCCGTCTCGACGACCAGCCGGACCAGCAGACCGGCGGGGTTCACGGAGGCGCCGGGGCGGTTGGTGGCGCGGGCGGCGAGCACGACGGGACGGCCGGCGGCGCGGGCCCGTTCGGTGGCCTCGGTGACGTCGGCCATATGGCCGGTGCGCCAGCCGTCCTGCCGCTCCGGCGCGTGCAGCACCTGCCTGCCGTCGAGGTGGAGCGTGAAGTCGTCGTCGGCGGTGGCGACCACCGTGGCCCGTCGCACCCGCGCGCCGTCCGGCAGGGGCAGCGCCGCACGGAACCAGCACGTTCCCACCGGGGCGTCGGAGGATGAGGCGCCCGGCGACCAGATCCACGAGGCGGCGGAGAGGGAGGGCGGCTGCGGGGCCGGGCCGGCGCCGATCCAGTGCGCCTGCCAGTCGGCGTCCGACAACGTTGTCTCCCACCAGCGGACCTGACTCCAGCGGGAGGGCCGCCCGGCGCCGTCCCAGACTCGGACCCGCCAGTGATAGCGGGTGCGCGGGCGCAGCTCGGGCCCTCCGTAGGGGACACCCACGCTGCGGTCGGACGCCACCTTCCCCGAGTCCCAGACCGGCCTGGCCGCCGCCGCGTTGGTGCCGTCCCTCAGCTCGCCGGGGTCGAGGGCCACCTGGATGCGGTACGCGCTCTGCCGGGCGCCGTGCCCCGTCGCCGACAACTCCCAGGTGAGGCGGGGGCGTTCGATGTCGGTGCCGAGGAGGCGCTCGGCGTACTCGACGGTCGTGCGCTCGATGCGGAGCGTCCCGGTGCGGTGGTCCTCCGGACCCTCCGACGGTGGGTCGGCGGCCGCCGCCGGGTCGGTGCGGAACGCGGCGATGCCGGCGCCCGCGCCCGCGGTCGTGCTTTTCAGGAAAAGTCTTCGGTTCCAGCTCTGGCTCATGCGCGTTCCTCGCTCGATGGGTCGCCCCGGACAGCGGACCGTGCCGTGCCTGACGTGTTTGAAACGATTCAATACTCCTTGTGCCGGAGCATGCTACGTACGCTCGTCCCGCCCCAACAAGGTGTGTGCCGTCATGAAGACGTAAGGCACCGCGGGTGCGTCGGACCGGGACAAACCGAGATCCACGCGAGAGGCTTCCCCCATGGCAGCCCCATCCTCCACCGATGCCCAATACAGCTTCGACGACCTGACGGCCCTCTTCATCAACTGCACCCTCAAACCGTCCCCACAGCTCAGCCACACCCAGGGGCTGATCGACAAGAGCGCGCAGATCATGATGTCGCACGGGGTCACCACATCCGAGATCCGCGCCGTCGACCACGACATTGCGCCCGGCGTGTACCCGGACATGACCGAGCACGGCTTCGCGACGGACGAGTGGCCCGAGCTGTACGAGCAGGTGATGGCCGCGGACATCCTGGTCATCGCCGGGCCGATCTGGCTGGGCGACAACAGCTCCGTGACGAAGAAGGTGATCGAACGCCTCTACGCCTGCTCCTCGCTGCTCAACTCCCAGGGCCAGTACTCCTACTACGGCCGCGTCGGCGGCTGTCTGATCACCGGCAACGAGGACGGGGTGAAGCACTGCGCGATGAACGTCCTCTACAGCCTCCAGCACCTCGGCTACACGATCCCGCCCCAGGCGGACGCGGGCTGGATCGGCGCGGCCGGCCCCGGACCGTCGTACCTGGACCCGGATTCGGGTGGCCCGGAGAACGACTTCACCAACCGCAACACCTCCTTCATGGCCTGGAACCTGATGCACCTCGCCGCCTTGCTGAAGCGGGCCGGAGGCGTCCCCGCCTATGGCAACCAGCGCTCACAGTGGGACGCCGGCTGCCGCCCTGGCGCGGACAACCCCGAGCACCGCTGAGTCGCTGCGCGGCGGAGGGGAGGGTGCCTCGACCTTCGCCGGGCAGCTCAGGACGGCGCCGCTGTGTTCCGCTGCACGGGAGCGGAGACGGGCGTGCTGGCGCGGCCGCCTCGGGGAACGCCGCCGCGCACGCCTCGTCAGGGCACCCGGGTGGGCGGTGGGTCGGGGCCGCGGAGAGCTACTTCGTACTGAACTTCAGTACGGCGCGGTCCTTGTGGACCGCGGTGCCGTCGACGGTGGTCTCCTTGCCGCCCGCTGTGGCGAACCCGGCGCCCCCGCCGTCCCCGAAGCTCATGTTGCTCACGAATCCCGAGGAATCGCTGCGCGTGATGGTGACCGTGGAGCCCTGCACGGTCACGTGCAGATCCCATTCGCCGACCACGAGGTCCACCGGTCCGGTGACGAGGATTTCGCAGTTGCCGTCCTTGCAGGCTGCGGTGTCCTTGCCGTCCTCGGCCTTGGGCAGCGGGCCGGTCGAGGACGGGCTGGGGGTGGGCGAGGGCGAGGGCTTGGCGGGCGGGACACAGCGGGGTGCCAGCCGGTGCGCGACTGCGAGCTTCGGCTCGTCGGCGACCACGCCGGACAGTCCCGGCTTCGGCATCTTCAGCGCCTCGACCAACTCGGCGACGCGCTTGGCGCGATCGGTCTTCTCCTTCTGGGAGAGCCCGTAGACGGCCATGAAGTCGGACAGCTCGTCGGCCTCCTTTGCGGCCTTGGCGACGTCCTTGGCCAGCCGGTCGTGCAGTCGGTCCGCGGCGGTGATGCCCGTCTTTCTCATGCCGTCGAGCCCTTGCGCGAGCGAGTCGAGTGACGATGAAGTCCCCGACAGATAACTGTCCGTCTCGATGTCGATCGGCGTCATCGCATCGGCGGGGGGATCCGTGACGTTCTTGATGCCCCTGGCGCTCTCCTCCTTCAACGTCTCGAAACCGTCGGTGGCCTCACACATCCCGTCGGCCCAGACGACGAGCGCACGGCTCGGTACGGGAGACGATGACGGCTCGGCCTCGGACGTGTCCTCGTCCGTCGAACAACCGCCGACGGCCAGTACGCCCCCGACCACCACCGCGGCGACGCGCTTCGCTCGTGCAGGCATGCCCATCCCTCTCACCAGTCCACCTTCCTCTCGGGCGGCCGGCCGTAGTCGTTGGTCTCCGGGTCGCCGCGTTCGCAGAGGAACGCGATCAGCACGATGAGCCCGATCAACGGGATCAAGGACCAGAAATACGACCAGCCGCTCCGGTTGCAGTCGTGCATCCTGCGCACGAAGACGCCCAGCGTCGGCACGACCAGGAGCAGCCACACGAAGGCGACGACCGGGACCTCCGACTGGACGGTCAGGGCGGTGCTCGCGATCAAGCAGATGATGTAGAAGAGGAAGAACCACCAGTACTCGGCCCGGGAGGCCCGGCCCGACCAGGAGAAGGTCTGCGCAAAGCCACGCTTGACCGCTTCCGAGAAGCTCACCATCACGCCCATCCCCTCATCGACGTCGGCGAGTACCGTAGGCCGACCCGGCGGGGACCCGTCCCGGCGCCGTCCCGCCTGCGTGAGCCCTGTCGGGAATGGCTATGGTGCGCCGAGCTCGGTGCACGACTCGTAGATCACGTGATCCCGGACCGTCGCCGCCTCCAGTCGATACCGGAAAAGTGCATCTTCCTCTTGTGCCAGCGGAACGCCCGCCAAGGAGCGGCTGACTGAAGCGGTGCCGCTGTCACAGACTCCAAGGGCCGGTCCAGATCGGAATGCCGTCCACAGCACGGCCTCGCGCCAGCCACATGCGCCGACGGCGACACCCGCGGCACGATCCCCCGCTCCAGCAAGGACAACCGCGCCGCCAACCAGCAACTGGTCGACCACGTCGCCCCCCTGGCCCGCGCGAAGGACGCCGGCCCCGGGCAGGTGGCACTGGCCTGGCTGCTCGCCCGACGCCCGTGGATCGTCCCGATCCCCGGCACGCGTCGTATCGAGCGCGTGGAGGAGAACGCCGCGGCCACGCTCGCGGCGCTGTCCGTCGACGAGCAGGCTGACCTGGACGCGGCAGCAAGCCGCATCGGTGGCCAAAGAGACCGCTACAACGCGCTGCACATGGGCTACGTCGGCAAGTGACCGAGCGTCGCCGGGACGGGACACTCTCAGCGGTCGAGGGGTGCCGCCTCGCACACAGGGCCTCGCGCACAGGGCGAAGCGGACGTCCTGGCAGGGCAGCGGAGGTTGTAGCGTTGGCGAGCGTGCGGATTGTGTGCCTTTGAGGGCCCCTTGGGCGATGCGGTGGGACGAGTGAGCTGCGGCCGTAGCCGGGCGCGATCCTCCCATCTCCACTCTCCGGACCCGGTGTAGTGGGTCACGCCGCGTCACCTGGCCGGTGACGACGGCGCTCTCGCCGAGCGGATCGGCGATACCTTGGCCGGCCTCGGCCGGCTACATGGCCCCCCACTTCCCGCTACACCCTCTTGCAGGTGAGCCGGCACGAGCTGTGCGGTGCCGAATGGATTGCGGTGCTTCACCGCCGGGACCCCGTACCAGGCCGGCTACTGCCGGTCGACCGGGGCACCGGGCCACTCAGAGTTTGCAGCGCGCCCCTTCACCGGGTGTTTTCAGGCGGATGAGGTAGTCGGCGAGGGCGTCGTTGATGCAGGAGTTGCGGGCGAGAGCCGCGCCGTGCTGGCTTCCCTCGACGGTCAGCAGGCTGCCGGCGAGAGTCTTGGCGAGGCTGATGCCGCCCTCGTGCGGCGTCACTCCGTCGCCGGTGGTGGAGATCGTCAGCGTGTCCGGCAGGCCCTTGATGCCGGTCGCGTACGGATGGCCGAGCGTGGGCTGCACGGGCCAGTGCTCGCAGCCGTCGCGCGCCTCGGTGACGGGCCGGCCTGTGGCGGCGAACGGTGCGGCCTCCAAGAAGGCGCGTTTCAACGCGGTCTCCTCGGCCGGGCTGTTCCGTTCCTCGTCGAGGCAGTTGATCGCCAGTGTGGCCTCCAGAGAGTTCGAGTACGTCCCGTCTGCCGTACGCTCGTGAATGATGTCTCGGAGGGCGAGCAACGTGTCCCCGCGACCGTCTCGCAGGTCGGCGATCCCAGCGATGATCGCCGGCCACGTCGCCTCGGTGTACAACCCGGAGGTGACACCGCCGGTCGCTTTGACGAAGGTCAGTTCGCGCCCCTTGCCGGCCGGGACCGGCTTGTCGATCAAGGGCTGGGCAAGGTTCTGGAAGACCTCGGTGGCCCGCTTCGGATCAGCGCCGAGCGGGCAGTCCGGCATGGCCGAGCAGAAGGCCGCCATCTGCTCGAACGACCGCTGCAGACCCTCGGCCTGCTGCACCCGTCGTTCACGGCTGCCCTTCAAGGGGTCGAACGCGCCGTCGAGCACGAGCGCCCGCACCTTCGCCGGGAACATCTCGGCATACACCGCACCCAGCCGGGTGCCGTAGCTCGTGCCGGCGAACGTGAGCTTGTCGTCTCCGAGCACCTCGCGCAGGACATCCATGTCTCGTGCGACATCCCGAGTGCCGACGTGCGCAAGCGTGTCCTCGCCGCCGGAGCGCTCGGCACACTGCTCGTACAGATGCTTTGTCTCTTGCTCGGTCCAGTCGTCCGGGCCGGAGTCGAACGAGGCGATCACCGCGTCATTTTCGCGTTCGGCATCGGTGTAGCAGTCGAGCGTCGGCGTCGAGCCCCCGACACCGCGCGGATCGAACCCGACGAGATCGAACGACTCCGTGATCGGGCTGGACGCCCAGGCCTGTGCCGCCTGCGGCGCGAAACTCGTCCCCGGGAAGCCGGGCCCGCCCGGATTCAGCACCAGCGAACCGACAGGCTTCTCTCCCCGCGCGGCGACGCGGAACACGGCGATCCGAGCCGACTTACCGTCGGGCTCTTCGTAGTTCAGCGGTACTTCCAGGCGAGCGCACTCGTACTCGGTCCGGGGCCAAGGCTTCTTCGGCTTCGCTGTGCCGGGCGACGGCGGCGGCTCGCAGGCTTCGAACGTCATCTCCTGGTCATAGAACCGGTCGAGCGCCCGAGCGGCGCCGCCCTCCGCCTCCCCTCCCGGCCCACAGGCGGCGAGCAACGTCAGGGGCACGACGGCGGCAACAGCCGCTGCCCGCAGTCGTCGAGGTGTTCGCATGGATCTCCTGGTCTTCGAGATGTCTCGCGCCCGAGCGTCGCGTTCACGAACGGGCAGGCGTTCTCGCGCGAGGTCAGCCGGGCACGCCGACTTTTCTCCATTGCGAACCATGCCCTCGGGGCATGGTCAAGCCGCGCACGCGGCAAGGATCCGGTTTGGGCGGGCTCTTGACCCCGCCGCGGCGTCATTCCCCGACAGCGTCGTTCTGCGAAAGCAATGCGTGAATACGTCGCAGGACGTCGAGCTGTGCCTCGTTGTAGAACTCGCGCAATGCCTGCACGACCACCGACTGGGCGATCGCCCGTTCCCGACGGGAGGAGGTTTCCAGGTCACGCAGGAACGGGTGGTCCTCCTGCTGTTGGCGTGCTTGGGGCGCGAGTTGTTGCGCGAGCTGCCGCCGCACGTCCTCGGGCGCATCCGCGGGAAGGGCTTCGAACTGCGCAGCGACGTCACTGCGAGGTGCCGAGAGCTGCTCCTGGATCGCGGACATCGCCGCCGGGGTGAGAATGCTGGAGTACACCAGCAGGAGGGATCGCTGTGCCTCCGGCAGCTCGTCGGGGAGCGCCTCGAAGCCGGCCGGCAGGTCGATCGAGGCCCCACGGTCCAGGATCGCCGCCAGTTCCCGTCGCATCCGCTGCTGGCGCTCGATACTCGCCGCGAGTTCTGCGTCCAGGGCGCGCAGGGTCTGTTCCCCCTTCCCGTCGGCGGCCTCGATCGAGGGGATGTCCGACAGCGGCACGCCGAGGTCGACCAGCCTGCGGATGCGCAGCAGGCGGACCAGGTGCTCGACGCCGTACCGCTTGTAGCCGTTGGCCGCTCGTTCCGGCTCGTCCAGCAGGCCGATCTTGTGATAGTGCCGGACGGTTTTCAGCGTCGTGCCGGCGAGTTCGGCCAACTGACTGGTGCTCCACGCCACCGGCATGCCCCTTCCTCGGGTGCTCCGTTCCCAGCGAGACGGATTTGACCATGCCCTTGGGGCACGGAGTGTGATGGATGGCCACCACAGTCTGCGAGACACGACAGCGATGCTCACACCGGACAGCGCCCGTCACAGGATCTCACCTGCGCAGCCCGGGCCGAGCGAGTAACGGGAGCCAAAACATGATCAAAGAGTGGCGGCGGCGTCGGGCCGTGCAGCGGGTCAAACCCGGAGACGGACGAGCGCTGCAGCGTTTCCGCTGGTGGCAATTGCCGTTCCGCGCCCTGTTCCATCTTCACCTGACGAGCGACGACGGCAGCAGGCAGACGGTCTACACCGTCGACGTCAGGCACTGGCAGAACCATACGTCCGACAATCTCAAGGCCCACCTGTACCGCGACGGCAGGCAGCACGCGATGTCCAGACTCCCCGCCGTCTTCCCCGTCCCGGGCGGCATCGTCGAGGTGCGGATGAGCCCCTTCGGCCTCAGGCGCTGCCACTACGTCACCCACGACGGTCCCGAATACCAGCTCGTCCCGGACCCCCACTCCGCCGAGGGATGCCGAGCGCGCCTCGAACGCGAGCACCCCGCGCTGGGCCGCGCGATCGGTCTCCTCTCGCTGGGCGTGCTCTTCGCCAGCCTGGCCGTCCTCATCCCACAGATCGCCGAACAGCTCACCAGAGCCGAGGGCATCGCCCAGTACACCGGGACCTTCACCTCGCCCATCGATCTACCGAAGTGGGGCAACACCGCGCTCGGCCTCGCCACGCTGACAGCCGGCACCGAGCGAGCCCTGCGGCTGCGCTACAGCCGGCTGCTCGACGGCGGAGCAGGATGAACGAGCCCTCTTCCCAGAAACTCGTCGCCCGGCCTCATGACGTCGGTCCCACAACACCACCCCCAGACCCGCACCAGCGGCCCCGGAATACCCTGTGCCCTTGATCAAATCCGCTACATATCAGGATCTCGGGATGAATGACGAGCTTCTTCACCTCACGGTCTTGGGCTGCGCGACGCCCTACCCGAGTGCGGACAATCCGTGCTCCGGCTACCTGGTGTCGAGCGGGGACACCCGTATCTGGGTGGACGCGGGCAGCGGGACGCTCGGTCCGCTCCAGCGTCATGCGCGCCTGGATGAGCTCGATGCGATCTGGATCTCGCATCTGCACGCCGATCACAGCGCGGACCTGCTCACCGCGTACTACGGCGTCCTGTACGCGGACATCGACCTCGCAGCACCGATCCCTCTCTACGGTCCGCCCGGAATCGCCGACCGGTTGGCCCACTTCCTCACCAACACTCCGGCCCGCAGCCCGATCGAATCCGCCTTCGCGGTCACCGAGTTGCACGACGGGCACCAGGCGGTCATCGGCTCGCTCCGACTGACCAGCCGGGCCGTGTCGCACGGCATTCCGGCCTTCGCCGTGCGCATCGAGGCGGCGGGCAAGTCGCTGGTGTACTCCGGGGACACGGCACCGTGCCCGAGCCTCACGGAGCTGGCGGAGGGTTGCGACGTGCTGTTGTGCGAAGCCGAGAGCGCACAGGCACCGGTCGAGGGCGAACAGGTGCACCACACGCCCGAGGACACCGGCGACACAGCGAGCACGGCCGGAGTCGGCCGACTCATCGTCACACACGTCGGCCGCTTCCTGACGCCGCAGCAAGCGGTGGCACGCGCCTCGGCGCGGTTCGACGGTCCCGTCGACCACGCCGCCCCCGAGGCCACGTTCTCGATCGGCTAGGCCGCGGCCGCCCTCGGGGTGAGCTGACTGCCCGCCCCTCGTCATCGCGCTCATCGCCCAACACGGCTGTATGAGCGTTGGCTTCAACCCCCAATGCGGCGGCCGACAGGGTGGCCGTTCACTCTGACGTGGAAGGACGTGTCTGGATCCGGGAACCCTTCCTGGGCGATGTCGTGCATGCGGACACGCGCGGCGTCAGTCGGCCGTCAGTGCGATCGTGTCGGGGACGGCGTCGAACGCCTCGCTGACGCGGGCGGCGAGCGTGGCGCGTCCGCCCTTGCCGCGGCTGCCGGCGCCTTTGCCGCGTCCGGCCGTCCAGTTCTTGGCGCCGACGCGGTAGGCGCCGAAGGCGATTTCGCCGAGGAGGCGCAGGCGTACGTCCTCGCGGCCGTCGCGGCCGAGTTTGGCTTCGAGCTGTTCGACGATCTGTTCCTGGTGGTGAGCGGCCATGACGAGGCTGTGTTTGCGCAGGCTGTTGTGGCCGGCGGCGAGGCGGCGGGTGGCCAGGAAGCGGCGGGGCCAGTCGTCGTCCATGCCGGTGATGGCGCTGGTGAGCGCGGTACGCAGGGCGGTGAGGACGTCGCCGTGCAGGTCGGTCGCCGTAAAGGTGTCGACGTAGGCGATCCACAGTTCGGCCTCGGCGGCGAGGGCGACGGATTCCTTGGAGGAGTAGTAGCGGAAGAAGGTCCGCTTGGAGATCTCCACCTCGTCGACGATCTCGTCGAGGGTCACCTCGTCGAAGCCCCGCTCGGTGAAGCGTGCCAGTGCCACGCCGGCCAAGGCGTGGAAGGTGCGCTGCTTCTTGCGCTCGCGCAGTGGCAGGGCGCGGTCGTCCGGGCCGCGGGTTCTGGCCGCAGCTGTAGAGGAGCCGGAGGTCGGGATCGCCATGCGCGTCACTTTAAGCCCTCCGCAAGGAAAAAGCCTCTGATGAGTCACTGCCTCTCATGGCATACTGCCACTGAGTGACACATTCTAGTCCTTGCGTCCGCTCGGTCCGGAGTCCGCCATGCCCACGCCTGTCTCCCCCTTCACCTCGATGTCCGCCTTCCTGCCGACCGGCCAAGGAGGGTGCGCGTGAGCGTCCTGTTACGTCTGCTGGGCGCCGGCCTGCGCCCCTACGCCGGGTCCGTGGCCGCGATCGCGGCCCTGCAGTTGGTGCAGATCACCGCGACGTTGTATCTGCCGACACTGAACGCCGACGCCATCAACCACGGGGTGCTGACCGGCGATACGGGGCATGTGCTGCGGGTCGGCGGAGTGATGCTCGGCGTGACGCTGGTGCAGATGATGTGCGCTGCGGCGGCCGTGTATGTGAGTGCGCGGACGGCGATGGCGCTCGGGCGGGATCTGCGGGCACAGGTCTTCGTCCGTGTGCGGACGTTCTCGGTGCGGGAGGTCGGGAGGTTCGGCGCGGCCTCGCTCATCACCCGGACCACCAACGACGTGCAGCAGATCCAGACGCTGGTGGTGCTGGTGTTCACGCTGGTGGTCGCCGCCCCGGTGATGGGCGTGGGTGCATTGGTGATGGCGCTGCGTCTGGACGCGCCGTTGTCGTTGCTGCTGGTGGTGGTGCTGCCGGTGCTGACCTGCGCCATGGGCGTGATCTTCGGCCGTCAGATGCCGCTGTCGGCCTCGCTGCAGCAGCGGGTGGACCGGGTCACCAAGGTGGTGCGGGAGCAGATCACCGGTATACGTGTCGTACGGGCCTTCGTGCGTGACCGGCACGAGCAGGAGCGGTTCGCCGAGGTGAACCGGGACCTGCTCGATGTGGGCCTGCGGCTGGGGCGATTGCAGGCGTTCGCGATGCCGACGGCCATGCTGATCATGGAGTTCTCGGGGATCGCGGTGCTGTGGTTCGGCGCGCATCGGGTGGCCGGCGGCGGGATGCAGGCCGGGACGCTGATCGCGTTCCTGCAGTACCTCACGCAGATCCTGCAGGCCGTGATGATGGCGATGATGGCGTTCCTGCTCTCACCCCGGGCGAGCGTGTGCGCGAGGCGCCTCCGCGAAGTCCTCGACACCGACAGCAGCCTGACCCGGCCCGCCTCGCCGATAACCGAGCCGCCAGAGCCCGGCCGTCTGGAGTTGCGCGGCGTCGGCTTCCGCTACCCGGGCGCGCAGGAGCCCGTCCTGCGCGGGGTGTCGCTGACCGCCCGGCCCGGCGAGACCGTCGCGGTCGTCGGCTCGACCGGCAGCGGCAAGACGACGCTGCTGCACCTGATACCCCGGCTGCTCGACGCCACCGAAGGGCAGGTCCACGTCGGCGGCGTCGACGTAAGAGAGCTGGACCGGCCCTGCCTCGCGGCGACGGTCGGACTGGTGTCGCAGAAGCCGTACCTCTTCTCCGGCACCATCGCCTCCACCCTGCGCTATGGCCGCCCCGACGCGACCGACGACGAACTGTGGCAGGCACTGGACGCCGCGCAGGCACGTGACTTCGTCGAGGCCCTGCCCGAGGGGCTCGACGCGCCCGTCGCACAGGGCGGCGGCAACCTGTCCGGCGGGCAGCGTCAACGCCTCGCGATCGCCCGGGTGCTGCTCGCCCGCCCGGACATCTGCCTCTTCGACGACTCCTTCTCCGCGCTGGACGCGGCCACCGACGCCCGCCTGCGCGCCGCCCTCGCCGAGCGCACCGCCGGCGCGACCGTCGTCATCGTCGCCCAGCGCGTGGTCACCGTCCGCCACGCCGACCGCATCGTCGTCCTGGACGAGGGCCGGGTCGGGGCGATCGGCACGCACAGCGAGCTGATGGAGGCCAGCCCCATCTACCGGGAGATCGTGCTCTCCCAGATGACCGCAGAGGAGGCGGCCGTATGACGGCCGAAGGCGCGAACACCGCCAAGCCTCAGGACTTCCGCCGCTCGGCCGCGCGGCTGCTGCGCGCCCTGGGCCCCGACCGCCGGCTGCTGACCCGGTGCCTGGCGCTGAGTGTGGTGAGCGTGGCGCTGACCGTGTCGGTGCCGATGGTCCTGGGCCATGCCACGGACCTGATCGTGCGCGGGGCGGCCGGCGGGGGAGTGGACTTCGCGCGGGTCGGGCGGGTGCTCGCGGTGGCGGCCGTGCTCGTCGTCGTCTCCGCGTCCTGCGCTCTCGCCCGTGGACGCCTCGCCCAGGACATCGGCCAGCGCACCGCCTACCGGCTGCGCGAGCAGGCATCCGCCAAGCTCGCCGTCCTGCCGCTGAGTTACCTCGACCGCCGCCCGCGCGGTGACCTGATCTCCCGGCTCGCCAACGACGTCGACAACATCGCCCTCACTCTCCAGCAGCTCCTGACCAAGATCGCGGTGTCGCTGCTCAGCGTCGTCGGCGTACTCGGGATGATGCTGTGGCTGTCGCCGCTGCTCACCTTGGTCGCGGTGGCGTCCCTGCCGGTGGCCGCGGTCGTCACCCGGCTGCTGGGACGCCGCTCGCAGCCCGAGTTCACCCGGCAGTGGCGGGCCACCGGCGAACTCAGTGCCCATGTCGAGGAGATGTTCACCGGTCACGATCAGGTGCTGCTGTTCGGCCGCGGCGAGGATGCCCAGCGGGTCTTCGAGCAGCGCAACCACGCCGCGTACGAGGCCGGCCGGCGTGCCCAGTTCTTCTCCGGGGTCATCGAACCCGCCATGGCCTTCCTCGGTCACCTCACCTTCGTGGCCGTCGCCGTGTTCGGCGGGCTGCGGGTGGCTTCGGGTGCGATGACGGTCGGCGAGATCCAGGCGTTCATCACCTACACGCTGCAGTTCAACAACCCCATCACCCAGGCCGCCGCCCTGGTCAACATCGTCCAGTCCGGCATCGCGTCGGCGGAACGCCTCTTCGAGTTCGTCGACGCCGACGAGCAGACTCCCGACCCCGCCGTCCCCCAGCGACTCCACGAGGTCGCGGGCAGGGTCGAGTTCGAGCAGGTCTCCTTCCGCTACGAACCGGCCGAGCCGCTGATCGAGGACCTGGACCTCACCGTCGCCCCGCACCAGACCGTCGCCATCGTCGGCCCCACCGGCGCCGGCAAGACCACCCTGGTCAACCTGCTGATGCGCTTCTACGACCCCACCGGCGGCCGCATCACCCTCGACGGCACCGACATCGCCACCCTGCCCCGCGCCGAACTGCGCGCCCGTGTCGGCATGGTGCTCCAGGACACCTGGCTCTTCGAAGGGACCATCGCCGCCAACATCGCCTACGGCAAGGACGACGCCAGGCACGAGGAGATCGTGACGGCGGCCAGGGCGGCCCGCGCCGACCACTTCATCCGCACCCTCCCCGACGGCTACGACACCCTCCTCGACGAGAACGGCACCAACCTCAGCGCGGGCGAGCGCCAACTGCTCACCATCGCCCGCGCCTTCCTCACCGAGCCGTCGATCCTGGTCCTGGACGAGGCCACGTCCTCGGTCGACACCCGCACCGAAGCCCTGGTCCAGCGCGCCATGGCCGAACTGCGCACCGGCCGCACCAGCTTCGTCATCGCGCACCGGCTGTCCACCATCCGCGACGCCGACACCATCCTCGTCATGGAGGCCGGCCACATCGTCGAACAGGGCACACACCAGGACCTGTTGGCCTGCGACGGCGCGTACGCACGTCTGTACGAAGCCCAGTTCACGCAAGCGGCGGCGCAACGTGTCTAATCGCGCCGCGCAGGCAGCGCGAGCGAGACGACGGCCACGGCAGCCAACACGACGGCGATGGCCAGGAAGGCGCGTGCGTATCCGGCCGTGAGTGCCTCAGCTCCGGCGGAGTGGGCGGCGGCGACCACGGACAGCGCGGCGAGGCCGAGCGCGCCGCCGACCTGCTTGGTGGTGTTCATCAGCCCGGAGGCGGCACCTGCGTGGGCCGGGTCGACGCCGCTGGTGACCGCGGTGGTGATTGGGGTGAGCAGGAGCCCGGTGCCGACGGAGATCACGATCGCGGGACCGAGCACCCCGTCGACGTAGCCGCTGCCGGCGCTGATACCGCTCTGCCACCAGAACCCGGCCGCGGAGACGAGGGCGCTGGTGACGATCAGGGTGCGCGGGCGGACGTACCGCATCAGGCGGGGTGCGAGGCGGGCGCCGACGACCATGGTCACCAGGGTGTGCGGGAGGAAGCCGACGGCCGTGCGCAACGGGCCGTAGTGCAGGACCTGTTGCATGTAGAGGGAGAGGAAGTACCACATCGGGATGAGGCAGGCCCCGGTCAGCAGCAGGATCAGGTTGCCCACGCCCACGGACCGGATCCGGAACAGCCCCAAGGGCACCAACGGTGCCCGCGCCACCCGCGCCTCCACCCAGAGGAAGCCTGCCAGCACCAGCACCCCGGCCGTCGTCATCCCCACGGTCACCGCATCACCCCAGCCGCGCGACTCCGCCTGGGCCAGCCCGCAGGTGAGGGCGGCTATCCCGGTGGTCGCGAGCACGGCCCCCGGGACATCGAGACGCGGCGGCCTGCGCCCCTCGCCCCGCCCGACCGGCAGGAAACGCAGGCCCAGCAGCACACCCACGGCCCCGATGGGCACGTTGACCAGCAGAACCCACCGCCACGACAGGTACTGGGTCAGCGCGCCGCCGATGAGATTGCCGGCCGCACCGCCCGCGACCCCGACCGCCGTCCAGACCGCCAGTGCCCGCGTACGGGCCGGGCCCTCGGGGAACGTCCCGGTCAGCACCGTAAGCGTCGCGGGTGCCAGCAGCGCTGCCCCGGCCCCCTGCGCAGCGCGCGCCGCGATCAGCGCGCCCGGCGCCCCGGCGAGCCCGCCCGCCAGGCTGGCGGCCGAGAACAGCCCGAGCCCCAGCACGAAGGCCCGCCGATGCCCCAGCACATCGGCGAGGCGACCACCCAGCAGCAACAGCCCCGCGAAGACGAGTCCGTACGCGTTCACCACCCACGACAGTTCCGCCGGGGCGAAGCCGAGGGAGAAGCGGATCGACGGCAGGGCGACGTTCACCACGGAGACGTCCAGCACCACCATGAACTGCGCCGCACAGGCCAGGCCGAGCACCCACCCCGGGCCGCGCCACCCGTCCACCCGAGCCGCCGGCCCATCCTCCACGGCCGCCGTCCTGCGCTGCTCCATGCCGTCCCGCTCCCTCACCAGGCATGCGTGGCCACGTCTTCGACCCTTTATGATACGGCGTACCAATAACAACTCCGGGGAGCGAGAGCGACCGTGCCAAGGACCGCGGACCATGCGCAGCGCCGGACCCAGATCATCGACGGTCTGGTCCGCGTGGCCACGCGCGACGGCCTGCACGCCGTGACCATGCGCGCGGTCGCGGCCGAGGCCGGAGTGTCCGTCCGGCTCGTGCAGTACTACTTCGAGACCAAGGCCAAGCTGCTGCTCGCCGCCCTGCGACACCTGGAACAGCACAGCCACGAACGCTGGGCGGCCCGCCTGTCCGCCTTGCCGCGCTCACCGGCCCCGCGCACCCGCGTCGAGACCCTGCTCGCCGAAGCGCTCCCCACCGACGAGGCCAGCCGGACCTTCCATACCCTGTGGACCTCGTGCGCGATGCTGGCCATGACCGACCCCGAACTCGCCGCCCAGCCCTTCGCCGAAGGCCCCGACCGCCTGGAGACCCAGCTCGCCGACCTGCTGCGGCAGGCCCAGGCCGACGGCGGGCTCACCCGGGCGGTCGACCCCGACATCGAGTCCGCGCGCCTGCTCGCCCTCAGCCACGGCCTCGGCACCAGCGTCCTGGTCGGCCGGCGTACCCCGGAGGCCGCGATGGAGGTCCTGAACCACCACCTGGACCTGCTGTTCACGCCCCGCCGAGCCGCAGAGCGCGGCACAGGCGCCAGCGCCCACCGTGGGTGAGACGCACCCCGGGCGTACCCGAGAAGACTTCGTGCCCCTTGTCGTGGTGACCGGACTCGGCGGCCTCCTGATGCGCCTCGACGCTGGTCCACTCCGTGTACAGCAGGACGCGGCTGCCGTCGGCGCTGTGCAGGAAGTGGGCAGAGATCGCGCCGGGATGACCGCCTTCCGCCGGCTGGGCATCGATCACCGCGTCGGTGAATGAGCGTTGCCGCTCGGGTCCGTCGACGTCGAAGGCGGCAGTGATGACGCAGCCGGGGACGCGGGTCTCATCCGCCTCGGCCATGCTGCGGTACAGCCCGTAGCTGGGTGGCCCGGCCACGGGCGCGGCGTAGCCGCCGTCGCGCAGGTACGCGTCGTACGCCACGGCGCTCTCCCACTGCGCGAGCGACAGCAGGGTCTCGCCGTCGGCGCTCGCGAACCAGCTCACGGCGCAGAGCCCGCGGGGCGGGGAAGTGCCGTCCAGCGCCTGGACCTCGGCGTCGACGACCAGTTGCTGCCGGTCGTGGCCTCCGACGTAGCGGGTGCCGACTACGGCGGTGCCGGCGCGGGCGATGTCCGGGAAGCGGTCGGTGGCCAATGTGGTCTCCCTGAAGGTGAGTGGACGTCAAATCCCGTCGATGATGCGGGGGTGGGGGTCTGGTCGGGCAACTGCTTTACCGAGCCGAACGGCGCGTACGTACTGGGTGCAGGCCGACGCGCGGTGCGAGGACCTGTGCCGGCAGTTGGGGCAGACGGAGGACTTCGCCGGCCACTTGGGCTGGCTGATGGAGGTCACAGCCGAGGCGGACAGGGAGACGGTGCGATGGCTCGGCAAGCCACTGGCCGGCCTCGGGGGGGGGCGGGGCGGCGGCACGTTCGCGGTGATCAGCCACTCGGACGCGGGTAGGTCCACCCTGACTTAGAAGGCAGCCGTCTTCCCGCCGAAGCCCACCTTCACGCCCGAGTACTTCGCCGTCGTACGGCCCGTCGACCTCTCCCGGTCCCAGCAGTTCCGGCGCGGGATCACGCAGTTGGACGAGAAGGGCGTGTCCAGGTCCTGGTTTCCGATCTTCGCGGGGACCAGACGCCGGTGCTCGCGGCCGTCGGGCAGACGCACTTCGACGTCGTCAGCGCGCGGATGGGGGCCCTCTTCCCCGACCGCTGGCAGGCGGGCTCCTACGAGCGGGAGTCCCCCGACGCCCGGCTGGACCACCTCATCGTCGCTCATGACTAGGGGGTACACCGGACCGAGGAAGCGTGACCCGCGAGCCTACTCTCACGTGAGGGTAGACTTGGCCGATGGGAGACTCTGCGGCGAGGAGGCGGACGATCGTGGCGGGTGTGGCGGTGTGTCCGTCGTGCGGGGAGGCCGAGGACCTGCGTGGCGAACCCGTGAACGGCGATATTCGGATCACTTGCCTGAGCTGCGCCGCGCAGTGGATGCGCGGCGGTGTGCGCTGCGCAGGCTGCGGCGGTCAGGACATCGTCCATCGCCCGCAGGCCATGACCCGGCACTCGCGGGGCACTCAACTCTCCATCATCGGCTGGCGCGAACTCCCGCTGTGCCGCCGTTGCGACGCCGAGGTTCTTGAGACCTCCATCGCCCAGAACACCCCCGTGCCCAGCGACTACGTCGCCGCCTGCCTCGGCGCCGCCCGGAAGCCCGCGGTGGATGCCGCACCGCAACCGGGCCCACCGGCCCCCACGCCGCCCCCGAAGCCTGCTCCCGCCGCCGCGGCCACACCGGCTACGGCCGCGAAGAGTTCACCCCCGCCGCGCGCCCCGGCCCGCCCGCGTCAGCCCCGACCGAAGGCTGCGCCGTTGCCGACGCCGTCCATGGTGCCCACGGTGCGGCAGGCGATCGCCGCCTTCATGGGGGAGGGGCCCGGGCAGGCCGATGCCACCGCGATGCTGCTGCTGGGCATCCATCTCGGCTCGCACAACCGGCTGACCGTCCTGGAGGAGGACGGTGCCGCCGACCGCCTTGCCGAGTGGTGCCTAGGGCATTGGGGCGACGGCGGCGACCGCGCCCGGGAAAGCCTGAGCGCGATCTGCCGAGCGATCGACTTCTGGGGCGCCCGCGGCTGGCTCGCCTCCGACCCCGCCGCCGCCCTGCGCTGAGCGCACCACGACCGGAAGCAGCCGAATCCATCGGCGCACAACTTTGTCTCAACGTAAAAGTCAGGTCCTGTACACCCAGTCCACCACCGGCTTCACACGAACCAGACTCTCGCGTTAGGTTAGAGATGAACGGCCGGAAGGCTGTCGTTCGTCCCGCCTCGGGCCACAGGGGCGGGGCGGCGGACCCGTCGTTGCGAGGTGGCCGCCGGCCGCAGCCCGCGAGGAGCGGCATGTCCTGGCGCGCAGGTCTCACCGGCCCGTACTTCACCGGCGCGGCCTCGGGCCGCGTTTCCGACGCCACCCGGCCCGTCCGTCCCGAGTTCCCAAGGAGTCCGCATGCTGTTCTCGACCTCGCCCCCCGACGCCGGATCCCCCCGGGGCGCGGCGGACGTCGAGCGCCTCGCGGCCGCCGCCGTACACCTCGCCGGCACCCTGCCGACCGCGCGCCCCACACTGGCCGTAGTGCGCGGCTGGAACCGCGGTGACCGGGAGCGGGCCCGGCTGCTGTGCGCACGCCTGACCGAAGAGGGTGTCCGCAGCACGGAGTTGAGCCCGGTCCCCGAAGCCGGTGCGCGCGGCGGCCCGGAACGCGGCGTTCGGCGCCCGGCGGTCGACCTGCTGGTGCACGCCGGAGGACCGCAGCCGGAGCAGGCCATGCGGGCCGCGGCTCTGTGGCGGCTGCCGCTGCTCGTCGAACGCCGGGCGGGGCGGTCCGGTGGCGAGCCGAACGCCTTCGGGACGCACCGCAGCCCCGTCATCGGCATCCACTTCTCCGATGGCGGCTTCGGCGTCGCGGTGCGCGAGGCCAGCCTGGTCTCACCGCAGCCGCACCCGGGCAACGCCCGCTTCATCCTCGACAACGAGAAGATCACCGCACCCGGCGACCAGCCCCTGCGCATCACCCTGACCGATCAGGGCCTGCTGGAGGCGCGCGGCGGGTCCTTCGGCAGGCGCCTCATCCGCCGCCTGCGCTTCGAACGGGCCTGGGGTGCCTACCGGTTGGACGTGGACGGCGCCCCCGCCCGCGATGTGCGCGCCCCGCTGCGCATCGAGGTCCTGCCCGGCCGCCTGCATCTGCTGCACCCGTGAGTGACGCCGACGCCCGGGGTGAGGCGGGCGGGTGTCTCGCCCCAGCATGCACGGCCACGGCCTCCGGCCCGCAGGGGGACGGCTCGAGATGAGCGAGTCGGCACGTCGCCGATCTCCAGGGGTCACCCGTCGCACGGGCATACCCTCACGTGACGTGAGGGTGACGGTGGTTCGCGCTCAAGGAGGCCGCGCCAGGGAGAGTCGTGGCCGACGATGAACAAGCACGATCTCCTCATTGCCGCTGCTGGCCTTCGCCCGACTTGCTGCTGGTTCCGGTGAGGGCCTGACAATCCATCTGAATTGGCGTTCGTCTCGTTCGGGCTGCCCGGAGCCACGGCTCACTGCCGGTTTACGGAGTGGCCCAAGGTCCGAGCGACCGGGGCAAGTATGGCTTGAAGATCCACTTGATCACTGGGCGACAGCCCGGCCCCCTCCCGCTGGGTCAGGTCATACCGCCGATCCGATCCCGGTGCGGTCGACGGCGACGCAGGCAAGCTCCATGCTGACAAGGGCTTTGCCGGCATCGCCTGCACCCTCATCTGCCGCCGCAGACTCGCCAGAACGGACGATCTTCAGGATGCGTCGGCGTAGGCGAGGTGGGCGCCGCAGACGGTGCAGAGAAAAAGCATGGCGGTCGCCGCCTCGCCCAGGTTGGCCAGGAAATGCTCAAGCTCGTTCGCGTCGTGCCAGCCGTCGAAGCGCATGTCGGCCCGCAGTTGGTCGAGGGCTTCGGGATGTGCTGCCAGCTCGGTGTACCCGACTTCGCCCACGAAGGCGGCCGCGTCGTGGCAGTGGGTGAGCCAGTGTGGATCCTGCCAGGCGTGGAAGCCGGGAGTGCGGCGGGTGACCTCATGCAGGACGTCCTCGCTGATGCCCTCGAGCCCGTAGGAGTCGGTGAATTCACCCGCGAAGCGTTCAGCCGCGCTCCCGTCGGCGATGCACCAGGGGCAGAAACGCCCGCTGACCTCGTGGGCGGTAAAGAAGGTCGCCGTGTAGATCCAGCCCGTGCTTCGCCCGCAGCAGGCGCACGTCTCGGCGGCCGCGCGGATGGCTCCGCTTGCGAGCGGATCTGGGTGATAGCGGAAGAAGGGCAGCCCGGCACTCATCGCCGCTTCCCGATCTTCGTCTCCGTGGCCATGCCTATTGACCCGCATGCAGGGCAGTCTGTCCGCAAGGAGGTCAGTGATCAACCGGCGACGTCGACTCGCTGACCCGGCCAATTGAGACAGCTTGTGACGAGTTGGTGCGTGATTGCGGGTGAGCGTCGTGTCTGGCCGGTGGCATGATCCGTCTGTGTCGGTCACGGTCAATCGGGCGGTGCTGGCGCACCGGCTGTTCACGGGGATCTCTCGACGTCATCTCGCCCGCCTGGTCGAGGAGTTGGCGATGCCGTGGCAGGCCGGGGTCGAGGGTCGCCGCCAT
>NZ_JBNGGG010000072.1:0-27987 GCF_049974585.1 Streptomyces sp. UG1 | reverse complement strand
CATCCGCGCACCCGGCATCCGCGCACCCGGCATCCGCGCACCCGGCATCCGCGCACCCGGCATCCGCGCACCCGGCATCCGCGCACCCGGCACCCGAGCCCCCGGCACCCGCACCCCGGGCACCCGCGCACCCGGCACCCGCGCCCCCGCGCACGAGGGCCGGGGGACCGGGGACCGGGCTGCCGAGGCGTTCCGGTCGGTCTACGTCAGTACCTTCTCCAGCGCCCCCAGCGCCTCCGTCAGCTCCTCCGCGGTGATCGTCAGTGGGGGAGCCAGGCGGATCGTGGAGCCGTGGGTGTCCTTGACCAGGACTCCCTCCCTCAGCAGGCGTTCGCCGATCTCGCGGCCCGTGCCGGCCTCGGGGTCGATGTCGACGCCCGCCCACAGGCCCCGCGCCCGGAAGCCGACGACGCCCTTGCCGAGCAGCGCCGACAGGCCGCCCCGCAGGACCACGCCCAGCTCGGCGGCCCGGCGCTGGAACTCGCCCGTCTCCAGCAGCTCGACCACGGCCGTGCCGACCGCCGCGGCCAGCGGGTTGCCGCCGAACGTCGAGCCGTGTTCGCCCGGCCGCAGGACGCCGAGCACGTCACGGCGGGCCACCACCGCCGACACCGGCACGATCCCGCCGCCCAGCGCCTTGCCCAGCAGCAGCACGTCCGGCACGACCGACTCGTGCTCGACGGCGAGCGTACGGCCCGTGCGGCCGAGGCCCGACTGGATCTCGTCCGCGATCAGCAGGCAGCCTTCCCGGCTGGTCAGCTCCCGTACTCCGGCCAGGTAGCCGTGGTCGGGGATGACGACACCCGCCTCGCCCTGGATCGGCTCCAGCAGCACCGCCGCCGTCGTCTCGTCGACCGCCGCCTCAAGCGCCGGCAGATCGTTGTACGGCACGATCCGGAAGCCCGGCGTGAAGGGGCCGAAGCCCTGCCGCGCGGTCTCGTCCGTGGAGAACGACACGATCGTCGTCGTACGGCCGTGGAAGTTCTCGGCCGCCACCACGATCGTCGCCCGGTCCGCCGGAACGCCCTTCACCTCGTACGCCCACTTGCGCGCCACCTTGATGCCGCTCTCCACGGCCTCGGCGCCCGTGTTCATCGGCAGCACCATGTCCAGGCCGGTCAGCGCCGCCAGCCGCTCGGCGAACTCGGCGAGCCGGTCGTTGTGGAAGGCCCGGGAGGTCAGGGTCAGACGGTCGAGCTGCGCGTGCGCCGCCTCGGTCAGCGCCGGATGACGGTGCCCGAAGTTCAGCGCCGAGTAGCCCGCCAGCATGTCGAGATAGCGGCGGCCCTCCACGTCCTCCACCCAGGCGCCCTCGGCACGGGCGACGACCACGGGCAGCGGGTGGTAGTTGTGCGCCAGAACCGATTCCTCGGCGCGGATCAGATCGGTGGAGAGACGGGTCTGCGCGGGCGCGGTCATGAGCGGATCTCCTGGGTGCAGCACTTGATGCCACCGCCGGCCTTGCGGAACTCCGACAGGTCGACGGGGACGGGGACATAGCCGCGCTCGTCGAGGCGCGCGGCGAGCGCCTCGGCCTGCGGCGCGATGAACACATGGCGGCCGTCGGACACGGAGTTCAGGCCGAAGGCCGCCGCGTCGTCGCGGGTGGCGAGCACCGCGTCCGGGTACAGCCGCGCGAGCACCTCACGGCTGCCCGGCGAGAACGCCTCCGGGTAGTACGCGATGTTGTCGTCGTCGAGCACGAACAGCGCCGTGTCCAGGTGGTAGAAGTACGGGTCCACCAGCGTCAGGCTGATCACCGGGTGGCCGAAGAACTCCTGCACCTCCCGGTGGGCCTCCCGGGTGGTACGGAAGCCGGTGCCGGCGAGGACGTACCGGCCCGTCCAGACCAAGTCTCCCTCGCCCTCGCACACCGACTCGGGCCGGTACACGTCGAAGCCCGCCGTCTTGAACCACGTCTCGTAGTGCGTGGACTCCGGGCGGCGCTCGGGCGCGTGGAACAGGGATCCGAAGACGCGGCCGCCGACGACGACCGCCGAGTTCGCGGCGAACACCATGTCGGGGAGACCGGCGACCGGCTCCAGGGTGTCGACCGCGTGGCCGTGGGAACGGTAGGCGTGGATCAGCGCCTGCCACTGCTCCTGGGCCAGATCGACGTCCACCCGGACGTCGGGCTGCATCCAGGGGTTGATCGCGTACTGCACGGCGAAGTGTCTGGGTTCGCAGACGAGGAAGCGCCGCCGGCGCGGCACACGGGTTTCGGGCACAGAGGGGTTCCTCCGCTTCCTACGGTGTCAATGAGGATTGAGACCAAGGTAGGAAGCGACGCCGACGAGCGACAAGAAATCAGCATTGCGTGTCCACGCAGGAATGCTGCGTCTTCCGGCCCGTCAGCGCACGTCTGCTGCGCCGTTCGGCACGGGCTGGCTGGCGCCCGCCTCCGGGCTCTCCGGGATCAGATGGGACAGCACCATCACGCTGATCGTCTTGCGGATGAACGGCTCGACCCGGATGCGCTCCAGCACCTCCTCGAAGTGCTCCACGTCCCGCGCCCGCACATGCAGCAGCGCGTCCGCGCCCCCCGTCACCGTCATCGCCGCGGTGATCTCCGGATGGTTGCGGACCACCTCCGCCAGCCGCCGCGGCGGCGCCGCGCCCTCGCAGTACACCTCGACATACGCCTCCGTACGCCAGCCCAGCGCCGACGGCTTGACCGTGGCCGTGAACCCGGTGATCACCCCGGTGTCGCGCAGCCGGTCCACGCGTCGCTTGACCGCCGTCGCCGACAGCCCGACGCTCGTGCCGATCTCGGCGAAACTCGTCCGGGCGTTCGCCATCAGGGCCGTGATGATCTTCCGGTCGAGTTCGTCGAAGGAGGCCGCGCCGCTGTTCATGAGGGCACTGTAAGCGGCACGCCACCCAGCGCGAATGGCCACGCAGATCACATGTCCAGGCGCGCCCATTGCTCTTACACTCCCGTTCATGCTGCGCGCCCTGGCTGTCGACGACGAACGCCCCTCGCTGGAGGAACTGCTCTACCTGCTGAACGCGGACCCGCGCATCGGCAGCGCGGACGGCGCCGGCGACGCGACCGAGGCGCTGCGCCGGATCAACCGCGCCCTGGAGTCGGGACCCGACGGCCCGGAGTCGATCGACGTCGTCTTCCTCGACATCAACATGCCCGGCCTCGACGGCCTCGACCTGGCCCGGCTGCTGACCGGCCTCGCCAAGCCGCCGCTCGTGGTGTTCGTCACCGCCCACGAGGACTTCGCCGTCCATGCCTTCGACCTCAAGGCCGTCGACTACGTGCTCAAGCCGGTGCGCAAGGAGCGCCTGGCGGAGGCGGTCCGCCGGGTCGTCGAACTGCGGGGCGCCGAGCCGCGCGACACCGCGCCCCGAATACCCGTGAGCGAACCCGACCCCGACCACATCCCGGTCGAGCTCGGCGGCGTGACCCGCTTCGTCGCCGTCGACGACATCACCCACGTCGAGGCCCAGGGCGACTACGCCCGTCTGCACACCGACAAGGGCAGCCACCTCGTCCGCATCCCCCTGTCGACCCTGGAGGAGCGCTGGCGCTCGCGCGGCTTCGTCCGCATCCACCGCCGCCATCTCGTCGCCCTGCGCCACATCGGCGAGCTGCGCCTGGACGCGGGCACCGTCAGCGTCATGGTCGGCTCCGAGGAACTCCAGGTCAGCCGCCGGCACGCACGCGAGCTGCGGGACCTGCTCATGAGGAGGCCGTGACGATGCCCCAGAGCCCCGCCGAACGCCGCGTCGTGGTCACCGGACCGCCCCGGCGCGCCCGCCCCGTCTCCGGCTACTACCGCCCGCGCACCGAGATCGACGAGCAGACCACCCTGGGCCACACCTACGTCCGCTCGCTGATGCGCACCCAACTGCGCGCCGGCCTCACCGTGTTCGCGGTCCTCGGCCTGCTCATCGGCCCCCTGCCCCTGCTGTTCGCGGCCATGCCGGACGCCCGCGGCCTGGTATGGCTGGTCCTCGGCTTCGGCCTCTACGCCCCGCTGGTCCTGCTCGCCCGCTGGTACGTCCGGCGCGCCGAACGCAACGAGCGGGACTTCGTACGCCTCGTAGAAGACCGATGAACTCCGGCTACGCCGTCCCCGCCGTCGCCCTGGTGGTCCTCGCGACCGTCCTGGTCGGCGCCTTCGGCCTGCGCATCTCCCGCACCACCTCCGACTTCTACGTCGCCTCCCGCACCGTCGGGCCCCGCCTCAACGCGGCCGCGATCAGCGGCGAGTACCTCTCCGCGGCCTCCTTCCTCGGCATCGCCGGCCTCCTCCTCGTCCAGGGCCCCGACATGCTCTGGTACCCGGTCGGCTACACCGCCGGCTACCTGGTCCTGCTGCTGTTCGTCGCGGCCCCGCTGCGCCGCTCCGGCGCCTACACCCTCCCCGACTTCGCCGAGGCCCGGCTGTCCTCCCAGGCGGTACGGCGCCTCGCGGGCGCCTTCGTCGTCGGCACCGGCTGGCTGTATCTGCTGCCCCAGCTCCAGGGCGCCGGACTGACGCTGACCGTGCTGGCCGGCGCGCCCGACTGGCTCGGCGGAGTGATCGTCGCGGTCGTCGTGGTCGCCATCGTCGCCGCGGGCGGCATGCGCAGCATCACCTTCGTGCAGGCCTTCCAGTACTGGCTCAAGCTCACCGCCCTGCTTGTCCCCGCCCTCTTCCTGATCCTCGCCTGGCAGGGCGACGGCGCCCCCCGTCACGCCTTCGACGAACCGGCGACCTTCCGCCAGCAGAGCGTCGTCCGCGTCGACGACTCCCTCAAGCTCAAGCTCGAAAGGCCGCTGGCCGTCACCGTCAGCGGCACGGTCGACGGCCGCGACCACGAGGACGACAGGCTCCAGCTCCCCGCCGGCACCCACCGCATCGAGGCCGGCACCCGCCTGACCTTCGCCAAGGGCGCCGAGGTCCCCGAACGCGACCGCAGCGCCGGCGGCGGGCTGTCCCCGTCGCTGGCCGAGAGCCGCGGCGAACGCCCGCTGTACGCCACGTACGGACTGATCCTCGCCACCTTCCTCGGCACCATGGGCCTGCCGCACGTCGTCGTGCGCTTCTACACCAGCCCGCACGGCGTCGCCGCCCGCCGCACCACCGTCGCCGTCCTCGGCCTGATCGGCGCCTTCTACCTCCTGCCGCCCGTCTACGGCGCCCTCGGCCGCATCTACGCCCCCGAACTCACCCTCACCGGCGACGCGGACGCCGCCGCCCTGCTGCTGCCCGACCGCGTGATCGGCGGCCTCGGCGGGGATCTGCTCGGCGCGCTGGTCGCGGGCGGCGCCTTCGCCGCGTTCCTGTCCACGGCGTCCGGCCTGACCATGGCCGTCGCGGGCGTGCTCACCCAGGACGTGCTCCCCTCGCGCGGCGTCCGGCACTTCCGGCTCGGCACCGTCATCGCCATGGCCGTACCGCTCGCCGCGAGCGTCCTGGTCGGCGGGCTGCCCGTCGCCGACGCGGTGGGCCTGGCCTTCGCGGTGTCGGCGTCCTCCTTCTGCCCGCTGCTCGTCCTCGGCATCTGGTGGCGCCGGCTCACCCCGCCCGGCGCCGCCGCCGGGATGCTGGTGGGCGGCGGCTCCGCGCTGCTCGCGGTGGCGGCGACGATGGCCGGCTTCCCGGGGGCCGGCGCGCTGCACGCGCTGCTCGCCTGGCCCGCGCTCTGGTCGGTGCCGCTGGGCTTCCTCACGATGATCCTGGTGTCCCTGGCCACCCCGGGCCGGGTGCCGCCCGGCACGGCGGCGATCCTGGCGCGGTTCCATCTGCCGGAGGAGCTGCGGGCGGAGGTGACGGCATGAGCGGATTCATCGCGGGCCTGTGCGTGGCGATCCTCCCGCTGCTCGCCGCAGGCTTCTGGCTCGGCCGGCGCACCGCCCGCCCCGAGAACCTCGGCGACCTCGGCACCCCCGTCGAGCACGCCACCTTCGAGACCCTGCACACCGCCTCGCTCGCCGCACCCCCGCTGCGGGCCGGCCTCACCGAGGAGACCGCCCGCAGGTCGGCCCGCAGGCTGCGCTCACTCCTCGGCACCGACGCGCTGTGCCTGACGGACCAGAAGGACGTCCTGGTCTGGGACGGGGTCGGCGGCCATCACCGTACGCAGATCATGGAACTCCTCGCCGGCCCCCTCGACTCGGGCCGCGGCGAGGCCTTCCCGCTCAGCTGTGACACCCCCGACTGCCCGGTGCGCTGGGCGGTCGTCGCCCCGCTCACCGTCGACGACCGCGTGCACGGCGCCCTCGTCGCCTGCGCGCCCCGGGAGTCGGCGGTGCTCGTGCGCGCGGCGGGCGAGGTGGCCCGCTGGGTGTCCGTGCAACTGGAGCTGGCCGACCTGGACCAGTCCCGCACCCGGCTGATCGAGGCCGAGATCAAGGCGCTGCGGGCCCAGATCTCCCCGCACTTCATCTTCAACTCGCTCGCCGTGATCGCCAGCTTCGTGCGCACCGACCCCGAGCGCGCCCGCGAACTGCTCCTGGAGTTCGCCGACTTCACCCGCTACTCGTTCCGCAAGCACGGCGACTTCACCACCCTGGCCGACGAACTGCACGCCATCGACCACTACCTGGCGCTGGTGCGGGCACGCTTCGGCGACCGCCTCTCCGTCACCCTCCAGATCGCCCCGGAGGTGCTGCCGGTCGCCCTGCCGTTCCTGTGCCTGCAGCCGCTCGTCGAGAACGCCGTCAAGCACGGCCTGGAGGGCAAGGCCGACAAGTGCCACATCCAGATCACCGCACAGGACGCCGGCGCCGAGGCCCTCGTCGTGATCGAGGACGACGGCGCCGGAATGGACCCCGTCCTGCTACGCCGCATCCTCGCGGGCGAGGTCAGCCCGTCGGGCGGCATCGGCCTGTCGAACGTCGACGACCGGCTCCGGCAGGTCTACGGCGACGACTACGGCCTTGTCATCGAGACCGCCCTGGGCGCGGGCATGAAGGTCACCGCCCGGCTGCCGAAGTACCAGCCGGGCGTGCACTCCGCCGGGCGGCTCACCCGGGAGTGAGGCTCAGGTGCTGCGGCTGACCACCATCCCCAGCGTGATCAGACCCAGCACCACCCACCCGAACCACAACCAGCCATTGCTCCCCAGCGCCACCGTGTAGGCCGTCACCATGACGAGGCCGCCGACGGTGAGCACCCCCATGGTCTTCGTAGAACTGTCCGTAGAACCGGGCATCGCAACACCCTCCTAAGGTTCGTCCCCCTCCATGGTGCCCCCGTTCTGCTTCCGGACGGTGCACACGACGAAATGAGACCCCGACTTCCAGGACCCCTCGCTGGTCCAGGAGCCCGCCGTGTACACGGAAGGATCGAATCCGAAGTCGCGCGGCGGAACCTGACGGGCACACGCCGTGTCCGACTCCGTACGCGCCTCACTCAGCGTGACATCGGGGCCCAGCCGGGCGAACCCGAGCACCTGCTGGTCGTGCGCCCCGGCGCAGGACACCAGCCGCGCGTCCCGGGGGGAGCGCACGTCCAGGCAGTCCCGCCGCTGCATGGTCGCGGTGTCCGCGAACGCCGACCCCTCCTCGCGGTGCTCGCCCAGCGGCCCGTACACCGGCCCGTGCGCGCCCAGCACCAGACAGGCGGTGCGCCGCCCGGCGGCCTCGAACCCCGCCTCGGTCGGCACGACGGCGAAACTGCGCACATCCGCCAGCTTCTCCCGGACCTCCGCCGTGCGCTCCTCGCACGCCGCCGGCCCCTGCTGCCGAGCCTCGGCGGCGGACGCGGCCGCGACGAACGCCATCACCTGCCCGTCGGGCGCCCGCTCCCGGCAGCTCGGGTCCAGACTCAGCCGGGGCGTGCCCCGGAAGGCGGCCGCGCCGGGCCAGTCGGCGAGCACACAGTCACCGTCCTTCAGCGGCGCACCCAGTCCGACGGCGTCACCGTACGGCCGCGCCGTCCCGCCGGTGGCCGACTGCTGGGACAGGGCGTACCAGACGCCGGCACCCGCGAGCGCCAGCCCGAGCAGTCCGGCGATGACCGCGTGGAGGACGCGAGGACCGGTCCGGGGCGCGCCGCCCGGCGGCTCGGACCCGGGCAGCGGGCCGAACCCCACCGCCTCCGGCACCGGCCCCGCGGGCGGCGCGCCGCCCCAGTGCGGCTGCGAACCGAGATCGGTCTGCGTCCGCGCGTAGGCGTCGGCCTCCGGAACGACGATCCGCGACAGCGCCGCCTCCGCCTGAGCGGCCGGCATCCGCCGCTCCGGATCCTTCTCCAGCAGCGCCCGCAGCACGGGCACCAGCGCCCCCGCCCGCGAGGCCACCCGGGGCTCCTCCATGACCACGGCGGTGAGTTCCGCCAGGTGCGACTCGCGCTCGAAGGGACCCCGGCCCTCGACTCCGTAGTACAGCGTGCAGCCCAGCGAGAACAGATCGGTGGCCGGCGTGGGCGCCCCGCCCGTGACCCGCTCCGGCGCCAGATAGCCCGCCGTGCCCACCAGCACCGACCCCAGCGTGTACCGCGTCTCACCGGCGTCCGGCTGCACCGAGATGCCGTAGTCGGTGAGCAGCACACGGCCGTACGGCGCCCCCGTGCGGTCCGGCGCCAGCAGGATGTTCGCCGGCTTCACGTCCCGGTGCAGCACGCCCCGCTCGTGCCCGGCGGTGAGCGCGTCCAGCACGGCGAGCCCGATCCGGGCGCACTCCGCGGGCGCCAGCGGGCCGCGCTGTTCGACCAGGTCACGCAGGTTGACGGCGCCCTCGACGTACTCCATGACGATCCACGGCAGCCCCTCGTGCTCCAGCACGTCGTGCACGGTCACCACATGCGGATGCCCGCGCAGCCCCGCCGCGTGCCGTGCCTCCGCGCGGGCGCGGGCCACCCGGGCCTCGCGCTCGTCGGCCTCGACCGGGTCCCGGAACACGATCTCCTTGAGCGCGACCTCGCAGGCCAGTCTCTGGTCGTGCGCGAGCCAGACATGGCCCATACCGCCGCTGCCGAGCGGGTTCAGCAGCAGATACCGGCCGGCGATGACCCGGCCCACTCCCGACGTCGGTGATCCTGAAGGCATCCGGTGACTCCCGGGTTCTGCGGGTGCGCTGCGTGCGGGGTTGCTAGGCGGTGGTCGTGCTCGCGCTGGGCCCGTCGGTGGAGGGGGTGCCGGTCACCGGTTCGGTGGTGGCGGGCCCACTGGTCTCGGGCGGCGGCGCGCTGGTGGTGACCGGGGCGCTGGTCGGGGGCGCGCTCGTGGTCTTCGGGGGTGAGCTGGTCGGTGGTGGCGGAGGCGGGTCGGAGGTGGGCGGTGCGGATGACGCTCCCGTGGACGGAGGCCTGCTCGTGGGTGCCGGACCGGACGGTTTGGAGCTGGAGGACTCGGAGCTTCCTGGAGACGAGGGCGGGGGAGTCGACGCGGGCGGCGACGACGGCGTGGCGGTGGACGACGTCGTCGGCTTTGCCGACTCGGTCGGCTTCGCCGGTGTCGAGTCCGACGGATCCCGCGTCGGCCGGGCCGTCTCCGAGCCCGGCGGAGTGGTCGCCGTCCCGCCGGAGCCGTCGCCGGCCACGCTCAGCGTCACGTACTCCCCGAACCGCAGCTCGGTCCCGGGCGGCGGATCGGACGCCGTCACCCGGGCGCCGTCCGGCGGCAGCCCTCCGCCCTCGGCGGTGACCGCCAGCCCCTGGCCGGCCAGCCGCCGGCTCGCCTGCCCGAAGGTCGCTCCGGCGAGGTCGGGCACCGTCCGCCGCTCACGCGTGTCGAACGAGGTGTCGTCGCCCCCGGTCGTCCCGACGGGACGCTCGATGCCCCGGTCCGGTTCATGGACGTCGACGAGAGCGAGCCGCTCCACTTTCCGCGGCGCGGGCCGCACGGCCACCACGGACGACTTCTCGTATCCCTTCCACTGCGCATTACGGTCGTCGAACTCGACCTTTATCCCGGTCGTGTCCCCCTCGAAGGGGCGCAGCGGATTTCCGCACGAACACTTCACAGCCGGAAGGCCCTGCTCATCGACGAGAATCGCGATTCCCGACTGAAGCAACGCGTTGAAGGGGACGGCCTTCCCCTTCTTGTAGTCGTGATTCTTCACGAGAGTGTCGTGACGCAGGAGAACAGGTGTGAGGCGGTCCAGATATCCGGGAATCTCGTCCGTGGCGAGGGAGAGCGCGGTGGCCCACGCCTGCGCCTTGCGCTCATTGGCGGGATCGGTCAGGAACGCCTTCAGCCGTACGACATCGCAGATCGCCGGCTGCTTCGACCCTCCGTACAGACCCGGCGTATCCCCCTGCTGAAGACCACCGTGCCCGGCCTGGGCCGTGGCGACCCGCGCATCATCGCGCCCGAGCCCCTGGCTCTCGGCGAAGAAGGGCGCCGACGAAGGAACTCCCGCGGCGACCGCCTTCACCACCAACAAGGACGCGTCCCGGTCGCAACCGCTCAGCGCGAGTACGAAGACCAACAGAAAAGCGAACCTGCGTACGAAAAAACGAAGCGCCATTACCGCTCCCCCCGGCGGTTCCCCCTGACGCGCTTCATGCTACTGAAAGGCGAAGCCTTTCGGTTTCCTCAGTTTCCGCGTGCGTTCAATGAGGCCAAATAGGCGTTGTACGCCTCGAGTTCCTTGTCGCCGTCGCGGTCGGCGGCCCGGTCCTTGCGCCGCGCCTGCCGCTGCTCCGAGCGATACCACTGGAACAGCAGCGCGATCAGCACCAGAACGGACGGCACCTCACTGAACGCCCAGGCGATACCGCCGGCCGCGTTCTGGTCCGAGAGCGCGTCGATGCCGAGCGAGGCGGGCGGGTTCTCGAACGTCTCGACCATCGGCGACGACGCCATCATCAACGCGATACCGAAGAACGCGTGGAACGGCATACCGGCGAACAGCTCCAGCATCCGCATCAGATACCCCGGCCGGTGCGGCCCCGGATCGACACCGATGATCGGCCAGAAGAACACCACGCCCACGGCCAGGAAGTGCACCATCATCGCGATGTGCCCCGGCTTGGAGCCCATCAGGAAGTCGAAGAGCGCGGTGAAGTACAGCGCGTAGAGGCTCGCGATGAACATCGGAATGGTGAACGCCGGATGCGTGATGATCCGCATGTACCGGCTGTGCAGCAGGGCCAGCAGCAGTTCCCGCGGCCCCTTGCGCCCCCGTCCGGCAGGCGGCAGCGCGCGCAGGGCCAGGGTGATGGGCGCGCCCAGCAGGATCAGAATGGGCGACAGCATGCTGATCACCATGTGCTGCACCATGTGCACGCTGAACATGACCATTCCGTAGTCGTTCAGCCCGGTGCACATGACGAGCAGCACGGTCAGCACACCGATGACATAGGAGACGGTCCGCCCCACGGGCCACTTGTCCCCGCGCCGCCGCAGCCGTACGACGCCCCACCCGTAAAGCGCGAGCCCCGCGAGACAGGCCACGAGAAAGAACGGGTCCGCGGACCACGCGAGCCCCCGCCCCAGCGTGAACGGCGGCAGATCCATCATCATGCCGTGCCCGCTGTGATCCATCCGGCGGCTCCTGATTCGTGGGGGTTGTGCGCTGTCTGTCCCCCACAGACTAGAACCGCCCCCGGCGACCGCGGTCACCGGGGGCAGTCACAGCGCGCTGCTCAGAGCACGCACTCGGCCTCGTCGTACCGGTCCTGGGGAACGGTCTTCAGCGTCTGAACGGCCTCGGCCAACGACACCGTCTCGATGTCGGTTCCCCGCAGCGCCGTCATCTTCCCGAACTCACCCCGGTGCACGGCCTCCACCGCGTGCCACCCGAACCGGGTCGCGAGCACCCGGTCGTACGCGGTGGGCGTACCGCCACGCTGCACATGCCCCAGGATCACCGGCCGCGCCTCCTTGCCGAGGCGCTCCTCCAGCTCGATCGAGAGCTGGCGGGCGATCCCGGCGAACCGCTCGTGCCCGTAGATGTCCTTGCCGCCCTCGTCGAACTCCATGGTCCCGGCCTTCGGCTTGGCCCCCTCGGCCGCCACGACGATCGCGAAGCGCTTGCCGGCCTGGAACCGGTCCCCGACGACCCGGGTCAACTCGTCGATGTCGAAGGGCCGTTCGGGGACGACGACGGCGTGCGCGCCGGCCGCCATGCCGGAGTGCAGCGCGATCCAGCCGGTGTGCCGGCCCATGACCTCGACGACCAGCACCCGCTGGTGGGACTCGGCGGTGGTCTTGAGCCGGTCCAGCGCCTCGGTCGCCACGGTCACCGCGGTGTCGAAGCCGAAGGTGACGTCGGTGACCGCGATGTCGTTGTCGATGGTCTTCGGCACCCCCACCACGGGCAGGCCGCTGTCCGACATCAGCCGGGCGGCCTTGAGGGTGCCCTCGCCGCCGATCGGGATGATCGCGTCGAGGCCGAGCTCGGCGACGTGGCCCTTGGCCCGCTCCACACCGTCCCGCAGATGGGAGGGCTGGACCCGGGAGGAGCCGAGAATGGTGCCGCCGCGGGCGAGGATGCCGCTCACCGCGTCGAGGTCGAGCTTGAGGTAGTCGCACTCCAACAGGCCCTTCCAGCCGTCCCGGAAGCCGATGACCTCGTCGCCGTGGTCGACGACGGCGCGGTGCACGACGGACCGGATGACGGCGTTCAGGCCGGGGCAGTCGCCGCCGGACGTGAGGACACCAATGCGCATAGCCCGAAAAACCTTCTTCACGTGGGCCGGGACCGGACCACGCTGTCCGGCTCGAATCCCCGCCACCCTAGCGGCATCGGAGGGCGGGGCCGAACCGTGCGTCCGACTGCTGGACGACCCCGCTCACCTGTGCGGACGCCCCGACAGACGGGCTGGTGACGGCAGGCTGGAGCCAGGGTGTACTAGCCCCGTCAGGCAGGCTGCTGCGCAGCCGCGATGCGCTCGTTGCGCAGCGCCTCGTACCAGCGGTCGTCCGTCGGGGGCAGCGCGTTCACGTCGAGCGCCAGCTTCAGCAGCAGGTCGGCGATCAGCGGGTTGCGGGCGAGCACCGGGCCGTGCATGTACGTGCCGAAGACGGTGTCGTTGTACGCGCCCTCCGTGCCGTCCCCCGTGCCGTTGCCCTTGCCGAGGCGGACCTGGGCCAGGGGGCGGGCGGTCGGGCCGAGGTGGGTGACGCCCTGGTGGTTCTCGAAGCCGGTCAGGGGCGGCAGCCCCAGGCGCGGGTCGATGTCGGCGAGCACGTCGCCGACGCACCGCTCGCCCTCGCCGCGCACGGACACCACGTCGATCAGCCCTAGCCCGGGCTCGCGCTGCCCGAGGTCGTTGATGAACTCGTGCCCGAGGATCTGGTAGCCGGCGCACACCGAGAACACGATGGCGCCGTTCTCGACGGCGCGGCTGAGACCGCCGTCCCGGCGCAGCCGCTCGGCCGCGAGGCGCTGCGGGCGGTCCTCGCCGCCGCCGATGAGGTAGATGTCGCCGGAGGTCGGGATCGACTGGTCGCTGCGCACGTCGAGCCGGGCCACGTCGAGGCCGCGCTGGCGGGCGCGGCGCTCCACGACGAGGACGTTGCCCTGGTCGCCGTAGGTGCTGAGCAGGTCGGGGTAGACCCAGACGACCCGCAGTTGGTTGTCGCTCACTTAAGTCCCCTGAAGTCTGGTGGTCAGTTGCCGACCCGGCGGCGCAGGTCCTGGAAGGCGGTGTAGTTGGCGATGACCTCGATCCGGCCCGGCGGGCACTTCTGCACGGCCTGGTCGAGGTTGTCGCAGACCTGGAACTGCTGGTTCGCGACCTCCAGGCGCACCGCGAGGTCGAGCCTGCGGTCGCCGATGACACAGATCGGGTGCCCGCTCAGCCGGGTGTAGTCGACGTCCCACAGCCAGGAGGTGTCGGTGCCGTCGGCGCTGCGCGCGTTCACGGAGAGGATCACCGGGGTCGGCGGCGGGTCGATCAGGGAGAACGTCTCCAGCCAGCCGGCCGGGTTCTTGGCGAGCAGCAGCCGCAGATCGCGTCCCTCGAACTGCACGACGTCGTAGCGCCCGGCGACGGCCTGCACCTGGTACATGCGCTCCAGGGCGACCTGCGGCGGCACCCCGAAGACGGCGGCCACGGCGGCCGAGGAGGCGGCGTTGGCCTTGTTGGCCCGGCCGGGGAGCTGAAGGTGAATGGGCCACGCGGAACCGTGCGGGTCCAGGACGTGGTCCCCGGACAGCGCCCAGCTCGGCGTGGGCCGGCGGAAGCCGCACTCACCGCAGAACCAGTCGTCGCCCGGCCGCTGCATCACACCGCCGCAGGACGGGCAGGACCAGGCGTCGTCCTTCCACATCTGCCCGGCGGCGACCCAGATCACATTGGGCGACGAGGAAGCGGCCCACACGACCAGCGGGTCGTCGCAGTTGGCGACGACCACGGCCTTCGAACCCGCGAGCCCTTCACGCCAGTTCTCGGCGAGCATCCGGGTCTCGGCGGCCCGGTCCAGCTGGTCGCGGGAGAGGTTGAGCAGCGCGATGCACTTCGGGTCGGTGTCCCGGGCGACCCCGGCGAGATACTTCTCGTCGACCTCGATGACGCCGTAGCGCGCCTCCGAATTGCCCGCGAGGGCCGAGGTGATGCCGGCGGGCATGTTGGCTCCGAGCGCGTTGGAGACGACCGGCCCGGCGGCCCGCAGCGCCTCGGCGATGAGCCGCGTCGTCGTGGTCTTGCCGTTGGTCGCCGACACCAGGGTCACGTCCAGGTTCTGGGCGAGCCTGGCGAGGAGGTCGGGGTCGAGTTTGAGCGCCACCCGGCCACCGATCACCGAACCGCTGCCGCGCCCTGCGGCGCGCGATGCCGCCGCGACCGCCTTGCCCGCGGTCACGGCGAGCTTGGCCCGCGGCGAGAGCGGGTCCGAGTTGCCTGCCATCAGTTCTCGATCCTCCTTGCGTACGCGCCGCGCCTGAAGCCATACGGCAACGTGGTGGTGGTCAGCCTATCGAGATCCATTCGCACTCCCGAATCGCCGTACCCTTGCCGCCATGCGAAACGTCTCCATTCCGGGCACACACGGGCGTGTTCGGCCCCTCACCCTGCTCGGCGACCCCGTGCTGCACGCGCCGTGCGAGGAGGTCACCGGCTTCGGCCCGGAACTGGCGGCACTGGTGGACGACTTGTTCGCGACGATGTACGCCGCGCAGGGCGTGGGGCTGGCCGCGAACCAGGTGGGTCAGTCGCTGCGGGTCTTTGTCTACGACTGCCCGGATGACGAGGACGTACGACACCTCGGTCATGTGGTGAACCCGCGGCTCGTGGAGGCGGACGGGGTGGTGATCCGGGGCCCGGAGGGCTGCCTGTCCCTGCCCGGCCTGGAGGCCGGTACGGAGCGGTACGACCACGCGGTGGTCGAGGGGTTCACGGTTACGGGGGAGCCGGTGACGATCCATGGGACGGGTTTCTTCGCACGCTGTCTCCAACACGAGTGCGACCACTTGGAGGGCAGGGTGTACGCGGACCGTTTGACAGGGTGGCGTCACCGTCGACTGATGCGACAGGTGACGCGAGCTTCTTGGCGCCGGCCGGTGTGACGGAACGCAACCGTCAGAACCCCGGACCGCCCATCTTGTCCCCGGCGGCAGCCAACCGTCCCCACAAAAGATCAGCCAGACTACGTACCAACTCCGCACGCGAACAAGGCCGTTCCCCCAGCCACCAGTCCCCGGCCGCATGCATCATCCCGACGATCCCGTGCCCCCACACCCGGGCGAGCTGCTGACTGCCCGGCCCGAGATCCAGCCGCTCCTCGATCACAGTGGCCAGCTCCTCGCCCATCGTGCGAAGCAACGGCATCGAGTGCTTGCCGACGTCGAATCCCTGATCCGCCGTCTGGCCCCCCTCGGTGGGATGCATCAGAAACCGATACACCTGAGGCCGCGCCTCGATCGCCGCGAGGTACGTGTCCAGCGTCGCCTCGACCCGCTCGCGCCGGTCCGCGGGAGCGTCCAGCGCCGCCCGCAGCGAGTCCAGCAGCGCGTCCGTGTGCCGTTTGGCCAACGCCGCGTAAAGTCCGCCTTTGTCGCCGAAGTGCCGATACAGAATGGGCTTCGTGATGCCCGCCTCCGCCGCGATCGCGTTCATCGAGGCTTGTGGGCCGTCGCGCAGCACCACCCGGTCGGCGGCCTCCAGCAGCTCGCGCCGACGGCGGTCGGCGGACCGCTGCTGATCGGTCCGCTGTGTGGTGTCCATGAGCTCTCCCCACCCGTACTGAATCGGTGACGCCTGCGCAAACTAACACCCAACCTGCCACAACCATCGAACGGGCTGCCGATCGGGCATCGCGGGTTGACTTTACCTACTCGCCGGTAACAAACTACTGTTACCGCAAGTAACAAGCATGCATGCTGCCATGCACGTACGCCGCTGGAGGGGACATGGCCGAGTTCACCATGGAGCTCAACGATGAACAGAAGGAGGTCCGGGACTGGCTGCACGGTTTCGCCGCCGATGTGATCCGCCCCGCGGCCGCCGAATGGGACGAGCGTGAGGAGACTCCCTGGCCGGTCATCCAGGAGGCCGCGAAGGTCGGCATCTACTCGCTCGACTTCTACGCCCAGCAGTACTTCGACCCGACCGGCCTCGGCATCCCCATGGCGATGGAGGAGCTGTTCTGGGGTGACGCGGGCATCGCCCTGTCGATCGTCGGCACCGGTCTCGCCGCCGTCGGCGTCCTCGCCAACGGCACCGAAGAGCAGATCGGCACCTGGGTGCCTCAGATGTACGGCGACGCAGGCGATGTCAAGCTTGCCGCGTTCTGCTCGTCGGAGCCCGACGCCGGGTCCGACGTCGCCTCGATGCGCACGCGTGCCGTGTACGACGAGGCCAAGGACGAGTGGGTGATCAACGGCACCAAGACCTGGGCGACCAACGGCGGCATCGCCAACGTCCACGTGGTCGTCGCGGTCGTCGACGCGGACCTCGGCTCCAAGGGCCACGCGTCCTTCATCATCCCGCCGAACACGCCGGGCCTGTCCCAGGGCCAGAAGTTCAAGAAGCACGGCATCCGCGCCTCGCACACCGCCGAGGTCATCCTGGACAACGTGCGCGTCCCGGGCTCCTGCCTGCTGGGCGGCAAGGCGAAGCTGGACGAGCGGCTGGCGCGGGCGCGCGAGCGGGCCAAGGCGGGCGGCATGGGGGTCCCCCCGCTCGAGCGAAGCCGAGAGTGGGGGAGCGTGAAGAACGCGGCGATGGCCACGTTCGAGGCCTCACGGCCGGCCGTCGGCGCGATGGCCGTCGGTACGGCCCGGGCCGCGTACGAGGTCGCCCTCGACTACGCGAAGACGCGTGAGCAGTTCGGGCGGCCGATCATCGACAACCAGGGTGTCGCTTTCGAGCTGGCCGACATGCGGACGCAGATCGACGCGGCGCGGCTGCTGGTGTGGCGCGCCTCCTGGATGGCGATCAACGGCAAGCCGTTCACGGCGGCCGAGGGGTCGATGTCGAAGCTGTTCGCGAGCGAGACGGCGAAGAAGGTCACGGCCCAGGCCATACAGATCCTCGGCGGCAACGGCTACACACGGGAGTACCCCGTGGAGCGGATGCACCGCGACAGCGCGATCTACACGATCTTCGAGGGGACGAGCGAGATCCAGCGGCTGGTGATCGCCCGTACGTTGTCGGGTATGCCGATCCGGTAAGCGCCGCAGCCCGCGTTGATGGAGGACGTCGATGACGGACAACCCCCTGGTGGCCCTGATCGCTCGTGGCGAGGCCGACCGCACCACCACCCTCGCGGCTCTCGCCCTCGAACAGGGCTGGGTGATCCCGGCCGACCGCCGGGCGTTCCTCCATCTGGCCCGACGCGCCACCCCTGACGCCCCCGAGTCCGCCGCCTTCTTCACCCTGCTCGCCCAGGGCGAGGCGCTGGCGGCGGAGCGACTGCGCCCGTTCGCGAAGGCGTGCGGCGTCACCGAGGAGCGCGACCTCACCTACGCACCGCTCCCGGGCTGCCAGGCCTATCCCGCGTACGTGGCCTGGCTGGCGCTGAACGCGGAGCCGGCCGAGGCGGTGCTCGCCCTCACGGTCAACTTCTCGGCCTGGGGCGGCTATTGCGCCACGATCGCGCGGGCCCTGCGGCGCCACTACGGCTTCACCGACGAGGCGTGCGCGTTCTTCGACTTCTTCGCGCAGCCGTCCCCGGAGCTGGAGCGGCAGGCGACCGCCGCGGTCCGGGAGGGACGGGACGCCGGGCGGGTCGACGAGGCGCGTGCGCGGGAGTACGGCCGTCTGCTGCAGTCCTACGAGGAGATGTTCTGGTCCACGCTGCGCGGACCGACCGCCTGATACCCAGGCTTCACCCCTACGGAGTAGTCCCGCTGCTGTGCGCGATGCACGCCACGTCGATCCGGTCGGCGAGCTTCGCCAGCTCGATCGTCAGCGCGGCCACCGTGTCCTCGTCGAGCCCGTCCTCCCCGTTCTCGACAAGGTGCACCCACCGACCGCCCACCGTACGCAGCAGCTTGCTCACATCGGCGGCAGCCACCTGCAAGGTCCCGCGGTCATCGACGATCAGCGGCAGAGTAACTTCGCGGTTCACACTCGGGATCGTAACCGCGCAGGGCTCACGCACCCTGCCAAACCGTAGTGATGTTGCAGAACTCGCGGATTCCGTGCCCCGACAGCTCACGTCCGAATCCGGACCGCTTCACTCCGCCGAACGGGAACGCCGGATGGGACGCGGTCATCCCGTTGACATACACGCTTCCGGCCTCCAGATCCCTCACGAACCGGTCGACGTCGGCCTCGTCGCGGGTCCATACGTTCGAACTCAGTCCGAAGGGTGAGTCGTTGGCGATCAGCACCGCCTCGTCCAGGTCGGCCGCCCGGTACAGCGTGGCGACCGGACCGAACGCCTCCTCGCGGTGGATCCGCATCTCACGGGTGATGCCGGCGAGCACCGTGGGCGGGTAGTACCAGCCGGGCAGTTCGGGCCGGCGGACCTGGTGGCCGCCGCACAGCACGGTCGCACCGCTGCGTGTGGCGTCGTCGACCAGCTCCTCCAGGCCGGTCCTGGCCTGCTCGCTCGACAGCGGGCCGACCTCCGTCTCCTCCCGCATCGGGTCGCCGACCACCAGCGCCTTCATGCCCTCGACGAACCGGTCGGCGAAGGCGTCGTAGACGTCCGTGTGCACGATGAACCGCTTGGCCGCGATGCAGGACTGCCCGGTGTTCTGCGCCCGCGCGGTCACGGCGATCCGCGCCGCGCGGTCGAGGTCGGCCGACGGCATGACGACGTAGGGGTCGCTGCCGCCCAGCTCCAGCACCGTCTTCTTGACCATGTCCCCGCAGGTGGAGGCGACCGCTCGGCCCGCGGGCTCGCTGCCGGTCAGCGTCGCCGCCTTGACGCGGTCGTCGCGCAGGATGCCGTCCACCTGCCCCACGTCGATGAGCAGGGTCTGGAAGCAGCCCTCCGGATAGCCCGCGCGGTGGAACAGGTCCTCGATGTACAGGGCGGTCCGGGGGACGTTCGAGGCGTGCTTGAGCAGGCCGACGTTGCCCGCCATCAGCGCCGGGGCCGCGAAGCGGATCACCTGCCAGAGCGGGAAGTTCCACGGCATCACCGCGAGGATCGGCCCCAGGGGGCGGTAGCGCACCCGTACCCGTGAGGCACCCGAGTCCTTCACGTCGGAGTCGGCCGGCTCCTCGTCGGCGAGGAGTTCCTCGGCGTGCTCGGCGTACCAGCGCATCGCCTTGGCGCACTTGGCGGTCTCCGCGCGGGCCTGGGTGATGGGCTTGCCCATCTCGGTGGTCATCACCCGGGCCACGTCCTCGGCATCGTCGTCCAGGTGGTTCGCGGCCTGGAGCAGCAGGCGTGAGCGGTCGACGAAGCTCGTCGTGCGGTAGGTGCGGAAGGTGGCCTCGGCGAGCTGGAGCCTGCGCTCGATCTCCTCCTCGCCCATGGCCTCGTACGTCTTGAGCGTCTCGCCGTTCGCCGGGTTCACCGTCGCGATGGGCATGACCGACCTCCTGGAAACGGACTGATGCTTCGACCTTCCCGCGCCGCGGTGGGTACCGCAACGCGTGTCCGGCCGCTCAGGCCGAGTGCTCCGCCAGCCTGTCGAGAAACGCGGCCTGGGCCTTGACGACGACCTCGCGCGCCCGGTCCAGGCCGAGCCATTCGACCCGGTCCAGCTCCGGGAACTCCTGGGTGCGGCCGGAGCGGGGCGGCCACTCCATGGTGAACGTGCCGGGCACGACCGTCGCCGGGTCGAGGTCGGCCTCGACCGCCCACACCGTGACGATCTTGCCGCCCGACTGTCTGACCTCGCCGAGCGGTACGGCCTCCCCGTCGGGCGGCGGCAGCCCCAGCTCCTCCTGGAACTCGCGGCGGGCCGCGTCCCAGGCGGGCTCGTCGGGGTTGTACTCGCCCTTGGGGACCGTCCACGCCCCGGCGTCCCGCTTGGCGAAGAACGGGCCGCCCATGTGCCCGAGCAGCACTTCCAGGCCGTCGTCGGTGCGGCGGAAGAGCAGCAGGCCCGCGCTGCGCCGCGCCCGGGACGCGGTCACGGCCGCACCTCCGGATGGGCCGCGAGCAGCGTCTCGACCGTGTCGGCCTCCTCCGGCCGCTTGTCCTCGCGATAGCGGACCACGCGCGCGAAGCGCAGGGTTACGCCGGCCGGGTAGCGGGTGGAGCGCTGCAGGCCGTCGTAGGCGATCTCGACGACCAGCTCGGGGCGTACGGTGACCACCCAGCCGTCGCTGTCCACGGCCAGCTCCTGGAGCCGCTCGGTCTGCCAGGTCAGCAGCGCGTCGGTCAGGCCCTTGAAGGTCTTGCCGAGCATGGCGAAGCCGCCGTCGGCCGTGCGGGCGCCCAGGTGGAGGTTGGAGAGCTTGCCGGTCCTGCGGCCGTGGCCCCACTCGGCGGCCAGCACCACCAGGTCGAGGGTGTGGACGGGCTTCACCTTCAGCCAGGAGGCGCCGCGCCGGCCCGCGCTGTAGGGGGCGTCGAGGGCCTTGACGACCACGCCCTCGTGGCCGCGCCTCAGGGTCTCGGCGAGGAAGTCCTCGGCCCGCGCGAGGTCGTCCGGGCCGGACACGAGCGTGCGGCGCACCCGCATCGGCTCGGGCACCAGACGGGCCAGCTCGGCGTGCCGCTCGGTGAACGGCAGGTCGAGCAGGTCGTGGTCGTCGACGGACAGGGCGTCGAAGAACACGGGGGAGACCGGGACGTCCCTCGCCGCCGTCGCCACGTCCGCGCGGGAGCCGACGCGGCCCGCGGTCTCCTGGAAGGAGCGGGGGCGGCCCGCGGCGTCGAAGGCGATCACCTCGCCGTCCAGGATGAAGCGCTCCCCTCTCAGCTCCATGGCCGCCGCCGTCAGTTCGGGCAGGCGGTCGGTGATGTCGTCGAGGGTGCGGGTGTAGATCCGTACCGTGTCGCCCTCGCGGTGGAGCTGGACCCGGATGCCGTCCAGCTTCTCCTCGACCGCGCACGCGCCCAGCTTGTCGACCGCCTCGGGCACCGAGGGCGCGGTGTGCGCCAGCATCGGCAGGACCGGGCGGCCGACGGTGAGCCGGAAGCGGTCCAGGGCCCGCGGTCCGTCCGCGAGCAGGGCCCCGGCGACGTTCTGGAGCGAGCCGGCGAGCATCACCGCCCGCCGTACGTCGGCCGGCGGCGCCCCGGTCGCCACCGCCAGCCCCTCCACCGCCACCGCGTCCAGCGCGCCCTGCCGGACCTCGCCGGTGATCAGCCCGAACAGGAAGCGCTGCTCACCCTCGGTGGCCGCGCCCATCAACTCGCCCACCAGACGCGCCCGTTCCGCCTGCGACCCGGCCCCGGACACCTTCCCGAGTTCCGTGAGCCGGGCATCCACCTCGCGCACGGTCAGGGCCGGCTCGGCGGCGGGCGGGACCGGGCGGCTCAGCACCTTCCAGCCGATGCCGAGCCGCCCCTGCGGCAGCTTGCCCGCCAGATACGGGATGACGATCGGCACGTCGTCCGCCTCGGCGTCCCGGAACAGCTCCGCCAGCAGAGCGATCTTCCGGGACCGCGCCGAGGTCGCGGCGACCTCTCGGGACACTTGCGCCAGCCGTGTCAGCAGCATGCGGCCATCCTGCAACGGAGGCGGGTGCTCTACACCCCCACAGCGGCGTCGAGATCCGTCATGAGCAGCTCCCCGTTGATGAAGGCCCCCGCCCGGTAGCCGCCCGCCGCCGCGTTGACGACCTGCTCCGAGAAGCCCATCACGTTGCCGACCGCCCAGACGCCCGGCACCGAGGTGAGCCCGGTCGGGTCGACCACCGGGTACGCGCCGAAGGGGGTCTCCTGGAACTCGGCGCCCAGCTTCTGAAGCAGCCCGTTCTGCGGCACCGCGCGGGGCGCGACGAACACCACCTCGCGCGCGTGCGCCGTGCCGTCAGCCATGCGCACGCCGGTGAGCCGGTCGCTGTCGACCACCAGCTCGGCCACCGCCCCGGGCACCACCTTCACCCCGGCCGCCGCGAGCCGGCGCAGATCGTCGTCCGAGAGTTCGGACTCGGCGACCTCGTGCAGGAAGAAGGTCACGTCCTTCGACCACTGCGACACCATCAGCGCCTGGTGCACGCTCAGCGGGGTCGTCGCGAGCACGCCGAAGGCCTGGTCGCGGACCTCCCAGCCGTGGCAGTACGGGCAGTGCAGCACGTCCTTGCCGAAACGCTCGGCGACGCCGGGGACGTCCGGCAGCTCGTCCTTGAGGCCGGTGGCGATGACGAGCCGCCTGGCGTGCAGGTGACGGCCGCTCGCGAGGGCCACGGCGAAGCCGTCGCCCTTCGTGACGTCCACCGCCCGGTCCCGGACCACCTCGACGCCGTACCGCGCGATCTCCTCCCGCCCGACGGCCAGGAACTGAGCCGGTGGCATGCCGTCCCGGGACAGATAGCCCTGCATGTGCGCGGCGGGCGCGTTGCGTGGCTCGCCCGCGTCGACCACCAGGGTGCGGCGCCGGGCGCGGCCCAGGACGAGGGCGGCGGACAGGCCGGCCGCGCCGCCGCCGATGACGATCACTTCGTACGTTTCGGTCATGGTGACCACCTCCACGGAGACGGTCGCCCCAGAGGTGCGGCATTGACAAACATGTTTGCCGAAACTGCAACGTGTCCAGGAGTATGGATCCATGAGTGACGACATGGACGACGTGCTGGCGGAGGTCGGCCCGCGGCTGCGGCGCATCCGCAAGGAGCGCGGTGCCACGCTCGCCGGCCTCTCCGAGGCGACCGGCATCTCGGTGAGCACCCTCTCGCGGCTGGAGTCGGGGCTGCGCAAACCCAGCCTCGAACTGCTGCTGCCGATCGCGCGGGCGCACGAGGTGGCGCTGGACGAACTGGTGGCCGCTCCCAAGGTGCGCGACCCCCGGGTGCGGGCCGAGCCGATCAGGCGGCATGGACGCACGTACTGGCCGCTCACCCGGCAGCCCGGCGGGCTTCAGGCCTTCAAGGTGCTGGTGCCGCAGGAGACGGCAGAGCCGGAGCCGCGGACCCATGAGGGCTACGAGTGGCTGTATGTGATGTCGGGGCGGCTGAGGATGGTGCTGGGAGATCACGACATCGTGCTGGCCGCGGGGGAGGCCGCCGAGTTCGACACCCGGGTGCCGCACTGGTTCGGGTCGACGGGGGAGGGGCCGGTGGAGTTCCTGAGCCTCTTCGGGCCGCAGGGGGAGCGGATGCATGTGCGGGCGCGCCCGAAGCGGCCGTGACGCATCTGACTGTTCCCTCCACTGCAAGCGACCGCTTAGTATGCGAACCGACCCCGGTCAGACGACGCAGTCCCCCGTGGAGGCACCGCATGCAGGCATGGCAAGTGCACGAGAACGGCGAGCCGAGCGAGGTGATGCGCCTCGAGGACGTCGGGACGCCCACGCCCGGTGACGGCCAGGTCCTGCTGAAGGTGCGCGCCGCGAACATCAACTTCCCGGACGCGCTGCTGTGCCGGGGCCAGTACCAGGTCCGGCCGCCACTGCCGTTCACGCCGGGCGTGGAGATCTGCGGCGAGACCGAGGACGGGCGCCGCGTGATCGCCAATCCCGCGCTGCCGTACGGCGGCTTCGCCGAGTACGCCGTGGCGGACGCCGCCGCCGTCCTGCCCGCGCCGGAGACGCTGGACGACGCCGAGGCCGCCGCCCTGCACATCGGCTACCAGACCGGCTGGTTCGGCCTGCACCGCCGGGCCGGTCTGGAAGCCGGCGAGACGCTGCTGGTCCACGCTGCCGCAGGAGGGGTCGGCAGCGCGGCCGTGCAGCTCGGGAAGGCGGCCGGCGCGCGGGTCATCGGTGTCGTGGGCGGCGCCGAAAAGGCCGCCGTGGCACGGGAACTGGGCTGTGACGTGGTCGTCGACCGGCGCGCCGAGGACGTCATCGGCGCCGTCAAGGAGGCCACCGGCGGCCGGGGCGCCGACGTCATCTACGACCCGGTCGGCGGTCAGGCCTACGCCCAGTCCGCCAAGGCCGTCGCCTTCGAGGGACGGATCGTGGTCGTCGGCTTCGCGAGCGGGGCGATCCCCAGCCCGGCGCTCAACCACGCCCTGGTGAAGAACTACTCGATCCTCGGTCTGCACTGGGGCCTGTACAACACCAAGAACCCGAAGCTGATCCAGCACTGCCACGAGCAGCTCACCGAACTGGCCTCACGGAGGGCCATCAAGCCGCTGGTCAGCGAGCGCGTTGCGCTGGGCGGGGCCGCGGCCGCCGTGCAGCGGGTCGCCGACGGCGTCACCACGGGGCGCGTCGCCGTGCTCCCGGGGCTCACCGAAGGAGGAGCGGCATGATCGACGCCGCCGAACTGCGCCGCCGAACCGAGGAGTTGCTGGCCGCCCATCCGCCGGCCACCACCGAGCGCCTGGACTTCCTGCGGGCTCGCTTCGACGCCGGGCTGGCGTGGGTGCACTACCCCGAGGGCCTCGGCGGACTCGGCGTGCCCCGCTTCCTCCAGGCCGTCGTGGACGCCGAACTGGAGGCCGCCGGAGCCCCCGACAACGAGCCGCGCCGCATCGGCATCGGCCTCGGCATGGCCGCGCCGACCGTCCTCAAGTACGGCACCGAGGAGCAGAAGCAGCGCTATCTGCGGCCCCTGTGGACCGGCGAGGAGGTCTGGTGCCAGCTCTTCAGCGAGCCCGGCGCCGGATCGGACCTCGCGGCGCTCGGGACGCGGGCCGTCCGTGAGGGCGACGACTGGGTCGTCAACGGGCAGAAGGTGTGGACCTCCAGTGCCCACCTCGCCCGCTGGGCCATCCTCATCGCCCGCACCGACCCGGACGTGCCCAAGCACGCGGGCATCACCTACTTCCTGTGCGACATGACCGACCCCGGCGTCGAGGTCCGGCCGCTGCGCCAGATCACCGGCGAGGCCGAGTTCAACGAGGTCTTCCTGACCGACGTGCGCATCCCGGACACGCGGCGCCTCGGCGAGATCGGCGCCGGCTGGAAGGTCGCGCAGACCACGCTGAACAACGAGCGCGTCGCCATCGGCGGCATGCGGCTGCCCCGCGAGGGCGGCATGATCGGCCCGGTCGCGAAGACCTGGCGTGAACGGCCCGAGCTGCGCACCCACGATCTGCACCAGCGGCTGCTGAAGCTGTGGGTCGAGTCCGAGGTCTCCCGCCTCACCGCGGAGCGGCTGCGCCAGCAGCTCGTCGCCGGCCAGCCCGGCCCCGAGGGCGCCGGCATGAAGCTCGCCTTCGCCCGCCTCAACCAGGAGATCAGCGGCCTGGAGGTGGAACTCCGCGGCGAGGAAGGCCTGTTGTACGACGACTGGACCATGCGCCGCCCCGAGCTGGTGGACTTCACCGGCCGCGACGCCGGCTACCGCTATCTGCGCTCCAAGGGCAACAGCATCGAGGGCGGGACCAGCGAGGTCCTGCTGAACATCGTCGCCGAGCGCGTCCTCGGGCTGCCCGCCGAGCCGCGCACCGACAAGGACGTCGCGTGGAAGGACCTGTCCCGATGAGCACACAGCCCGACCTGCTGTACTCGGAGGAGGAAGAGGCGCTGCGGGCCGCCGTACGGGACCTGCTCACCGACCACTGCGACGCGCCCGGCGTCATCGCCCGCGCCGAGTCGGACACCCCGCACGACCTGGCGGCCTGGAAGGCGCTCGCCGACGGGATGGGCCTGGCCGGGCTCCTGGTCCCGGAGGACAAGGGCGGCCAGGGTGCCACGCACCGCGAGGTCGCCGTCGTACTGGAGGAGCTGGGGCGCGCGGTCGCTCCGGTGCCGTATCTCACCAGCGCCGTGGTCGCCACCGAGGCGCTGCTCGCCTGCACGGCCGAAGGCGGCCTGCTCGCCGAGCTGGCGTCCGGGCGGCGGATCGGCGCCCTCGGCGTCGCGCTGAACGTCGTTGCCGGCGGCGCCTACCAGGTCGTACGGCATGAAGGCGGCGCCCTGCACGGGGAGCTGACCGGTATCGCGGACGCGTCCGCCGCCGATGTGCTGCTGGTGCCCGCGGACGACGGCGGGCTGTACGCGGTGGACGCCGACGCGGTGACCGTCACCCCGCAGGCGTCCCTGGACCTGACCCGGCCCGTCGCGACGGTCACCCTGGACGGCGCGCCCGGCCGACTGCTCGGGGACGCCGAGCCCGCCGTACGACGTGGCCTGAGCGCCGGGGCCGGGCTGCTCGCCTCCGAGCAACTAGGGCTCGCCGAATGGACGTTGACCGAGACGGTCCGCTACCTGAAGGAGCGCAAGCAGTTCAACCGCCCCGTCGGCGGCTTCCAGGCCCTCAAGCACCGGCTCGCCGGGCTGTGGCTGGAGGTCGTCAACCTGCGCGCCGCCGCCCGGGGCGCCGCCGACGCGCTGGCGACCGGCGAGGACGTCGAGGTGGCGGTCGCCGTCGCCCAGGCCTACGCGGCGCCCGTCGCCGTGCACGCCGCCGAGGAGGCCCTGCAACTGCACGGCGGTATCGGGATGACCTGGGAGCACCCGGTGCATCTGTATCTGAAGCGGGCCAAGGCGGACTCCATCGCCTACGGCACCGCGGGCGCCCACCGCGAGGCACTGGCCGGATTCATCGACCTGCAAGCTCCCTGACCCACACCTGAGCGAAGCCCGCGAAAAGCCCGCCCCACCTGGGGCGGGCTTTTTCGTGTGCCCTGTACGGAGGAAGTGAACGCGGGACGGCGGTCCGGCCAACTCCCCGCTCGGGCACTGCTGTTCGGGCCCCTCGGAATCGCATACTCACAACGGTTCCATCCGGCCCTACCAGGGAGGCAGAGCATGGCCCTCACCACCCGTCGCAGAGCCCTCACCACCCTCGGCGCCGCCCTCGCGGGCACGGTCGCCCTGCCCGCCACCCGCGCGCTGGCGGGCGAACAGAAGCACGGCCCGCGCCCGTTGTGGCGGGCGCACGCGCACAACGACTACGAGCACCCGCGTCCCCTCCTCGACGCCCTCGACCACCGCTTCGGCAGCGTCGAGGCCGACATCTACCTGGTCGGCGACCAGCTCCTCGTCGCCCACGACCCCGAGGACCTCGACCCCGGCCGCACCCTGGAGTCCCTCTACCTCGACCCGCTGGCCGCCCGCGTCAAGGCCAACCGCGGTTCCGTGTACCGGGGTTACCGCAGGCCGGTCCAGCTACTGATCGACATCAAGACCGAGGGCTCCTCGACGTACCTCGAACTCGACAGGCACCTGCGGCGCTACCGGCACCTGTTCACGACATACGCCCACGGCCGGGTGTTCCCGGGCCCGGTCACCGCCGTGATCTCCGGCGACCGCGCCGCCCGTACGCCGATGGAGGCCCAGAGAGTGCGCCGCGCCTTCTACGACGGCCGCCTGTCCGACCTCGGCACCTCCGCGCCCGCCTCCTTCGTCCCGCTGATCAGCGACAACTGGACGCTCAACTTCACCTGGCGCGGCGTGGGCGCCTTCCCGGACGCCGAGCGGCACAAGCTGCACGGCATCGTCCGGTCCGCGCACTCCCGTGGCCAGAGGGTGCGGTTCTGGGCCACCCCGGACGCGGCGGGCCCCGCGCGGGAGGCCCTGTGGGGCGAGCTGCTCGCCGCCGGCGTCGACCACCTCAACACCGACGACCTGGCAGGCCTGGAGGCGTTCCTCGACGCCCGCCGGACGGCCTAGGGCCTGTTGTGAAAGTGCTGGTCACAGCCACTCGTTGATGGCTGCGACCAGCACGGTCGCTTCGTAGCGGA
>NZ_JBNGGG010000071.1:0-30920 GCF_049974585.1 Streptomyces sp. UG1 | reverse complement strand
GCAAGAAGGCGGGAGCGGGCCTGGACGATCCGTCGTTCGTGCAGCCGGACCGGCCGATGTCAGCCATCGGTGGCTGAGGAAGCCTCTTCCCATTCCGTCAGCAGGACAACGTCCTTCAAAAACCCCCGCACCCCGAGAAACTGCGACAGATGCTCGCGATGCTCCTCGCACGCGAGCCATGTCTTTCGCCGCTCCGGCGTATGAATCTTCGGGTTGTTCCACGCCAGCACCCACACGGCGTCGGCCCGGCAACCCTTGGCAGAACAGATAGGTGTGTCACTCACAGATACGTCTCACAAGTCGCGCACAAAAAGGCGACGCCGAGCAGCCACGGGGGGAGCTGCCCGGCGTCGGTCCGTCGCTCCGACGGGGGATGCGGAGCGCCTACGAAGTATGTCACGGGTAACCCGTCGCCCGGCACCGGAACAACACTATTGATCTGAGCTTTTCCTGAGCTTGGCGCGGAGTCGACTTCCGGAACGAACCCGTCCGCCGCATCACACCCCGTCACGGGGTTTGCTTTGTGCGCCGGGTTCCGAGTCACCCGCCACATCTTCCGGGACGGATTCCGCGAAACCGTCATTCGTCCGCGGTGGCGCGATCATCGGTCGCACATGTGCGGTCACGAAGGTCGACGGCAGAGACGGCGCATTCTCGCGCCCCGCGTTGGCGATCACCACGGCGATGTACGGCAGCACCGCCCCGAGCACCAACGCCACGATCGCGACGTGCCGTTCGACGTTCCACAGGGAGGCCGCAAGGATCACCGACAGCGTCCGGATCGACATCGAGATGACGTACCGTCGCTGCCGGCCGCGCACATCCTCCTCGAGACTCGCCCGGGCCCCGGTGATCCGGAACACCTCGGAGTGGCCGCTCGAGCGCAGCTTCCGCATCACATTCCACCATCCGCCCGCATCGGACTCTCCCCCTGCCCGTACCCGTCCGCCCCCGTCGGGGACCCGGGCCAGGACACCCTCCACGTTACGCCTCGTCTCCGCCGTCCACGAGACCGGGGCCCCTGCCACCTGGGGGAACGCGATGGGCCATAACGCGTACGGCGGTACCTGGCATGCGGCGTACCGGGGCCGCGCCAAGACTGGCCGTACTGCTCACCCCGAGCCGTACGAGGAGGCAGCCATGGGCTGGTTGTGGGCGATCATCGTGGGATTTGTGCTGGGCCTGCTCGCGAAGGCGCTCATCCCCGGCAAGCAGCACAGCCCCCTCTGGCTGACCACCATCTTCGGCATGCTCGGCGCCATCGTCGGCAACTCCGTCGCCCGAGCGTTCGGCGTCGAGTCGACCCGCGGCATCGACTGGAGCAGGCACGCCTTCCAGATCGTCGCGGCGGTGATCATCGTGTATGTGGGGGACATGCTGTACCTGGCGACGCTGGGCAAGAGGAAACAGCAACGGGCGTGAGTTAACAACGCCGTGCAGTGGAGACGTCCCTCAGGGGCGCGGGGAACTGCGCGACCAGCCACGACGAAGCCGCGGCCCGCAGATCACCGCACCCCTATGGCGAAACCCGAAAAACGCTACGCCCCGGTGACCTCAACGGCTGCCAGGTTCCTCTTGCCCCGCCGCAGCACCAGCCACCGCCCGTGCAGCAGATCCTCCTTCGCCGGCACGGCATCTTCCCCGGCGACCTTCGCGTTGTTCACGTAGGCCCCGCCCTCCTTCACGGTGCGCCGAGCCGCCGACTTGCTGGCCACAAGCCCGACCTCGGCGAAGAGGTCGACGACCGGGCCGAGCCGCTCCACCTGGATGTGCGGCACCTCGGACAGCGCCGCTGCCAGCGTCCGGTCGTCCAGCTCCGCCAGCTCCCCCTGCCCGAAGAGCGCGCGGGACGCGGCGATCACCGCGGCCGTCTGGTCGGCGCCGTGCACCAGCGTCGTCAGCTCCTCGGCCAGCGCACGCTGCGCCGCACGCGCCTGAGGGCGCTCCTGCGTCTGCTTCTCCAGCTCCTCCAGCTCCGCACGCGACCTGAAGGACAGGATCCGCATGTACGTCGAGATGTCCCGGTCGTCCGCGTTCAGCCAGAACTGGTAGAACGCGTACGGCGTCGTCATCTCCGGGTCGAGCCAGATGGCGCCGCCCTCGGTCTTGCCGAACTTGGTGCCGTCCGCCTTGGTCATCAGTGGCGTCGCCAGCGCGTGCACGCTCGCGTGCGGCTCCAGCTTGTGGAGCAGGTCAAGACCGGCCGTGAGGTTGCCCCACTGGTCGCTGCCGCCCTGCTGGAGCGTGCAGCCGTACCGCCGGTACAGCTCCAGGAAGTCCATGCCCTGCAGCAGCTGGTAACTGAACTCCGTGTAGCTGATGCCCTCTTCGGACTGGAGCCGACGGGCGACCGAGTCCTTGGTCAGCATCTTGTTGACGCGGAAGTGCTTGCCGATGTCCCGCAGGAACTCGATGGCCGACAGGCCGGCCGTCCAGTCCAGGTTGTTCACCATCACCGCGGCGTTGTCGCCCTCGAAGGACAGGAACGGCTCGATCTGCGAGCGCAGCCGCGTCACCCAGTTCGCGACCGTCTCCGGGTCGTTCAGCGTGCGCTCGGCCGTCGGGCGCGGGTCGCCGATCTGGCCCGTGGCACCACCGACCAGCGCCAGCGGGCGCAGGCCCGCCCGCTGGAGGCGGCGCATGGTGAGGACCTGGACCAGGTGGCCGACGTGCAGGCTGGCCGCGGTCGGGTCGAAACCGCAATAGAACGTGACGGGACCGTCCGCGAGCGCCTTGCGCAATGCGTCCTCGTCAGTGGACAGGGCGATCACGCCACGCCACTTCAGCTCGTCGACGATGTCCGTCACGGTTCTCGTGTCTCCTCGATGATCTTCGGCCGGTCGGATGACAGCCGATTGCGAACGCCTACGAGGTTATACGCCCTGACTGACAGAGCTCATGTTGAAATCGGGGACCCGCAGCGGCGGCATCGCCGCCCTGGTGAACCAGTCGCTCCACTCCCTGGGCAGCGTCTTCTCCGTGCGCCCCGCCTCCGACGCCCGGCCCAGCAGGTCCACCGGCGACTCGTTGAACCGGAAGTTGTTGACCTCGCCGGTCACCTCGCCGTTCTCGACGAGGTAGACGCCGTCCCGGGTCAGGCCGGTCAGCAGCAGGGTCGCCGGGTCGACCTCGCGGATGTACCACAGGCAGGTCAGCAGCAGCCCGCGCTCGGTGCTCGCGACCATCTCCTCGAGCGAGCGGTCCTCGCCGCCGTCCAGGATCAGGTTCTCGATCCCCGGCGCCACGGGCAGCCCGGTCAGCCCCGCACTGTGCCGGCTGGTCGTGAGGTGCTGCAGCTCGCCCTCGCGCATCCACTCGGTGGCCGTGAGGGGCAACCCGTTGTCGAACACCGACGTGTCGCCCCCGGAGGAGTGCGCGATCACGAAGGGCGCGGACTCCAGGCCGGGCTCGTTCGGGTCGCTGCGCAGCGTCAGCGGCAGTCCGCTGAGCCGCTCGCCCACGCGCGTGTTGCCGCCCGGCTTGGAGAACACCGTGCGGCCCTCGGCCGCGTCCCGCCCCGACGCCGACCACATCTGGTAGATCAGCAGGTCGGCCACGGCGGTCGGCGGCAGCAGTGTCTCGTACCGGCCCGCCGGCAGCTCCAGGCGCCGCTCGGCCCAGCCGAGGCGTACGGCCAGCTCGGCGTCCAGCGCCGTCGGGTCCACGTCCTTGAAGTCCCGCGTGGAGCGCCCGGCCCACGCCGAGCGGGTGCGGTCGGGCGACTTGGCGTTCAGCTCCAGCGTCCCGTTGGGCTGGTCGTGCCGCAGCCGCAGGCCGGTGGACGTGCCCACGTACGTCGACACCAGCTCGTGGTTGGCGAAGCCGTACAGCTCCCGCCCGCCCGCACGCGCGCGTGCGAACGCCTCGCCGAGCGCCGGGGCGAAGTCGGCGAACACGGCGGACGACGTCTCGGCGGGGACGTCCGTGAAGTCCGGCGCCACCGGTACATCCGCCACCAGCGGCTGCGCGTCCTCGGCGGGCCCGGCGCCGCGCGCGGCGGCCTCGGCGGCCCGCACCAGCGGCTCCAGCTCGTCCGCGGTCACCGCGGAGCGCGACACCACCCCGGAGGCGGTGCCCTCCTTGCCGTCCACGGTCGCCACGACGGTGAGCGTGCGCCCGCGCGTGACGCCGTTCGTGGTCAGCGCGTTGCCCGCCCAGCGCAGATTGGCGGTCGACTGCTCGTCGGCGATGACGACACAGCCGTCCGCCCGCGACAGCTCCAGGGCCCGCTCGACGATCTCGTGCGGCTTGCTCGCCTTGTCGGAGTGAGCGCTCATCGACCGGCCTCCTGCGTGGTGTTAAGGATGTTGACGCCCTTGAAGAGGGCCGACGGGCACCCGTGCGAAACGGCCGCGACCTGCCCCGGCTGGGCCTTGCCGCAGTTGAAGGCGCCGCCGAGGACGTAGGTCTGCGGACCGCCCACCGCGGCCATCGAGCCCCAGAAGTCGGTGGTCGTCGCCTGATAGGCCACGTCCCGCAGCTGCCCGGTGATCCGCCCGCTCTCGATCTTGAAGAACCGCTGCCCGGTAAATTGAAAGTTGTAGCGCTGCATGTCGATCGACCAGGACCGGTCACCCACGACATAGATCCCGCGGTCCACGCTCCCGATCAGATCCTCCGTCGACATCCCGGCCGGATCCGGCTGCAGCGACACGTTGGCCATGCGCTGCACCGGCACATGCCCGGGGGAGTCGGCGAACGCGCACCCGTTGGACCGCTCGAACCCGGTCAGCCTCGCGATCCGCCGGTCGAGCTGATAGCCGACCAGGGTGCCGTTCTTCACCAGGTCCCAGGACTGGCCCGCGACGCCCTCGTCGTCGTAGCCGATCGTCGCCAGGCCGTGCTCGGCGGTGCGGTCACCGGTGACGTTCATCAGGTCCGAGCCGTACCGGAGCTTGCCGAGCTGGTCGAAGGTGGCGAAGGAGGTGCCGGCGTAGGCGGCCTCGTAGCCGAGGGCGCGGTCCAGCTCGGTGGCGTGGCCGATGGACTCGTGGATGGTCAGCCACAGGTTGGAGGGGTCGACGACGAGGTCGTACGGCCCCGGCTCGACGCTCGGCGCCCGCATCTTCTCGGCGAGCAGCCCCGGGATCCGCTCCAGCTCGCCCTCCCAGTCCCAGCCGGTGCCCGTGAGGTACTCCCAGCCGCGTCCGACCGGTGGCGCGATGGTGCGCATGGAGTCGAACTCACCGCTCGACTCGTCGACCGACACGGCGGTGAGCTGGGGGTGCAGCCGCACCCGCTGCTGGGTGGTCACGGTCCCGGCGGTGTCGGCATAGAACTTGTTCTCATGGACGGTCAGCAGCGAGGCGTCCACGTGATTGACGCCGTCCGCCGCCAGCAGCCGCGCGCTCCAGTCCGCCAGCAGCCCCGACTTCTCCTCGTCGGGCACAGTGAACGGATCGATCTCGTACGACGAGATCCACGTCTTCTCGGCGTGCACGGGCTCGTCGGCGAGCTCCACCTGCTCGTCCGACCCGGCGGCCTTGATCACCTGGGCGGACAGCTTCGCCATCGCCACCGCCTGCGAGGCGACCTTGGCGGCGGCGTCGAGCGTCAGGTCCACACCCGAGGCGAATCCCCACGTACCGCCGTGCACGACCCGCACCGCATACCCGAGGTCGGTGGTGTCCGACGACCCGGCGAGCTTGGCGTCCCGCAGCCGCCAGGACGCGCTGCGCACCCGCTCGAACCGGAAGTCCGCGTGCTCGGCGCCCAGCGCACGCGCGCGTGCGAGCGCGGCGTCGGCCAGGGCGCGTAGCGGAAGCGCCGTAAAGGCTTCATCGATCGTATGAGGCACGGAGGTCTCCCTGCTGTCGTGGCCTGTCGGTCCCGATCATCGCGCGCGGGCCGGGCAGTGGACCACACGTTTCCGGCTGGAGTCGGCCGCTTTCTGTAGAGACCCGACAGTGACTCCCGTAAGCCACTGTGGGCGCCCGAATGTCCGTCGCCGGGAGGGGACCGATAGGTTTTCGGTGAAGCCGCCTGTCAGCCAGCCGCTCGGGCGGATGTGCCAGACCCCTATCGAAAGGGTGATCCGTTGAGCCGCTCGGTTCTCGTCACCGGAGGCAACCGGGGCATCGGCCTCGCCATCGCCCGCGCTTTCGCCGACGCCGGCGACAAGGTCGCGATCACATACCGCTCGGGTGAGCCGCCGGCCGGCTTCCTGGCCGTCAAGTGCGACATCACCGATACCGAGCAGGTGGAGCAGGCCTACAAGGAGATCGAGGCCGAGCACGGCCCCGTCGAGGTGCTGATCGCCAACGCCGGCATCACCAAGGACCAGCTCCTGATGCGCATGTCCGAGGAGGACTTCACCTCGGTCGTCGACACCAACCTCACCGGCACCTTCCGGGTGGTCAAGCGCGCCAACCGCGGCATGCTGCGCGCCAAGAAGGGCCGCGTGGTGCTGATCTCGTCGGTCGTCGGGCTCTTCGGCGGCCCCGGCCAGGCGAACTACGCCGCCTCCAAGGCCGCCCTGGTCGGCTTCGCGCGCTCCCTCGCCCGTGAGCTGGGCTCGCGCAACATCACCTTCAACGTCGTCGCGCCCGGCTTCGTCGACACCGACATGACCAAGGTGCTCACCGACGAGCAGCGCGCGAACATCGTGTCGCAGGTCCCGCTCGGCCGGTACGCGCAGCCGGAGGAGATCGCCGCGACGGTGCGGTTCCTCGCCTCGGACGACGCCTCGTACATCACTGGAGCCGTCATCCCCGTTGACGGCGGACTGGGAATGGGTCACTGACAACCATGAGCGGAATTCTCGAGGGCAAGCGCGTCCTGATCACCGGTGTGCTGATGGAGTCCTCCATCGCCTTCCACGCCGCCAAGCTGGCCCAGGAGCAGGGCGCCGAGATCATCCTGACCGCGTTCCCGCGGCCGACGCTGACCGAGCGCATCGCCAAGAAGCTCCCCAAGCCCACCAAGGTCATCGAGCTCGACGTGACCAACGACGAGCACCTCGGGCGCCTGGCCGACCTGGTCGGGGAGGAGCTCGGCGGCCTCGACGGCGTCGTGCACTCCATCGGCTTCGCACCGCAGGACGCGCTCGGCGGCAACTTCCTCAGCACGCCGTTCGAGTCCGTCGCCACCGCGATGCACGTCTCCGCGTACTCCCTGAAGTCGCTGACCATGGCCTGTCTGCCGCTGATGCAGAACGGCGGCTCGGTCGTCGGCCTCACCTTCGACGCGCAGTACGCCTGGCCGCAGTACGACTGGATGGGCCCGGCCAAGGCCGCCCTGGAGGCCACCAGCCGCTACATGGCGCGCGACCTGGGCAAGCAGAACATCCGCTGCAACCTCGTCTCCGCGGGCCCGATCGGCTCCATGGCCGCCAAGTCCATCCCGGGCTTCAGCGACCTGGCCTCCGTGTGGGACAGCCGCTCCCCGCTGGAGTGGGACCTCAAGGACCCGGAGCCGGCCGGCAAGGGCATCGTCGCGCTGCTGAGCGACTGGTTCCCCAAGACCACCGGCGAGATCATCCACGTGGACGGCGGCCTGCACGCCATCGGCGCCTGACCTGCCGCTACGTCGTCACGACGCCCCGTTTCCCGCCCGCTCGCGGGGAGCGGGGCGTCACCCGTTCGGCCCATCAGGCGAGGCGGGCCAGGCCTGCGGCGGCGCACCCTGGAGTACGCGTTCCATCACGTGAGCCCCTCTCCCGTACGGCCGAGGAGGTCCCGTTGTGCGCTTGTTCCGCCGCCTGGCCTCGACGACCGTCGCCGTCGCCCTGGTACTGCCCCTGTCGTACGCCGCGAGAGCGGAGGAGGGGCCGCACCGGGAGCCGTTCGGCGCAGCGTGCCGCATCAGCGTCACCGGCTCACAGGTGACCGCCTACTGCCACAACCCCTATCCGGCCACGGACCGCGTGAGCCTGCACGTGGAGTGCGCCCGCTGGTGGGACCTCGACAGCGACGGCTCCCCGGTCGCCGCCGGGCCGGCGCAGACCGTACGGCTGACCGCCCGCTGCTGGAAGGAGGTCGGCTCGGCGTGGGTCAGCCACCGGCGGGAGAGCTGAAGCGCCCCGGACGGCACAGGAACGGATAGCTGGCCGCCTCGGTCGCGGCGGCCGCCGCGTCGCCCGCGCGGATCGCGTCGACCAGCCGCGCGTGGTCCATGTACGACTCCGGCGTCAGCTCCGGGCCGACGTCCCCGCGCAGCCAGTCCCGCAGGACCTCGCTCAGGTCCGCGTACATCGCGATCATCACGTCGTTGTGGGAGGCCGCCACCACCGCCAGGTGGAAGGTCGCGTCGGCCGCCACGAACGTCTCCGCGTCGCCCGACTCCCAGGCCTCCTCGCGCCGCACCAGCAGCGCGTCCAACTGCTTGAGGTCCTTCTCCGTGCGCCGCTCGGCGGCCAGCTTCGCGGCGCCCGACTCCAGCGTGGAGCGCAGCTCGGCGATGTGCCGGGGGTCGGCGTCGGCGAAGCGGCGGTGCATCACGCCGGCCAGCTCGCTGGTCGCCACCACATAGGTGCCGGAGCCCTGGCGGATGTCCAGCAGGCCGTTGTGCGCGAGCGCGCGGACCGCCTCGCGGACCGTGTTGCGGGCCACGCCGAGCTGCTCGACCAGCTCGGGCTCGGTCGGGATGCGGGATCCGACGGGCCACTCGCCCGTGGTGATCTGGTTCCGCAAGGCCGCGATGACCTGCTCGGACAGCGCCGAGCGGCGGGGGTGGCTCAGGGGCATGGCACACCTTCGCACGTCAGGGGCGCGGTGGGCGACCCGGGACAACGGGGTGGACAGTCAATCATCCTATGATTCTATGATGGGCCGCATGGCACGTGAGGAAACCCGGACGGTGACGTCCATGCGCATACGCACTCCCGAGACACACACCGCAGAGCCCGCCACGCGCGCGTGGACGACGCGGCTGCTGGTGCTCGGCATCGTGCTGACCGCGCTCAACCTCCGCCCCGCCATCACCAGCCTCGGCGCCCTCCTCGAAGAGGTCCGCGACGCGCTCGGCATGAGCGGCAGCGTGGCCGGGCTGCTCACCTCCGTGCCCCCGCTGTGCTTCGCCGTCTTCGGCGTCGCCGCCCCGCGCCTGGCCCGCCGCTTCGGCCCGGGCGCCGTGGTGTGCGCGGGCATGGCCGCCATCACCGCGGGGCTGCTCGTACGGCCGTACGCGGGAAGCACGGCCGGATTCCTGGCCGCCACCGCGCTCGCCCTCATGGGCATCGCGGTCAGCAACGTCCTGATGCCGGTCATCGTCAAGCGCTGGTTCCCGGACCGGGTCGGCTCCATGACCGGCCTGTACTCGATGGCCCTCGCCCTCGGCACCGCGTCCGCGGCGGCCGTGACGGTGCCCATGACCGAGATGCTGGGCGGCAGCTGGCAGACCGGGCTCGCCGTGTGGGGAGCGCTCGGAGTGGCGGCCGTACTGCCGTGGATCCCCTTCGTGCGGGACCGGGGGACGGCGACCGCCGCGTCCACCCGGGAAGACCACGCGCGCGTGCAGGTGCCCGCGCCGCGGATCACCCGGAGCCGCACCGCCTGGGCACTCGCCGTCTACTTCGGGCTCCAGGCCACCGGCGCCTACATCACGATGGGCTGGATGGCCCAGATCTTCCGGGACGCGGGCGTGCCCGCGTCCGCCGCCGGGCTGCTGCTCGCCGTGACCATGGTGATGGGCGTGCCGCTCGCCTTCGTCATCCCGCGCCTCGCCACCAGGCTGCCCCACCAGGGCCCGATCGTGCTCGCACTGGGCGCCTGCGGCCTCGTCGGCTACGCCGGCCTGTACCTGGCCCCGGTCGCCGGAGCCTGGGTGTGGGCCCTGCTGCTCGGCGTCTCCAACTGCTCGTTCCCGCTGGCCCTGACCATGGTCGGCATGCGGGCCCGGACCAGCGCGGGCGTGGCCCAGTTGTCGGGCTTCGCGCAGAGCACCGGCTATCTGATCTCCATCCCCGGCCCGCTCCTGGTCGGCGTGCTCTACCAGCACAGCGGCGGCTGGGGGCTGCCCATCGCCCTCATGGCCGGTCTGATGATCCCGCAGATGGCGGTGGGTGTCCTGGCGGGACGCAACCGCACGGTGGAGGACGAGGCGGCTCGCTGAGGGAACCCCGGCGGACCGGCGGCGGGCGACGGGTGCGAGACTCTCCGTATGCCAGTGCTCGACCCGAACCCCCAGAACGGCCAGAAGAAGATGCTGCTCGTCTTCGGCGCGTTCTTCGCCATCTTCGTGATCATCGCCATCGTCGCGACGATCGCCTCCCCCTGACGCCACAACCCCGACGGACGCCCCCGACGGATCCCCGGGCACACCTCGGCAGGCCGATGGTGGGGGTAGCACCACCATCCCCTAGGGGGTGAGTGTCAGGGTCAACTGGGTGGATCACCGGATGGGTTGAGGGCCGCCGAGTCCGTAACTTCGAAGTGTGCCCGCGAGAGGCGCCACGGACATTCGAAGACCCACGGAGGCATCATGTCGGCCCGTACGCACACTCCGCCCCACCCGGCGTCCACGGGCCGTGCCGACACCCGGCTGCCCTGGTGGGCCCTCGCCCTGCCGACGCTCGCCTTCATCACGCTGCTCACGCTGATCCTGAACCCGTCGGATGCGCACGCCGCGACCACCGAGCCCGCGATCCCCCAGCTCCTCGAGCGCATAGTGGAGCTGATCACGCGCTGAGCACCGCCAAAGCCGCCCGTCAACTCCCTGCGCCCCATGGCCTGTTTCATGCGAAGCTGGATCTCATGAGCGTCGCAGAACCCCGCAGGATTGTCCTCTTCCGGCATGCGAAAGCCGACTGGCCACAGGTGACCGACCACGAGCGGCCGCTCGCCGACCGGGGCCGAATGGACGCGGCAGAGGCCGGACGCAGGCTGGCCGACACCGCCATCCCCTTCGACCTGGCTCTGTGCTCCACCGCGACCCGGACCCGGGAGACCTGGAAGCTCGCCGTCCACGAGTTCGAGCACCGGCCGAAAACCGTCTACGAGGAGCGGGTCTACGAGGCCTCGCCCGGCGAGCTGATCACCGTGCTCAACGAAACCCCCGACGACGCGCAGAACGTCCTGCTGATCGGCCACAACCCCGGCGTGCAGGGCCTCGCCGAGATCCTCTCCGGCTCCGCCGAGGACAATGCGCGCGAGCGGATGAGCCGCCGGGGCTTCCCGGCCGCCGCCTTCGCCGTGCTCTCCTTCACCGGCACCTGGAAGACGCTGGAGCCCGGCGTGGGCACGCTGCTCGACTACTGGGCGCCGTCCGAGTGACCGACCCGTGTGAGGGGCCCGGCACCGTGGCGGTGCCGGGCCCCTCACACATGTACGTCATCGGGTTTTACGTCGTCGGGCGCGGGCCGTCGTCAGTCCTCGTCGTGCATGTCCGCGGCCTCGACCTCTTCACGGGTGACGCCGAGCAGATACAGGACCGTGTCCAGGAACGGCACGTTCACCGCCGTGTGCGCCGCCTCCCGCACCACCGGCTTGGCGTTGAAGGCGACACCGAGACCCGCCGCATTGAGCATGTCCAGGTCGTTGGCACCGTCACCGATCGCCACCGTCTGGGACAGCGGCACCCCCGCCTCGGCGGCGAACCGGCGCAGCAGCCGCGCCTTGCCCGCCCGGTCCACGATCTCGCCGGTGACCTTGCCCGTCAGCTTCCCGTCGACGATCTCCAGCGTGTTCGCCTGGGCGAAGTCCAGCCCGAGCCGTTCCTTGAGATCATCGGTGACCTGCGTGAACCCACCCGAGACGACCCCCACTTGATAGCCGAGCCGCTTCAGCGTACGGATCAGCGTGCGCGCGCCCGGCGTCAGCCGCACATCGCTGCGCACCTTCTCCACCACCGAGGCGTCCAGCCCCGCCAGCAGCGCCACGCGCGCGTGCAGCGACTGCTCGAAGTCCAGCTCACCGCGCATCGCGGCCGCCGTCACCTCGGCCACCTGGTCCTCGCACCCGGCGTGCGCCGCGAAGAGCTCGATCACCTCGTCCTGGATGAGCGTGGAGTCCACGTCCATGACGACGAGCCGCTGGGCGCGCCGATGCAGTCCGGCGGCGACGACGGCGACGTCGACACCCAGTGCCGCCGCCTCGGTCACCAGGGCGGTGCGCAGCGGCTCCGTCTCCACGCCGGACACCGCGAACTCCACCGCGGTCACGGGGTACTTGGCGAGGCGGAAGATGCGGTCGATGTTGGCGCCGGACTCGGTGATCCGGGCGGCGATGGCGGCCGTCGCCTCCGCGGTCAGCGGGTGCCCGAGCACCGTCACCAGCGATCGTCCGAGGCCACGCGGCCGGTTGTCGCCCCGGCCGGAGATGATCTCCGCCTGCATCTTCATCGACTCCGCCCAGTTGTGGACGGTCGCCCGCAGATCGCCCTCCATACCGGTCGGCGGCTGCGTCACGAGCGCGCACAGCGTGATCCGGCCACGGGTGACGACCTGCTCGATGTCGACCACGTCGACGGAGTAGGCGGCCAGCGTGTCGAAGAGGCCGGCGGTGATGCCCGGCCTGTCCTTCCCGAAGATCTTGACGAGAAGAGTGGGGATATCGGCGGAGACATCTGAGGTCTGCGAAGCGCTCATGGTGCCTCCACCGTATCCGGCACCCAGTGCCTGCCGCCCCTGAGGTCCGTCTAGCGGACACGGAACACTGGGTGTCGGCCGGATGGCGGGGACCTTACATTCCGGCCACCGCTGCGTTCAGCGGCGGCGCAGCGGCAAGGGGCCGGTCCCGGCGCTGAGGATCAGGGCGGCGGGGGCCGGTCCCGGCGCTGAGGATCAGGGCGGCAGGGACCGGCCCCGCGCTGAGGATCAGGAGCGCCCCTTCGGCTTTCGCGGTGGTGGGGGTGGAGGGGGTGGAGGCGGCGGGGGAGGAGGTGGCGGTGGCGGTGGTCCCTCGCCCGCGCCGGATGACGACGACCGGTCTCCGCGCCGCCGGGGAGACCGGGGCGACCGAGGGGGCGGCTCGATGGGGCGGGCGACGGTGGGGGCGCCGTACATGTCGTCGCCGCTGGGGGGAGGGGGCTCGTCGTCGGGCGGCGGGCCACCGTACGGCGACGTCCTGTGCGACGGCACCCCGGACGGTGGGTCACCGGGCCGCCGCGCACCCTCGGGATGCTGCGGCTCGTCGGTCGGCCGCACGCCTCCTGGTGGGGGCGCATGACCGGATGGCTGGGGGCTTCCGTATGGCCGCGCACCTTCGCGCGGCTGCGCGTCGTCGGCCGGGCGCGCGCGTCCTGGTGGGGGTGCATGACTGGATGGCTGGGGGCTTCCGTATGGCCGCGCGCCCCCGGGCGCCTGCCTGCCCCGGAATGACCGTCCGCCCCCGGAAGACCGCCCGTCCTCCGGCGGTGGTGCCACTCCGGGCGGCGGTGCCACCCCTGGCGGCGTTGCCACGCCCGGTGGCGCCGCCGCCCCCGGTGGCGGTGTCACCCCTGGCGGTCGGGCGTCCTCCGGTTCGCTCGGCTCGTCCGGCAATCGGAGATACGGGTTCGTCGCAGGGTTCGGCGGCCGATACGGCGTGCCGGGTGTGTACGGCCCGGACCCGCTCGCGTACGTCGAAGCACCGGCCCCCTCCGACGCCCCGCCCGCGTACGGCCCGGACCGGCTCGCATATGACGAAGCACCGGCAACCTCCGACGCCCCGCCCGCAGTGCCGGGCCCACCGCCCGCAGTGCCGGCCTCCGCGCCCCGAGCCAACGGAGCCGCCCGCGTCCCCGCCGCGCCGGTGACCCGGGCCAGCAGCGCTCCCACCGCGCCGGCCCCCGCGCCCCAGGCCCCGCCGAGGACCAGCGCCATGCCGAGGTTCCCCTGCAACCGCACCCCGGCACCGAACGCGTCGAACCCCAGCACCGACAGCGAGGCGTCCACGGACAGCTCCGTCAGCCACACGAGCAACGGCAGGGTCAGCGCCGTGGCGACCCCGAGCCGCAGCGCACACCGCCCGGCGAAACGGAGGGCACCCGGATCCCGTACTCCCCGTGAACCCTCGGAGCTACCCACTGCCCCGGGACCTGGATCCCGTACTCCCCGTGAACCCTCGAAGCTTCCCCCCACCCCGGCGCCCGGATCCCGTACTCCCCGGGACCCCCCGAAGCTTCCCCCCGCCCCGGCACCCGGTCCCCGTACTCCCCAGGACGCCTCGGAGCCACCCACCACCCCGGCACCCGCGACCACCGGCGTCCGCACCGCCGTGAGCACTCCCGCCAGCAGCATCATCACCGCCGCCGCGACGCCCAGCAGCCACACCCGCCCATCCAGCTCAGCCAGCCTCCCCAGGGTCACGGACTGGTCCGCGCCGCTGTTCAGGAGGTCGTCCAGGGGATCCGGCAGCAGGCCTACCAGGACGCCCGTCGCCCGGCCGTCGAATGGTACGAAGAGGCCGATCGGGATGCCGAGCCACACGCCGTTGGGGGCGCCCAGCAGCGCCGCGCCCGCGATCCGCTTGGGGTGCTCGTCGCCGATCGCCGCGTACGCCGCCGCCGCGAGCCCGGCCATGACCGCCACCAGCACCACCGTGACGAGGGCGGACGCGGCGGGACGGATGACGCGGTGCGCGGCCTCCCACCCGCGCGGCAGCGGGGTGCGGCGCGAGGCCAGCAGGGCGATGAGCAGGATTCCGGCCGACCAGCCCATGCCGCCCAGCAGCGTCGGCGCCGTGTCGACCGTGAAGCCGACCGCCGCCTGCGCGTCGATCAGGTCGCCGATCCGGTCGGGCAGCAGCCCGCCGATGTCCCCTATGTCGCCGATACCGGGGATCTCGAGACCGCCGCCTCCGCCTCCGCCGCCCCCCGGCAGGTCGTCGAGTCCCAGCGAGCTCCCGTCGACCGTGATGACGTCGTGCCCGGCCCAGGCCAGCCCGCCCAGCATCGCCACGAACAGCGCGACCACCGCGCCCGCGCGCGCGAGGAGTTCGGCCGGCGCGATCTCAACTCCCGCGCCCCGCAGGGACCGTAGGAAGAACCACGACAGCAGCACCGCGCCGACCAGGCTCACCCCGAGTGGCGTGATCTCGATGGCCGTCGCCGCCTCCGCGCCCGTCAAGCCGAAAGCGGACACATCCCCGGACGGCGTGACCGAACCACCCGCCCCAAGGGCCACCACCGCCGCGGTCATCGGGCCCAGGGACCCCGCCGAGTCCGCCTCCAGCAGCCGCAGTCCGAGCGCCGCCGTACCCGCCATCCCGATCAACGCCCAGCTCACGGCGGCGATCGCGGAGAGCAGGATGTCCCCCCACGGCAGCCTCGCGCCTTTCGAGGTCCCGACGTACGTGGACGCGCTCATGGCAGACCCCCCGATCCGCGTGCGGCCGATCGCCGCGCATGTCCCCCTCGCGTGGATTACCACTCTCCGGGCTGGTTTCAACCCCGTCAACGGAACCAGTCGAAGCGCACAGGCGTGGTCCACACAAGGCCCGGCTTTCGGTCAGGGGGTGGAGCCTGAAATAGTTCCCGACGATGTTCGACATCCCTAGACTCCCTGTGTTGGGGGTAACTCGGGGGACTACTCAGTGGGGCATGGAGTGCCGGAACTCGTACTGGAATTGAACGGACGGACCTGGACGCTCGACGTGTCCAGGCCCTACACCCTCGGACGCGATCCGCAGGGCGACATCGTGCTCGACGACGCGAGGGTGTCCTGGCGGCACGCCACGATCAGTTGGAGCGGCCGCAGTTGGGTCATCGAGGACCAGGGCAGCACCAACGGCACGTTCGTGCAGGGCCAACGGATCCATCACCTGGAGATCGGGCCGGGTACGGCCGTGCACCTGGGCAACGCGACCGACGGACCGTGCCTGAACCTCTCCGGCACCGCGGCCTCCGTCGCCTCGCCGCAGGGCCGGCCGCAGCAACAGCCGTACGCCGCGCAGGGCGCACAGGCCGGCTGGGCGCAGCAGGCGCCGCAACAGCAGGCCCCGCAGGCCGATTGGCAGCAGCCGCAGCAGGCCGCCCACATCCCGCAGCAGCAGGGCCCCGGTGGTGGCGCGGGGGCGCCGCCGGTCTACGGCGACCGCAGCCCGACCACGTTCCACCAGTTCTCGATCGGCCGCGTGATGCGCATCGGCCGTGCCCTGGAGAACGAACTGGTCGTCTCCGACCTGCAGGTCTCCCGGCACCACGCCGAGTTCCACTCGACGCCCGACGGCCGTATGGAGATCCGCGACCTCGGCTCCCACAACGGCACGTACGTCAACGGCCAGCCGATCGCCAAGGGCGGCTCGGCGATGCTCGGCCCCACCGACATCGTCGGCGTCGGCCACTCCACGTTCCGCATCGTCGGCGACCGCCTCGAGGAGTTCGTCGACACCGGTGAGGTCTCCTTCTCCGCCCGCCACCTGACCGTCACGGTCGACGGCGGCAAGCAGATCCTCAAGGACGTCTCCTTCGGCGTCCCGGAGAAGTCCCTCATCGCGGTCATCGGCCCGTCCGGCTCGGGCAAGTCGACCCTGCTCAAGGCGCTGACCGGCTACCGCCCCGCCAACCAGGGCGACGTCCTCTACGACAACCGCAACCTCTACAAGCAGTTCGCCGAGCTGCGCCAGCGCATCGGTCTGGTCCCGCAGGACGACATCCTGCACAAGGAGCTGACCGTCAAGAAGGCCCTCAAGTACGCGGCCAAGCTCCGCTTTCCCGCCGACACCACGGCCCGCGAGCGCGAGGAGCGCATCGACGAGGTGCTGCGCGAGCTCAAGCTCGACATCCACAAGGAGAAGAAGGTCACCTCCCTCTCCGGCGGCCAGCGCAAGCGTGTCTCGGTGGCCCTGGAGCTGCTCACCAAGCCGTCGCTGATCTTCCTCGACGAGCCCACCTCGGGTCTCGACCCGGGCATGGACCGCGACGTCATGCAGCTGCTGCGCGGACTCGCCGACGACGGTCGTACGGTCCTCGTCGTCACCCACTCCGTGGCCGAGCTGGCGCTGTGCGACAAGCTCCTGGTGATGGCGCCGGGCGGCGCGGTCGCCTACTTCGGCCCGCCCGAGGAGGCGCTGAACTTCTTCGGCTACGACACCTGGGCCGACGTCTTCTCCGCCTTCGAGAACTACCGCGACTACGACTGGGCGGGACGCTGGAAGGGCTCGCAGCACTACCAGATGTACGCCGCGGACATCGACGCGATTGCCCCGCAGTCCGTACAGATGCCTCCGATGCAGGCGATGAAGCCGCCGAAGCCACAGGGCTGGGGCTCGCAGCTCATCACCCTTGTCCGGCGGTACGTCTCGGTCATCGCGTCCGACAAGGGCTTCATGGCCCTGATGCTGATCCTGCCCGCCGTACTCGGCGCGGTCAGCCTGCTCATCGACTCCGGCAACAACCTGCTGCCCAACGAGCCGCGCGCCAACGGGCTGCGGCAGCCCAACGGCACCGCCACCACCGTCCTTCTCATCCTCGCGGTCGGCGCCTGTTTCGCCGGCGCGGCCAACTCCGTCCGTGAGCTGATCAAGGAACGGGTGATCTACGAACGGGAACGCGCGACGGGTCTGTCCCGCTCGGCCTACCTGATGTCCAAGGTCATCGTGCTCGGCATGATCACCATGGTCCAGGGTCTGATCGTCGGCGGGATCGGATTCGGTGCGCGCGAGGTTCCCGCGGAGGGTCTGATCCTCGGCGCCCAGACCAAGCTGGAGCTCTGCCTGCCGATCATGGCGCTCGGGTTCAGCTCGATGATGTTCGGCCTGGTGATCTCCGCGCTGGTCAAGACCGCCGAGAAGACCATGCCGCTGCTGGTGATGTTCGCGATCGTCCAGGTCGTGTTCACGGGCTGCCTGTTCACCCTGAACGGCTCCATCGGTGTCAACGAGTTCTCGTACCTGATGCCGTCCCGCTGGGCGGTCGCCGCCGCGGGCGCCACCCTGGACTTCAACCTGGTCAACCCGAACAAGGACGACCCGACCGCGACCGACCCGCTGTGGGACCACACGGTGGGCGCCTGGGGCCTCGACATGGCCGCCCTCATCGCCCTCGGTGCGATCTGCGGCTTCCTCGTGGCCCGCTTCCTGCGCCGCCACGAGCCCGAGGTCATGCGCAAGTAGCCCCGTCGCCGTACGACGCCCGAAGGGCGGCACCCGTCAGGAGGGTGCCGCCCTTCGGCGTACGGATCACAGGCCCGCGGAATCAGAGGCCCGCGGAATCAGAGGACGCGGATCAGAGGCCCACGCCTACCTCGCTCAGTACGCGCTGTTGACGTTGTCGATCGAGCCGTACCGGTCGGCCGCGTAGTTGGCGGCGGCGGTGAGGTTGGCGACCGGGTCGTACTGGCTCCAGGCCGTGCCCGGGACGTGGTAGGCGTCGAAGGTCGGCTTGATGACCTGCAGCAGACCGATCGACGGGACGCCGTTCTGGGCGTTGATGTCCCAGTTGTTGATGGCGTTCGGGTTGCCCGAGGACTCCCGCATGATGTTCTTGTGCAGACCGTTGTAGGTGCCCGGGATGTTGTGCTTCTTCATGATGTCCAGGGCCTCACGGATCCAGCCGTCGAGGTTGTTGGCGTAGGTCTTCTTGGCGGCGACCGGCTTGACCGCGGCGCGCTTGGCGGACCGGCTGGCGGCCTCCTTGGCCTTGCGCGCGGCCTCGGCCTTCTTCTTGGCGGCGGCCTCGGCGGCCCGCTTCTTGGCCTGGGCGACGGCGGCCTCGTGCTTCGCGTGGGCGACGGCGGCCTCGTGCTTGGCGTGGGCGACCGCGGCCTTGTGCTTGGCCGCCATCTCCTGGGCCTTCACACGGGCGGACGCGTGCTGGTCGGTGACGTTGCCCTTGACGTCCTTGATCTGCTCGTTGCTGTAGGCCACCTTGCCCGCGGGGGCTTCGGCCGTGGTCGTCTGGGCGTTGCCGGGGACGGCGGAGAAGGCGAGGGCGGCGGCGCCGAGGGTGGCGACTCCGGCGATCGCGATCTTGTGCCGCTGGGTCAGCGCACGTATGGGACCGCGGTTCTTGGTGTTCTTGAGCATGGCAGATGGACCTCTTCGAATAGCGCGGAGGTCGCTCGCTGTCCTGCGTGGGACACGGGTGCTTCCTGCACAAGCGCCGCGGGCGGAACCCGCGGCGCTGAGCGACGGCAGCCATTCTTAGCGGCCGCAAAATCGCGAGGCAAAGGTGTGACGTACGATCCTCGGTAGTGGAACCGGGAAGGGCAAAATAGGACAGACGGGACCGTCTGTGCCGCTCAAAAGGGACGCAGTTACCTACTACGGACTTTCGTACGTGATGTGCACCCTATGTGCGGGCTCACATCAACCGTGCGACGGTCTCACCAGCAGTTGCTGGAGCAATGCTCTGAGTGAGGCTGGTCCGCCGGGAGGACGAGGTGCACGTCGCCGAACTCGTGCCACAGGTAGAGCCCGCGCAGCGCCGCCTCGTAACCGCGGTCGATCGCGGCTCGCCCCGCGACGGCCTCCAGCATCAGCAGATGCGAGGCCTCCGGCTCGTGCAGCCCGGTCAGCAGCCCGTCCACCACACGCACCCCGCGCTCCGGGGTCACGACGAGGTCCGTCCACCCTGCACGCGCGCGTACGACCCCGTCGGCGTCCACCGCCGACTCCACGGCCCGCACGGCCGTCGTCCCGACGGCGACGACCCGGCCGTCCCCGGCCTTGACCGCGTTGATCAGCCGCGCCGACGCCTCCGGCACCACGAACCGCTCCGGATACGGCGGCTCATGCGTCTCCGCCGAGGCCACCCCGGTATGCAGCGTGACCGGCGCGAACTGCACACCCCGGCTGACCAGCTCCGTGACCATCCCCACCGTGAAGGGCCGCGCCGCACTCGGCATCTCCGCACTCCCCAGACCGTCACCCGACGGCAACGCGAACACGGTCTGATACACGGCCAACGGCTGATCCCGCTCCGTATAGGAGTAACGAATGGGCCGTCCGTACTTGTGCATCAGGCCGAGGACTCGGGCATGGTCGGGGGCAGGGGCAGGGGCAGGGGCAGGGTCGGGGCTGGGCGCTTGGTGGGCTCCCGTGCCCCGGGTTTCGTCGGGTCCTGTGTCCGGGGCTCGGTCGGCTCCGGCGCCTCGGGTTCCGTCTGGTCCCGCGTCACCGGTTCCGTCTGGTTCCGCGTCCCGGGTTCCGTCGGCTCCCGCGTCCCGAGTTCCGTAGGGTCCTGGGCTCTGCGCTCCGTGTGGCTCCGGGCTCCGTGCCCCGTCAGACCCCTCGCGCTGGGCCTCCTCGGCCTCTGCGGCCCTGGTCGTCTCGGTTCCTGTTGCCCGTAGTGCCTCGGGTCCTGCGCTCTGCGCCTGTGCCGGTTCGCTGCCCCGTGGCTCCTCCGGCCCCGCGCCTGGCGTCTCCTCCGGCCCTGCGCCCCGTGGCTCCTCCGGCCCCGCGCCTGGCGTCTCCTCCGGCCCCGCGCCCCGTGGCTCCTCCGGCCCCGCGCCTGGCGTCTCCTCCGGCCCCGCGCCCCGTGCCTCCTCCGGCCCTGCGCCCCGTGGCTCCTCCGGCCCCGCGCCTGGCGTCTCCTCCGGCCCCGCGCCCCGTGCCCCCTCCGGCCCCGCGCCCCGCGTCTCCTCCCGCCCCCTGCCCGGAGCCCCCTTCAGCCCCGCGCCCCCAGCCCAACCCCCTCCCGCGACCCGCGCCCACCACAGCCGCTCGCTCCCCTCGCTCAGCGGCTCCTCCAGCACCAGCCTCAATCCGCCCGGCAGCCACACCTCAGTCCCCGCTGGCCCGCCCGCACGCGCGCGTGTGGTGCCGTGTTCGTCGGGGTCCCGCAGCTCGACGGCCCACCGCCCGTCGTCCCCGAGCGTGGAGAAGTGCACCACCACGCGCGCGTGCCCGATCCATCCGTCCACGGCGGCGGCCAGCGTCTGCGACGTGTTGACGACCAGCAGGTCCCCGGGCCGCAGCAGCAGCGGCAGCTCGGCGAACGCGTGGTGGGACACCTCCGTGCCCCGCGACACCAGCAGTCGTACGGCATCCCGGCCCAGCCCCGGCCCACGCTGCTCGGCGGGAACCCGCGCCGACAGCTCCTCCGGCACTCTCACCGCCAGCGTCATCGCCGCCCCTCCAGCAGCGCCGGCGCCCCGTAGCGACCGCTCCCCGGACGCTCCTCCAGCAGCCGCAGGAAGGCCGGCACCACACTGGCCGGCGCCGGGCGCGGACCGTCGTCGTCCGGTACGGCCGCCGCGTACAGGTCCGTAGCCATGTCCCCGGGGTCGACCGCCCACACCCGCAGCCCCGGCTCCTCCTCGCCGAGCACCGCGGCGAGATGGTCCAGCGCGGCCTTCGACGCCCCGTACCCGCCCCACGTCTCGTACGCCTCGGCGGCCGCGTCCGAGCTGACCGTGATCACGGTGCCCGCCTCGGACGCCCGCAGCAGCGGCAGCGCCTCCTGGACCAGGGCCAGCGCGGCGACCACGTTCACCTCCAGCGCCCGCCGCAGCCCCTCCAGCGGCAGTCCGTCCAGCCGTACGAGCGGCTCGGCGCCCAGCGCGCTGGCGTTGCTCACCAGCAGATCGACGCCGCCCAGCACCGAGGCGGCAGCCACCAGCTCGGCCCGGTGCCCGGCGTCCGTGACGTCCCCCGGCACGGCCGTCACGCGCGTGCCGTGCAGTTCCCGCAGCCCGGCCACCGTCTCCCACAGCACCTCCGGCGTCCGGGCGTCGAGCACCAGATCCCAGCCCCGCGCGGCCAGCGCCTCGGCGAGCGCCCGCCCCAGACCCTTCGAGGCCCCCGTGATGATCGCTACCGGCATGACATCCGTCCCCTCGTCCCAGGCCGCCGCCGACCGGCGGTGCCCTCAACGTAGGAACCGGGACGCCCGCACCGCCTCGGACGCGGGTCGCAAAGCCGTGAGGCCCTTTGCCCTACGTCGCCCACCGGGGGCCTTTCGCCCTACGTCACGCGCCGGGGTCCTCGCGTCCTACACCGCCGAGCCTGGTACCGCAGCCCTAGGTCCCGCGCCGCAGCCGGCAGCCGCCACAGGTCCGATCCGGCTGTCACACCCCGCCGGTACCGTGAGGGCATGAGTCAAGGCCCCAGGTCCGGCCTCGCCGCGGTGAGCTCCGCGTTGCTGGCCATGAGCAGGCATCTGGAGGTGCGCGACGTCCTCAAGACGATCGTCGCCTCGGCCCGCGAGCTGCTCGACGCGCAGTACGCCGCGCTCGGCGTCCCGGACGACCACGGCGGCTTCGCCCAGTTCGTGGTCGACGGGGTCAGCGACGAGCAGTGGAAGGCCATCGGCCCGCTGCCTCGCCAGCACGGCATCCTCGCCGCGATGCTCCAGGACGCCAAGGTCGAGCGCCTCGCCGACGTCCGCAAGGACCCCCGCTTCGAGGGCTGGCCGTCGGCCCACCCCGACATGTCCGACTTCCTGGGTCTGCCGATCCGCGACGGCGACGAGGTCATCGGGGCTCTGTTCCTCGCGAACAAGAACTGCCCCAAGCCGGAGGGCAGTTGCGGCTTCACGGAGGAGGACGAGGAGCTGTTGGGGATCCTCGCCCAGCACGCCGCGATCGCCCTCACCAACGCCCGCCTCTACGAGCGCAGCCGCGAACTGACGATCGCCGAGGAGCGCTCACGCCTGGCCCATGAGCTGCACGACGCGGTCAGCCAGAAGCTGTTCTCCCTGCGCCTGACGGCCCAGGCCGCCACCGCCCTGATCGACCGCGACCCGTCCCGCGCCAAGGGCGAGCTGCACCAGGTGGCCGCACTCGCCGCCGAGGCCGCCGACGAACTGCGCGCCGCGGTCGTCGAGCTGCGCCCCGCGGCCCTCGACGAGGACGGCCTCGTCGCCACCCTGCGCACCCAGATCCAGGTCCTCGACCGCGCCCACACCGCCCGCGTGACCTTCGCCGGCCGCGGCGTGAAGGCCCTGCCCTCCGCCCAGGAGGAGGCCGTGCTGCGCGTCGCCCAGGAGGCCCTGCACAACGCCCTGCGGCACTCCGCCGCCGAACAGGTCGACGTGACGCTGGACCGGCGCGGCAGCGGAGCCGTGCTGCGGGTCACCGACGACGGCAGCGGCTTCGACCCCAAGGCGGTACGTCGCGCCGGACGCCACCTCGGCCTGGTCTCCATGCGGGACCGGGCGAGCGGGGTCGGCGGCGCGCTGACGGTGGAATCGGCGCCCGGCAAGGGCACCACGATCGAGATGGAGGTCCCCGGTGGGTGACGCAATCAAGGTGCTGCTCGTCGACGACCACCAGGTCGTCCGCCGGGGCCTGCGCACCTTCCTCGAAGTGCAGGACGACATCGAGGTCGTGGGCGAGGCGGCCGACGGCGCCGAGGGAGTGGCCCGCGCGCAGGAGCTGAAGCCCGACGTCGTGCTGATGGACGTCAAGATGCCGGGCATGGACGGCGTCGACGCCCTGCGTAAGCTCCGCGAGCTCGACAACCGCGCGCGCGTGCTGATCGTCACCAGCTTCACCGAACAGCGCACGGTGATCCCGGCCCTGCGCGCGGGCGCCGCCGGCTACGTCTACAAGGACGTGGACCCCGACGCCCTCGCCGGAGCCATCCGCTCGGTCCACGCCGGCCACATCCTGCTCCAGCCCGAGGTCGCGGGCGCCCTGCTGTCCCAGGAGGAGACCAACTCGGGACAGGGCAGAGCGGGCTCGCTGACGGAACGGGAGCGCGAGGTGCTCGGCCTGATCGCGGACGGCCGCTCCAACCGGGAGATAGCCAGAGCCCTCGTGCTCTCGGAGAAGACGGTCAAGACCCACGTGTCGAACATCCTCATGAAACTCGACCTCGCGGACCGCACCCAGGCCGCGCTGTGGGCCGTACGCCATGGCATGACCGGCTGAAACGTTCTGCGCAGGACATGACTCTCGGCAATTCGGAGGGTTCCGCTCCGGACTGAGATTCATACCGTCGTGGGAATGTCCCCCAGATGGCGCATCCTCCGTGGATCTCGGCCGTTCTCCAGTGCGTGCTGCGGCGACTGCCGCGGCAATCGCAAGGAGGGCTTAGAAGTGAAGAACCTGAAGAAGGCAGCGGCCGTGACGATGGTGGCGGGTGGCCTGCTGGCCGCCGGTGCCGGAATGGCCTCCGCCACCACCGGTGCGCACGCCGACGGCGAGGCCGTGGGCTCCCCGGGCATCGCCTCGGGCAACCTCGTCCAGGCCCCGATCCACATCCCGGTCAATGACTCGGGCAACAGTGTGAACGTCGTCGGCATCCTGAACCCTGCCTTCGGCAACCTGGCCGTCAACAAGTGACGCCCACCCGAAGCGAGCAGTGACCTCCGGCCTCCCGGGCATCCCGGGAGGCCGGTCTGCTGCAGCGGAAGGTCGGCACCTCTTCAACGCCGGCCGGCGAATCCAGCCCGTCCGGCGTTTGAGGACGAGGCCCCTTCAGGGCCGAAACGGGGGTCTGGGGGCGGAGCCCCCGGGCACGGCCACACCAACGCCGACCACCAAGCGGCCGACGGTCACCGCACCCCCCGCTCCCGCTCCTCCACATACGCGTTGTAAGACGCGACCTGCGCCCGTCGGGCCACCCGCTCCACCGGCCGCAACGCCTCCACCCGCGCCCCCATCTCCGCGGAGCTCACCGCACCCCCGTGCCCGTTCTCGTGCGCCAGCGACACCAGCAGCCCCACCCGCTGCGCCAGCTCCAGCACCCGCACCGCCCGCGGCGGATACCCCGGCGCCAACACCTCCCGCCCCCGATCGGCCCGCGCCCGGTACGCGTCGATCGCCGCCTCGGCCACCGGCCCCGACCCGGCCACATCCAGCCGGGACAACACCTCGGTCGCCTCCCGCAGCCCGTCCGCCAGCTCCCGCTCGGCCTCACCCAGCGACGGCACATCCGCGGGCGGCGCCTCCCGCACCGGCAGCACCTGCCAGACCACCTCGACATGCACATCACCGGCGGGCCCGGCTTCGTACACCTCCGGGACCAGCCCGAGCGCGGCGCCGTGACAGATCACCGCCTCCTCGGCCTCCATCGCCCGCGCATTGAACTCCGGCGGCCCGCTCAGCCCCAGCGGATGCCCCGGCGCGGGCAGCGCGACCCGCAGCCCGCTCACCCCCAGCGCCCGCAGCCGCCCCAGGGCAAGCGTGAGTCCCACGGGCGCCGACTCCCCGGGCAGCCCCTCCACCCGGTGCACCGCGTCGTCCCCGACGATCTCCAGCACAGCGTCATCCGGCGCGACAAGTCCGGCCAAAAGGGCATTTCCCCAAGCGGCAAGGCGTCCTGAACGTGGTTCCGAGAGCATGCCCCCACCCTAAGGACCGGACCGATGGAATGAAGTGCGGGACCGGTGGCGTAGATTTCCTTGAGGGCTGCGCCCACAGGCGCACGCGACCACCGAGACGCCGAGACCGGTCACACTGCAAGGGGAGACAACGCGCTCATGAGCGATGTTCTGGAGCTTCAGGACGTATCCGTGGTCCGCGAGGGCCGGGCTCTGGTGGACCAGGTCTCCTGGTCGGTCAAGGAGGGCGAGCGCTGGGTCATCCTCGGCCCGAACGGAGCCGGCAAGACGACCCTCCTGAACGTCGCGTCCAGCTACCTCTACCCCACCAAGGGCACCGCCACCATCCTCGGCGAGACCCTCGGCAAGCCCGGCACCGACGTCTTCGAGCTGCGCCCGCGCATCGGCGTGGCCGGCATCGCCATGACCGAGAAGCTCCCCAAGCGCCAGACCGTCCTGCAGACCGTGCTCACGGCCGCGTACGGCATGACCGCCACGTGGAACGAGGACTACGAGGAGATCGACGAGCAGCGCGCCCGCGCCTTCCTCGACCGCCTCGGCATGAGCGACTACCTCGACCGGAAGTTCGGCACCCTCTCCGAGGGCGAGCGCAAGCGCACGCTGATCTCCCGCGCCCTGATGGCCGACCCCGAGCTGCTCCTCCTCGACGAGCCCGCCGCCGGCCTCGACCTCGGCGGCCGCGAGGACCTGGTCCGCCGCCTCGGCCGCCTCGCCCGCGACCCGATCGCCCCCTCGATGCTCATGGTCACCCACCACGTCGAGGAGATCCCCCCGGGCTTCACCCACGTCCTGATGATCCGCCAGGGCAAGGTCCTCGCCGCCGGCCCGGTGGAACTCGAACTCACCTCCCGCAACCTCTCCCTGTGCTTCGGCCTGCCCCTCGTCGTCGAGCAGGTCGGCGACCGCTGGACGGCACAAGGTCTCCCGCTGTCCTGACCCGCTCCTTCACCACTCGCGAAAATCGCTGGAAAACCGCGGTAAGTAGGGACCCTTCAAACGATCGGTGCTCTGTCGGTGACAGGGCCCGCAGTCATACCATGACCATGTGGAAATCGACGCGTGGGTGTGGTGGTTGATCGGAGCGGCAGCGCTCGGCATCGGGCTCGTGGTCACCGCGATGCCCGAACTCGGCATGCTGGCGGTGGGCGCCGTGGCGGCCGCCCTGGTCGCCGGCATCTTCGGCGGTGACGCCGTCATCCAGGTCGTGGTCTTCGTCGTCGTCTCGAGCGCACTCATCGCCGTCGTACGGCCCATCGCGAACCGGCATCGCGCGCAGCCCCAACACGCCACCGGCATCGAGGCCCTGAAGGGCAAGCAGGCCGTCGTACTGGAGCGAGTCGACGCCTCCGGCGGCCGGATCAAGCTCGCCGGAGAGGTCTGGTCGGCACGCGCCCTCGACACCGACCGCGCCTACGAAGTAGGCCAGGAAGTGGACGTCGTGGACATCGAGGGGGCCACGGCGATCGTCATGTGACCTCGCACGACGTAACTGGCGCGAACGCGCCACAGGCCACGCGACGGTCTGTCAGACTCGACCAGCAAGATCTTCAACAACCATAAGATCTGCCGAAGTTGCCGCAGCGGAGAAGGGGTACGGGGAAACGACGATGGAACCGGTCATCATCGTCCTGATCATTCTGGTGGTGTTGGTCTTCATCGCCCTGATCAAGACGATCCAGGTCATCCCACAGGCGAGCGCCGCCATCGTCGAGCGCTTCGGCCGCTACACGCGGACACTCAACGCGGGCCTCAACATCGTGGTCCCGTTCATCGACACCATCCGCAACCGCATCGACCTGCGTGAACAGGTCGTGCCGTTCCCACCGCAGCCGGTGATCACCCAGGACAACCTGGTCGTGAACATCGACACCGTCATCTACTACCAGGTGACCGACGCCCGCGCCGCCACCTACGAGGTCGCCAGCTACATCCAGGCGATCGAGCAGCTCACGGTCACGACCCTCCGCAACATCATCGGCGGCATGGACCTCGAACGCACCCTGACCTCCCGCGAGGAGATCAACGCGGCCCTGCGCGGAGTCCTCGACGAGGCGACGGGCAAGTGGGGAATCCGCGTGAACCGCGTGGAACTCAAGGCGATCGAACCCCCCACCTCCATCCAGGACTCGATGGAGAAGCAGATGCGCGCCGACCGTGACAAGCGCGCCGCGATCCTCACCGCCGAAGGTACGCGCCAGGCCGCCATCCTCACCGCCGAAGGTGAGAAGCAGTCCCAGATCCTGCGCGCGGAAGGTGAGGCCAAGGCGGCCGCCCTGCGCGCGGAAGGCGAGGCCCAGGCGGTCCGCACGGTCTTCGAAGCGATCCACGCCGGCGACCCCGACCAGAAGCTCCTGTCCTACCAGTACCTCCAGATGCTCCCGAAGATCGCCGAGGGCGACGCCAACAAGCTCTGGATCGTCCCCAGCGAAATCGGCGACGCCCTCAAGGGCCTGTCGGGCGCGATGGGCAACTTGGGCGGCTTGGGCGGCGGTTCGGGCAACGGCTCCTCCGGCACGGGCGTGGAACGCCGAGAGAACCCGTCAATCGACTGAGGCGGTTTCTGCGGTACGACAAGGGGCCCGCCTTCCAGACGAAGGCGGGCCCCAAACGCCCTAGGGGCGCGGGGAACTGCGCGACCAGCCACAAACCACCCGCAGCCAACGAACAACCCAAGGCCCAACGGCGATTAGCTATGCCGCATCCAGCGCCAGCCAATCCGGCAGCGCCGCAAACTCGTCGGCCCCCAGCGCCAGCAGCATCGCATCAGCAGGCGTCGGCTCGAACGGCTCCCGAAGCAGCGGCATACCCGCCTGCTCAGGCGTCCGGTCGGCCTTCCGATGATTGTCCTCCGCACACGAGGCCACCGTGTTCAGCCAGGTGTCCTGCCCACCCTGCGACCGCGGCACCACATGGTCCACCGTCGAGGCCCTGCGCCCGCAGTACGCGCACCGGTGCCGGTCCCGCACCAGCACACCCCGCCTCGACCACGGCGCTTGTCTTCGGAACGGCACCCTTACATACCTGCACAGCCTGATCACCCGGGGCGCGGGTATGTCCACCGCGGCTCCCCGCATACGCAGTTCGGGGTGGGCCTGCTCGACGACGGCCTTGTCCTGAAGCACCAGAACGACGGCTCGATTCAGCGTCACCGTCGACAGCGGCTCGAAGCTCGCGTTGAGTACCAGCGTGTCCCGCATGACCAGCCCACCTCCCGTGTGCACCAGCCCACCCCCTGGCGGGCTGGGATCAACTCTGGCCGGGCACGCCGAGATGGACAACGAAATAAAAAATGCCCGCCCCCGATCACTTCCATGACCAGGAGCGGGCAAACGTTCCATGAACGTCAGACTTCGGCAGGCACCTCGTACTCGGCGATCACATGCGCACGCGCGATCGCGTGGAACCGCAGATTGAACCCGACGACGGCCGGGCTGGCATCCGAGTCCGGACCGAGCTTCTCCTGGTCCACGGCATACACCGTGAACACATAGCGGTGCGGCCCGTCCCCGGGCGGCGGCGCGGCACCACCGAAGTCCTTGGACCCATAGTCGTTCCGCGCCTGTACGGCACCCTCCGGCAGCCCCTCGAACTTGCCGCTGCCCGCGCCCGCCGGCAGCTCGGTCACCGAGGCCGGGATGTCGAAGACGACCCAGTGCCAGAACCCGCTGCCCGTAGGGGCGTCCGGGTCGTAGCAGGTCACGGCGAAGCTCTTGGTCTCGGCCGGGAAGCCCTCCCAGCGCAGTTGCGGCGAGGTGTTGCCTGCCGCGTAGACCTGAGCGTCCTTGAGGGTTCCGCCATGCTCGACGTCCTCGCTCGCGACCGTGAAGGACGGAACGGACGGATGGAAGTCGTGCGGCAGCGGCCGCCTCTTGAGCTCGGTCACGTCGATACCTCCTGAAGGAACAGCGGAATCGCGGATTCTGTGGCTAACGAGCCTAGAACCAGTTGCGCTTGCTGCCGACCTCGGACAGCCACTGGTTGAGATACGCCGCCCAGTCGGTCCCATGGAAGTCGTTCAGGCCCACCTGGAACGACCGGAAGGTGTCGCTGCCCTCGCTGAACAGCCCCGGCTTCTTGTCCATCTCAAGGACGACGTCCATCGCGTTCTGGTCCGCGACGAAGCTCAGCTCGACCTGGTTGATCCCGCGGTACTGCTGCGGCGGGAAGAACTCGATCTCCTGGTAGAACGGCAGCCTCTGCCGCGTACCGCGGATGTGACCGCGCTCCATGTCCGCGTTCTTGAACCGGAAGCCCAACTGGATGAAGGCATCCAGGATCGCCTTCTGCGCGGGCAGCGGGTGCACGTTGATCGGGTCCAGGTCGCTGGAGTCCACGGCCCGAGCGATCGCCAGCTCGGTCGTCACACCGATGTTCATACCGCGCAGCGCCTGACCGTCGATCATCGTGACCGGCGTCTCCCAGGGGATCTCCAGCCCGAACGGCACCGCGTGCACGGCCCCCGCCTGCAGCTCGAAGGCACCGCCGAGCTGCTGCTTCGTGAACTCGATGTCCTGCTTGTACTCCGAGTCCTGGCTCTCGACCTCGACGCGCGCCTGGAGCCCGACGGCCAGACCCTCGATGTCCTGGTTCACGGACCCGCCCTGAATCCGCACCTCACCCTGGACGACCCCGCCCGGGACGACATTGACCTCCGTCAGCACCGTCTCGACCGAAGCACCGCCGGCCCCCAGGCTCGCGAGCAGCTTCTTGAACGCCATGACTCTCCTCTTCTCAGAGCGGATCCCTGATCCCTACAAACGCGATCCGGCCGTGGCCGGTTCCGCGCCCCACCCTGGCAAGGTGCAGGCCCCCTGACCACCCCGTCGCCACCACCCGTCTGCACTACCCTCGGACGGCATGATCGCGACCCCCGACCGTACGCCCCTGCCCCGGGACTTCTTCGACCGCCCCGTCCTGGAGGTCGCCCCCGACCTCCTCGGCCGCCTCCTCGTACGCACCACCCCGGACGGTCCGATCACCCTCCGCCTGACAGAGGTCGAGGCCTACGACGGCCCGAACGACCCCGGCTCCCACGCCTATCGCGGCCGCACCCCCCGCAACGACGTGATGTTCGGTCCCCCCGGACACGTCTACGTCTACTTCACCTACGGCATGTGGCACTGCATGAACCTGGTGTGCGGCCCCGACGGCCAGGCCTGCGCGGTCCTGCTGCGCGCCGGCGAGATCGTCGAGGGCGCCGAGCTCGCCCGCAAACGTCGACTCTCGGCCCGTAACGACAAGGAACTGGCCAAAGGCCCGGCCCGCCTGGCCACCGCCCTCGACGTGGACCGCGCCCTGGACGGCACGGACGCGTGCAGCACCGGCGAGACCCCGCTACGAGTGCTCACCGGCATGCCCGTCCCCTCCGACCAGGTACTCAACGGCCCACGCACCGGCGTGGCAGGTGACGGCGGCAACGGCGACATCCACCCTTGGCGCTTCTGGATCGCCAACGACCCGACGGTCAGCCCCTATCGGGCCCATGTCCCCAAGCGCCGCCGAAGTTGACGCACCTTTGCGAGGGGCGTAACGTAGCCCGAGCCGCTGAACCGGGTACTGCGTAAGTCAGCAGCCGGAGCGGCTAACCCACTACCTACGAGAACCCCTCAGCGGGGTCGATTCTGGTGTGCCCGCATGCCCGAATTCGAATCCGCGGGACCCGATTATGAATCGGGCGGGGGAATCGGCTAACGTAGTGAATGTCGAAAGGCCGACGGGCGAAAGCCCCAGAGCCCAAGACAATCCCGCCGACAGGGAATCGGATCGGAAAAGGATCTGATAGAGTCGGAAACGCAAGACCGAAGGGAAGCCCGGAGGAAAGCCCGAGAGGGTGA
>NZ_JBNGGG010000070.1:0-31437 GCF_049974585.1 Streptomyces sp. UG1 | reverse complement strand
CCTGGATGACGGTGGCCAGGGCGAAGGGGCGGGCCTCGCGGCACCAGCGGGACAGCGTGTCCGCGATGTTCAGCATGAGTGGCCCTCCTGGGGCGGTGTGGGGAGCCCGCCGCCGCGCCGGCATGGGGGATAGCGGGGCGCGGCGGCGGACCGATCGGTGGGACGGATCTCAGGGCCCCGCGCGGGTGGCGGGAGGGCCCCTGCCGCCCGGGGTTCAGAGCAGGGCTTCGGGAGTGATGGGCAGTTCGCGCACGCGGCGTCCGGTGGCGTGGAAGACCGCGTTGGCGATGGCGGGCGCCACGCCGACCATCACGAGTTCGCCCAGGCTCTTCACGCCGATGGGGTCGGCCCTGTAGTCCTCCCCGTCGAGGTAGATGGCCTTCAGTTCGGGGATGTCGGCGTGGGTCGGCACGAGGTAGTCGGCGAAGTTGGCGTTGACGATCCGGCCGTCGCGGTGGTCGGTGATCGTGTGCTCCAGCAGGGCCTGGCCCATGCCGCCGATCATCCCGCCCAAGGCCTGGCTGTCGGCGAGCTTGGGGCTGATGATCCGGCCCGCGTCGTAGACGCCGAGCATCCGCCGCATCCGGACAAGACCCAGGCGGGCGTCGACGGCGACCTCGGCGAACACCGCGCTGTAGCCGTACATCGAGAACCGGCTCTCCTCCTCCGGGGTGTACGACCCGCGTGCCTCCAGGTGGGTGCGGTTGTTGCGGGCGAGGAGCTGCCGGTAGGTCTCCCCCCGCGCGGGGCTGCCCTTCACATGCATCCGGCCGCCGCGGACCTGGACATCATCGGCGTCGACGCCGTGCAGCGGTGAGCGCTCGTCCTCGACCGCGAGCTTGATCGCCTGCTGCCGCAGCTTGTCGCAGGTGTCCTGGACGGCGGAGCCCACGCTGGCCATGGTCTGCGAGGCGCCCTGCGGCGGGGCCGGCGGCATCCTGGAGTCGCCGAGCTGGAAGGTAACGTGGCGCACCGCCAGGCCGAGGGCGTCGGCGGCGACCTGGCTCATGGAGGTGTACGTGCCCGTGCCCACGTCATGGGTCGCGGACTGGACCACCACGGTGCCGTCGGCATCGAGCCGGGCGTGGGCATGGGCCTCGCTCTGGAAGAGGTCGTAGCAGCCGGTGGCCACGCCGGTGCCGATGAGCCAGTCGCCGTCACGCGTGGAGCGCGGCCTGGGGTTGCGCCGGTGCCAGCCGAACTCGCGGGCGCCGACGCGGAAGCACTCGCGCAGTCGCCGGGTGGAGAAGGGCTGCTGCGTGGACGGGTCTTCGCCGGGTTCGTTGCGCAGCCGCAGCTCGATCGGGTCGATGCCGAGCTTGTAGGCGAGTTCGTCCATCGCCGACTCGATGACGAAGGCGGCAGTGGAATAGCCGGGGCCACGCATCCAAATCGGGGTGACGACATCCAGCGGCACGATCTGGGGCGTCTGGCTGACGTTCGGCACGGCGTAGAGCATCTGCCCCAGCGCCAGGTTGGCCTCCCAGAACTGCTCGTAGCTGGAAGTCTCGTACTTGAAGTCGTGGGTCATCGCGGTCAGCCGACCGCGCCGGCTGCTGCCCAACCGCAGCTTGTACTCGTACGCGGGCCGGAACCCCACGCTGAAGTACATCTGCCTGCGGGTCAGGACGAGTTTGACCGGGCGTTTCACCTCACGTGCGGCGAGCGCGGCGATGGTGATGTTCGGCCACCGCCGCAGTCCGTTGCCGAAGGCGCCGCCGATGAACGGCGTCAGGACACGCACGTCCTCCGGTGGAATGCCGAATACGGACGCGAGCTCGTTCTGTACGCCGATCACGTGCTGGGTCTTGTCCCACAGGGTGAGCTTGTTGCCCTCCCAGCGGGCGATGGTGGAGTGCAGCTCCATCGGATTGTGGTGATTGCGGGAGAAGTGGTAGGTCATCTCCATCCGGACGTCCGCGGAGCCCAGCGCTTTCTCGGCGTCACCCCGCGAGTAGGGCCGCGCGAAGGGCGGAGGTCCGGCTTCGGCCGGGGCGTCGGTCAGGTCGGTCGAGGCCTTCTCGGCGTCGTAGGTGACTTTCACCAGGCTCGCGGCGTGCTCTGCGGCCTCCAGCGTGGTGGCCACCACGACCGCGACCGGCTGGCCGAAGAACCGGACACGGTCGTCCTGGAAGACGTGGATCCGCTCGCCCGGGAAGGGGATGCCCTGGAACTCGCGGTAGGCCAGCTCGGGCGCGTTGCGGTGGCTGATGACCTTCAGCACGCCGCGCTGGGCTTCGGCGTCGCGGGTGTCCATACCGGTGATACGGCCGCGGCTGATACTGCTGTCGACGACGACGGCGTGCACCACCCCGTCGATGTCGTGCTCGGCGGCGTAGGTGGCCTGGCCGGTCACCTTCAGCCGCCCGTCCACCCGGGACAGCGGGGCTCCGACGGCTGCTTGTGGCTGCGGGCTCACTTGCCACCTCCTACGATGCGCAGTTGGCGCTCGACGGTCCGTTCGAGCAACTCGACCTTGAAACGGTTGTGCTGGAGGGGCCGGGCCCCGTCGGCGGCGTGTTCGGCGGCCTGGGCCCACAGGGCGTTCGACGGCCGCTTCCCGATGAGCTGCCGCTCGACGGCGGGCAGCTTCCAGGGCACGGTGCCCACGCCTCCGGCGGCCACCTTCGCCTCGCGGATCACCCCGCGGCTGATGTGCAGCGCGACGGCGGCCGAGGTGAGCGCGAACTCGTAGGACTGCCGGTCGCGCACCTTGAGATAGCCCGACTTCAGCGGGCGCGGATGGGCCGGAACCTCGACTGCGGTGATCAGCTCGCCCGGGCGCAGGGCCTGTTCACGGTTCGGTGTGCTGCCCGGCCTGAGCAGGAAGTCGGCGAAGGGCACGGTCCGCTCCCCGGCCGGGCCCAGCAGGTGCACGTCCGCCTCCAGCGCCGCGAGGGCCACGGCGAGGTCGGAGGGGTGCGTGGCCACGCAGTCCTCCGACGTTCCCAGGATCGCGTGGGTGCGGTTGACGCCCTCCCGGGCCGCGCAGCCCGAGCCGGGCTCGCGCTTGTTGCAGTCGGCGCTCACGTCACGGAAGTACGTGCAGCGGGTGCGCTGCATGATGTTGCCGCCGATGGTGGCCATGTTGCGCAGCTGCGCCGACGCGCTCAGCTCCAGCGCCTCGGAGATGACCGGATACAGCGCGCGCACCGCCTTGTGGGCGGCGGCCTCGGCCATGCTTACCAGGGCGCCGATGCGCAGGCCCCCGCGCCGGGTGACGGTGACCTCGCGCATCGGCAGGGCGCTGATGTCGACCAGCGTCCCGGGGCGTTCGACGGTCTCGCGCATCAGGTCGACCAGCGTGGTGCCGCCGGCGATGTAACGGCCGCCGTCGCGGCCCGCGTCGAGGGCCTCACGAGTGTCGGAGACCTTGGTGAAGGAGAAGGGATGCATGGGGACCGTGCCTCATTTCCCGTGCACGGTCTGCTCGACCGCCCGCACGATCTTCACGTAGCAGCCGCAGCGGCAGAGGTTCCCGCTCATGAACTCCCGGATCTCCTCCGGTGAGCCGGTGTGGCCCTCCTTGATGCAGCCGACGCCGGACATGATCTGGCCGGAGGTGCAGTAGCCGCACTGGAAGGCGTCCTGGTCGATGAACGCCTGCTGCAGCGGGTGCAGCCGTTCGCCCTTGGCCAGGCCCTCGATGGTGGTGACCTCGGCGCCCTCCAGTCGGACCGCCAGCGTCAGGCAGGCGTTGACCCGCTGGCCGTCGACCAGGACGGTGCAGGCGCCGCAGGCACCGGCGTTGCAGCCCTTCTTCGAGCCGGTCAGCCCCAGGTGCTCGCGCAGCAGGTCCAGCAGCGAGGTCCGGTTGTCGACCGTGACGGTGCGGCGCTGGCCGTTGACGGTCAGGGTGACGCGGCTGGTGGGCGATGCCTGGGCCGCGTCCGCGGGCTCGGCGCCGAACACGGACGTTCCCGCTATCAGGCCGCCCGCGACGACCGCGCCGCCGACGACGGTGGTGGTTGCGATGAACGTGCGCCGGGACGGGTCGGACGAAGGTGCCTCAGGAGATCCCTCGGGTGGAGCGACTGTTGACTCGGGGGGCTCGATGGACATGTGCACTCTCTCGGTCGGCGGAGGACGGGTGGTGGTAAGCAGTGGTGCCGCGAGCGGCTATGCGGCGGATGCCGTGTCGGAGTCGGGCCGTGTGTGGCTGCCCGGGAAGCGGGCGGGCGGCGCGTCCTGGGCGAGGAACGTCTTGGCGTGCGCCAGCGCGTCGGTGTCCTCCAGCGCGTCACCCGGCGCGGTGCCGTTGCCGTACAGGACGCCACCGAAGAGTTCATCTGCAGGTACGCGGCCAAGTTGTTGACGGTGCCGACCAGTGGTTCGGCGCCACTGGGTGGCCTCGAAGAGCCGCGCGAGGTTGCTGCCCTGCTCGGGCCGCGTGGTGTGCCCCTCGCCGTGCCGCAGATCGTCGTAGTCGGGAAGAGGATGCTCGGCGAGCGAGATCCACTCCTGCTCGCTGCCGGCGGGCAGCTGCGCGGCGGCCCTGCGCGCGAGCAACTCGGTGTTCCCGTTGCTGCGGTGGCTGCCGAGGACGAAGAGGAAACGGCGGGACAAGGGGATCTCCTTGGTGGGGGGCGTGGGCGACCGCTGGCGTGAGCAGTCCCGCCGGGCGGCGTCACGGCTGCCACATCCCCGGCGGCGCCGGTCGGGCCGGCGTCTCGGGACACGGTTCGCACCGCGGCGGACGTGACCGCCCATCGGCCGGGAGGAGTCCGGCGGCCGGAGGTGGAACACGATCGGCAGCCGCCTCACCGGGCCATCGGTGCGGTACGGCATTTACTCTGCTGCATTCGGCGCCGGACAACGAGCAGACGGTTTTGGGACGACGCGGGGATGTACTACTGCCGTTGGTACGTCTGGCAGTAGCAGGCAGAGCGGCCCGGCCGCCGCAGGCGGCCGTCATGACGACGCGGTGGCCGTACGGTACGCGTACGGCCGCACCCTGAGCTTCGACGGGCCCCTCCCACCGCCGGCCGCCCGGCCGTGCTGATCTCCGCGCGCGGCGGCGGCTACGGCCCCGGCGCCCCCCAAGCACGGCATGGACCACCTGGTGCCGGCGCTGGCCCCTCTCCTCCCCCTCCACGAGGCATCGCTGACCGGCGCCCACGTCTCCCGATCGGCCCGAAAGGCCCAAAAGGCCCGGCCGGTCGGGCCGGTCGGTTCCGAAAGGCAATCGATCACTATGTCCCACCTGCTCATCCGCTGCTCATCCACCCCCGGGAGGATCGAAAAGTCCCCAGGCCTCGATGAGCATCGCAAGGAGCGGAGCCATGCCCCCTGTCATCCCCGGGTTCGACCACCACCGCATCCCGGTCGCCGACGGCGTGTCCCTGCACACGGCCGTCGGTGGATCCGGCACGCCGGTCGTCCTGTTGCACGGCTTCCCGCAGACCCACCTGATGTGGCGGCACGTGGCCGTCGATCTCGCGGCGGACCACACGGTGATCTGCCCGGACCTGCGCGGCTACGGCGCCAGCGACAAGCCGGCCGAGACCGCCGGCGACGCATACGCCAAGCGGACCATGGCCGCGGACATCGTCGCCCTGGCCCGCGCGCTCGGGCACGAGCGCTTCGCCCTGGCCGGGCACGACCGTGGCGCTCTGGTGGCATTCCGGGCCGGACTCGACCATCCGGGCGCGGTGACCCACCTGGCGTGTCTCGACGTCCTGCCGACCCTGGACATGTGGGACGTGATGCACGGCGTCACCGCCGCCGTCGGCTTCCACCTCTATCTGATGGCCCAGCCGCCCGGCCTGCCCGAACGCATGATCAGCGCGGCGCCGGACGCCTTCTTCGGTCACTTCCTCGACATCTGGACGACCGACCGGCGGGCCGTGCCGGACGAGGTCCGTGCCGCCTACCTGGCGGCCTGCCGCGAGGCGGTGCCCTCGATCGTCGCCGACTACCGGGCCTCGGCCGGCGTCGACATCGAGCACGACCGGGCCGACCGGGAGGCGGGAAGCACGCTGCGGATGCCCGTCGCCGTCCTCCAGCAGGACTGGGGCGCGGCCCTCGGTTTCGACGCGGCCGCCCTGTGGCAGGCCTGGGCGCCCGATCTGCGGCACACGACGGTCTCCCACGGCCACTTCATGGCCGAGGAGGCACCGAACGACATCGCGAAGGCGCTGCGGGAACTGCTCACCCGCTGAGGACACACGGGAACCACAGGGGCCCGAGGCCGCCAGGGGAAGGCCGAAGCCGCCATGGGAAGGCCATCCATAAAACAACCGCCGTGGGAAGCCCTCCCGCCCGGCTACCAGCGCCCCGGCTCGGTCCCGGTGATCGGCTCCGAGGGCTTGTCGTCCACCCCGACCGGCACCTCACCGGCGAGCATCACCCGGTGCATGGTCCGGGGGAAGTCGAGGTGGGCGTTGTCGCTGGGGGCGAGGTGGATGGTGGCCCGGTTGTCCCAGAAGGCGACGCTGCCGGGCTCCCAGCGGAAGCGGACCGTGTACTCGGGGCGCACCGCCTGCTCCAGCAGCATGTCGAGGACCGCCCGGCTCTCGGCGCGGGAGAGGTCGGCGATCTGCTCGACGTAGTAGCCGTTGACGTAGAGCACCCGCTCCCTCGTCTCCGGATGGACGCGCACCAGCGGATGCAGCGAGGCGACCTGGTGGTCCAGGAGGTGGCGGACGTACGCATCGTCGCCGGGGCGGGGCTGATAGCCGACGCCGAGGCGGTGCTCGGCCCGCAGTCCGGCCACGAACTCCCTCATCGGGCCGGAGAGCCCGGCGTAGGCGGCGGCCAGGTTGGACCAGGTCGTGTCGCCGCCGTAGGGGGGTACGGTCTCGGCGCGCAGGATCGTCGCGGCGGGCGGGTCGATACGGGCACCGTGGTCGCAGTGCCAGCCGCGCAGCAGGGTGTGGCGGCGGCGTCGCAGCCACTCGTCGTGCTCCATGCCGAACCTCCCGCCCAGCTCCAAGCGGTCGGCGGTCGTCTCGATCTCGGGGAATTCCGCCGGGGACGCGCTCCCCCGCCTGCGCAGGACGACCGGTTCGCCGAACCGGCGCGCGAACGCCACGTGCCTGGCGTGGTCCAGCCGCTGTCCCCGGAAGAACACCACCTTCCAGCGCAGCACCGCCGCCCGGATCGCGGCGACGACGGAGTCGTCGAGATCCGCGGCCAGGTCGACGCCCGTGATCTCCGCCCCGATGTGCCCGGCGACCGGCCGCACCTCGACGCCCGCGACGTGCTCGGCCCCGCCACCTGTGGTCCCGTCCGTCGTCATGCCCGCTCCGTCGGTCGTCCGTCCGCACCGGCTCCGGGGAGATCGTGACAGGGTTCGGCGGGCCTGGCGACAGGGCCTCAGACCTTGACTTCCCGTATCACCGACTCCCGTATCACCGTCCGTTTGATCAATCCCCACCCCATCCATGACGCTGGCTGTACGGCACAGTCGAGGGAAGGTCCGACAGTGATCAGCATTCCGCTGCACACGCTCAACGACGGTACGACGATCCCCGGCATCGGTCTGGGTACCTGGCCGATGGACGACGCCCAGGCGGAGCAGGCGGTGCTGGACGCCCTGGAGCTGGGCTACCGCCTCGTCGACACCGCGACGAACTACCGCAACGAGACGGGGGTCGGCCGTGGTGTCGCCCGCAGCGGTGTTCCACGCGAGGAGGTGGTGGTGACGACGAAGCTCCCGGGCCGGCACCACGGCTACGAGGAGGCCCTCGCCTCCTTCGAGGAGTCCCGGCGCCGCCTGGATCTCGAGTACGTCGACCTGTATCTGATCCACTGGCCGCTCCCCCGCGTCGACAAGTACGTCGACTCCTGGCGGGCCATGATCAAGCTCCGTGAGGACGGTCTCGTCCGGTCGATCGGCGTCTCCAACTTCACGCCCGAGCACATCGGGCGGCTGGAGCGCGAGACCGGGGTCCTGCCCTCGGTCAACCAGATCGAGCTGCACCCGCTGTTCCCGCAGGACGAGCTGCGTGCCTTCCACTCCGGCAAGGGCATCGTCACCGAGAGCTGGAGCCCGCTGGGCCGGGGCAGCGACCTGCTGGACGACCCTGTCGTCAAGGGCGTCGCCGAAGCCCTCGAGGTCACCCCCGGTCAGGTCGTGCTGCGCTGGCACATCCAGCTCGGCGCCCTGCCGATCCCGAAGTCGGGCAACCGCGAGCGGCAGCGCGAGAACCTCGACGTCTTCGGCTTCACCCTGGACGCCACTCAGATGGCCGCCGTCGCCGACCGGGCCCATCGGCGCCTCGGCGGGGACCCCGAGGTGCACGAGGAGTTCTGAGGCGGGAGTCACCGGCGCCCTCTCGGGGTACTCGGAGCGCTCGGGAAGGAGGCGCTCGTGGGCGAGAAGGACCATCTGCGCGAGTACCGCGGCAAGCGTGACTTCGGCCGGACGCGTGAGCCGGAGGGGCGTCCCGCGGCCGCCGGTGAGGAGCCGCGGTTCGTGGTGCAGATCCATGACGCAAGCACCCTGCACTTCGACTTCCGGCTCCAGGTGGACGACGTCTTGAAGTCCTGGTCGGTGCCGAAGGGGCCGTCCGACGATCCCAAGGACAAGCGGCTCGCCATGCCCACCGAGGATCATCCACTGGAGTACGAGGACTTCGAGGGCGTGATCCCGAAGGGCGAGTACGGCGGCGGCACGGTCATCGTCTGGGACAGCGGCACCTACGAGCCGCTCAGCCATGACCGCAAGGGACAGCAGGTCGACTTCGGGGAGTCACTGGAACACGGCCATGCCACGTTCCGGCTGCACGGCTCGAAGCTGCACGGCGAGTTCGCCCTCACCCGGATCCGCGGCGGGCAGGACGACCGGGAGGCCTGGCTGCTGGTGAGGTCGGGCAAGGGACGACGGGGACACGGGCATGGCACCCCCGACCCGTACCGGGCCCGCTCGGTCCGCACCGGCCGCACCCTCGCCCAGGTCGCCGCCGCCGGAGACGAGGGGTGAGCGTGGCGACCGGTCTGCTGGACACCCTCCCGGACGGACAGCGGCGGCTGTTGCGCGAGGCGCGCCCCGGGGCGGATCTGGCCGCGCGGCCGATGCTGGCCACGCTCAGCGACCGGCGGGACTTCTCCGGCGAGGAGTGGATCTTCGAGCGGAAACTGGACGGGGTGCGGGTGCTGGCGGTGCGCGAGGGCGGGCGGGTCGCGCTGCTCTCCCGCTCGGGGCGCCGGCTCGACGCCACCTACCCGGAGGTGGCCGAGGCACTCGGCGATCAGTCCTGCGCGGACTTCACCATCGACGGGGAGATGGTCGCGTTCAAGCGGGGCCGCACCGACTTCTCCCGGCTCCAGCAGCGCATGGGCCTGACCCGGCGGCAGGACGTCGAGGCGAGCGGGGTCGCGGTGACGTACTACGTGTTCGACCTGCTCAGGCTGGATGGCCAGGACACCACGCGGCTGCCGCTGCGGGCCCGCAAGTCGCTGCTGCGGCGGGCGCTGACATATCGCGCTCCGCTGCGGCTGACGCCCCACCGCAACGAGGGCGGGGCCAAGCTGCTGGCCGACTCGTGCGCCCGGGGCTGGGAGGGGCTGATCGCCAAGCGGGCCGACGGGGACTACCAGCCGCGCCGGTCCACGGACTGGCTCAAGCTCAAGTGCGCGCAGGGGCAGGAGTTCGTGGTCGGCGGATTCACCGAGCCGGCCGGGAGCCGGGTCGGGCTCGGTGCGCTGCTGCTCGGCTATCACGAGCGCGGGCGGCTGCGGTACGCGGGCAAGGTCGGCACCGGCTTCGACCGGAGCACGCTGCTCGAACTGCGCGAGCGACTGGACGGGATGCGCGTCTCGCGCGCGCCGTTCGACGGTGAGGTGCGTGAGGCGGGCGCGCGGTGGGTGCGGCCGGAGCTGGTCGCGCAGATCGACTTCACCGAGTGGACCCGGGACGGCATGCTGCGGCATCCGCGTTTCCTGGGGCTGCGGGACGACAAGGCGGCCGAGGACGTCGTACGGGAGCGGCCGGCGGGCGGTGCGGCTGCTTGAGCATCCTGCGGATCTTCGGGTTCTGCCCCCAACTGGGCTTGGCTGCCTCTATGTTCGCGGCGGAATCCATGTCCCCCAGGAGGCTCCCCGTATGCGCACCGCGCTTCGCACCACGCTCACCGGCGCCGTGGCCGCCGCCACCGTCCTCGTCTGCGGCCCCGCCTATGCGACACCCCCGGCTCCGGGCGTCACCGGCCGGACCATCAGCCAGACCACCGTCGGCGACACCGACTACGTCCTGCGAGAGGTCACGGTGCCGCCCGGCCAGGCCACCGGCTGGCACTACCACGACGGCCCGGTGTACGGATACGTGAAGCAGGGCACGCTCAGCCACTACCACTCCGACTGCGCCTCCGACGGCGTCTATCCGCAGGGCACCGTCGTGCGCGAGCCGGGCGGGCCGAGCGACGTCCATCTCGGCCGGAACCAGGGCGACATCACGCTCGTCCTGGAGGTGCTCTACATCCTCCCGCACGGCGCGCCGCTGTCCGAGGACGTGCCCAACCCCGGTTGTCCCTTCGAGTGATCACACCGGCGGCAGCGGCTGTTCCGCCCAGATCGTCTTGCCGCTGCCGGTCTGCCGGCTTCCCCAGCGCTGGGTGAGCTGGGCGACGAGCAGCAGTCCGCGGCCGCCCTCGTCGTAGGCGTGCGCCCGGCGCAGATGCGGGGAGGTGGAACTGGCGTCGGAGACCTCGCAGATGAGGGTGCGGTCGCGGATCAGACGGAGCTGGATGGGCGGGGCGCCGTACCGGATGGCGTTGGTGACGAGTTCGCTGACGACGAGTTCGGTGACGAAGGCCGCCTCGTCCAGCCCCCACGCGGCCAGTTGGTCCGTGGCCGCCTGCCGGGTGGTGGCCACGTGCTCGGGGTCGGGCGGTACGTCCCAGGTGGCGATGCGGTCGGCGCCCAGGGCGCGGGTGCGGGCCAGCAGCAGGGCCACGTCGTCGCTGGGGTCCTCCGGCAGGACGGCCTTCAGCACGCCGTCGCACAGCGCGTCGAGGGATTCGGCGGGCGCGGTCAGGGCGCGGCACAGTTCGGCGGTGGCGTGGTCGATGTCGCGGTCGCGGTCCTCGATGAGGCCGTCCGTGTACAGGGCGACCAGGGCGCCCTCGGGCAGCTCCACCTCCATCGCCTCGAAGGGCAGCCCGCCGACCCCGAGCGGCGGCCCGGCGTTCACCTCGATGACCTGGGTGGTGCCGTCGGGCAGGACGACGGCCGGCGGTGGATGGCCGGCGGCGGCGAGGCCGAGGCGGCGGCTGACGGGGTCGTAGACGGAGTAGAGGCAGGTGGCGCCGAGTTCGGCGACCTCGTCGGAGTGGTCCCCGGCGAGGTGGGTGACCAGGTCGTCGAGGTGGGTGAGGAGTTCGTCGGGCGGCAGGTCCACGTCGGCGAGGGTGCGCACGGCCGTGCACAGCCGGCCCATGGTGGCCGAGGACGGGATGCCGTGTCCGACGACGTCGCCGACGACGAGGGCGACCCGGCTGCCGGACAGCGGGATCACGTCGAACCAGTCGCCGCCGATGCCGGCCTGCGACCCGGACGGCCGGTAGCGGTGGGCGACCTCGACGGCCGCCTGTCCGGTCAGTCCCCGGGGCAGCAGGTTGTGCTGCAGGGACAGTGCGGTGGTGCGTTCCCGGGCGAAGCGGCGGGCGTTGTCGACGCAGACGGCGGCCCTGCTGGCGAGTTCCTCGGCGAACACGACGTCGTCGGCGCCGTAGGCGTCGGCCTGCTTGATGCGCACGGCCACCGCGACGCCGAGCGTGATGCCGCGGGCCCGCAGCGGCACCGCCATCATCGAGTGGGCGCCCACGCGGTGGCGCCGGCCCGCCGGGGCCCGGGCGTTGCGTTCCGCCACCCACCGCACGAACGCCGGTTCACCCGCGTGACTCTGGATCACCCGGCCTTCGAGGATCGCGCGGGCCGGCGGCGAGAACGGCGGATAGTAGTCCACCTCGCCCAGGTGCACGGCCGCCTCCGGGGTGCCCTCGGTGCCGGAGCCGTGGGCGACGCGCCGCAGCGCGATGTCCGTGCCGGCCAACGCGGGCGGTTCCTCGGCGCCGAGGACCCAGTCGAACAGGTCCACGCTGGCGAAGTCGGCGAACCGGGGCACCACGACCCCGATCATCTCCTCGGCGGTGCGCACCACGTCCAGGGTGGTGCCGATGGTGGCGGCCGCCTCGTTCAGCAGGGCCAGCCGCTGGCGCGCCCAGTACTGGTCGGAGCTGTCGAACGCGGCGAGCGCGGTCCCGATCAGCTCGCCGGAGGAGTCCCGGACCGGCCACATGTCGGTGGTCCAGGCGTGCTCGCGGTTCAGGGCCGGGGCGCCCGTGAAGCTCTCGTAGCGCAACGGCCTGCCCGTCTCGGCGACCTCGCGCAGATGCCACAGAAAGCCCCGGCTGTGGACCTGGTCCTCGACGGTCTCCGGGAAGTGACGGCCGAGCAGCACCTCCTCCGGTACGCCCATGACCTTGCAGGCGGCCTCGTTGAGCAGCAGGTAGCGCTGCTCGGTGTCGAAGACGGACATGGACATGGAGGCCTGCTGGAAGGCCCGCTCGGCGAGGGTCGGCTCGGGCTCGTGAGGGGGTTCGCCGGTGACCGTGAAGCCGTCGGGCGTGCCGTCCGCGCCCAGTACCGGGTGCGCGCGCAGGGCCAGGGGTACGCGCGAGCCGTCGCGGTGGCGCAGGGCGACGGTGCCGGCCAGGGCGGCCACGGCCTCGGGCGCGGGTTCCTCGGCGAGCAGGTCACGCGCGGGGCGTCCGACGACGTCCTCGGCACTGTGGCCCGTCAGCCGTCGGGCACCCTCGCTCCACCCCTTGACCACTCCCTGGGCATCGAGGATCGCCACGGCGCAGACGCGCTCCATGTCGTCCAGCATGAGACCTGGGCCGCACCGCATCAACCGCGACGCCCGGGCGGTTACCCGCGTGGCGCGGCCCCGTCCACCCGTCCGCTCACTTGCGCAGCGCGGCGAGGGCCCGGTCGGCGTGGGTGTTCATCCGCAGTTCGCTGCGGACGACCTCCAGGACGGTGCGGTCCTGCCCGATGACGAAGGTGGCCCGTTTGGTGGGGGCCAGCGCGAAGCCGCGCGTCACGCCGAACCGCTCCCGGACCGTCCCGTCGGCGTCGGACAGCAGCGGCATGCCGAGGGTGTGGCGCTCGGCGAACTCCTGCTGGCGTTCGACCGCGTCCCCGCTGATGCCCACCGGCCGGGCGCCGACGGCGGCGAACTCGGCGGCGAGGTCACGGAAGTGGCAGGCCTCCGCGGTGCAGCCGGGGGTGAGGGCGGCCGGGTAGAAGAACAGCACCACCGGTCCCTCGGCGAGCAGTTCGGTCAGGCTGCGCACGGTGCCGGTCTCGTCCGGCAGTGTGAAGTCCTCGACCTTGTCGCCGACCTGTACGCGTGCGCTCATGACCGGCCCTCCGCGTTCTTGGCGACGCCCCGGGCCCACAGCACGAGGGGGATCTGCAGCGGCAGCCGGCCGAAGGCGGCGGCCTTCTGCGGGGCGGGGCGGTGCCGCCAGTCGACGGCCATCTTCACGTTCGCGGGGAACACACCGACGAAGAAGGCCGCGGTGGCCAGTGCGGCGGCCTTGCGGGTGCGCGGCAGCGCGACACCGGCGGCCAGCGCGAGTTCGGCGACGCCGCTGGCGTACGTCCAGGTCCGGGGCGTCCCCGGCAGGGCGCTCGGCACGACCGCGTCGTACTGGCGTGGGGCGGTGAAGTGGGTGACGCCGGCTGCGGCCAGCAGGCCGGCCAGCAGCAGGGGCGAGCGTTCGGACCGGGGCACGGATCCTCCTTGGATGGCCTGCCGCCGGATGCTACCGGAGGGTAGATCACGGACCGCCACCCGCCCTGCCCTCGTTCATCGGCCCTTCTACCCGCGGCGGTTGTGGGTTCCGGGCGTGTAGCCGAAGGAGCGGCGGAAGACGTCGATGAAGACGCTGGCGGAGGACCAGCCGCAGCGGTGGGCGACGGTCGTGACGGGCGTGTCCTCGGCCAGCAGGCGCAGCGCGTGGTAGAGGCGCGACTGGGTGCGCCACTGGGGGAAGGTCATGCCGAACTCGCTGCGGAAGAGCCGGCTGAGGGTGCGCTCGCCGACCCCGGTCGCGGCGCCGAGCGCGGCGAGGGTGCGTGGGTCGGCCGGGTCGGCGTGGACGAGCGCGCAGACGGCGGCCAGGCGTGGATCGGTGGGGGTGGGCAGTCGCAGGGGCTGCTGGGGCGAGGCGCGCAGTTGGTCGCGCAGGACGGCGAGCAGGCGATGGCGCTCGGGGCTGTCGTCGCCGGGGTCGCGGGTGTAGGCGAGGATCAGCTCGCGCAGGAGCGGGCTGACGGTGAGGACGGTGGGGGCTTCCAGGCCGAGGGGGTTGTCGTCGGCGGGCAGTCCGACCAGGTACAGGTCGAGGTGGCCGTGGGCGCGATGGGCGTGCGCGGTGCCGGCGGGGACCCAGATGGCGCGGTTGCCGGGCGCGAACCAGGTGCCGGCGTCGGTGGTGACGGCGAGGACGCCGGAGCCGGCGTAGACGATCTGGTGGTCGTCGTGCCGGTGGGCGTCGATGCGCTCCCCGGCGGCAAGGACCTTGGCGCGGGTCGGCGCGGTCGGTGCATGGCGGATGCTCGAGGTGTGGCGGATGTTCGACACACTTCGGCAGATTATCGGAAGCGGGCCAGGACCGCGGGCCACGACGATCACAGGGTGTCCGAGAAACGCAGCCGAACCATCACCCTGATGTCCCTCGCCCACGCCTGTGTCGACGTCTACCAAGGCGCCGTCGCGGCCCTCGTCCCCTTCTTCGTCGCCGAGCGCGCCTACAGCTATGCCGCCGCCTCGGGCGTCGTCCTCGCCGCGTCCCTGCTGTCGTCGGTGGTGCAGCCGCTGTTCGGGGCGCTCACCGACCGCTGGTCGATGCCCTGGCTGCTGCCGCTGAGCGCGCTGACGGGCGGTGCGGGGGTGGCGCTGAGCGGGGTCACGGGGTCCTACGCGCTCACCTTGGCGGTGGTGGCCGTGTCGGGGATCGGGGTCGCCGCCTACCACCCCGAGGCGGCCCGCGCGGCCCGCGCCGCCTCGCGGGGCAGCCATACGGCGATGGGCTGGTTCTCCCTCGGCTGCAACGTCGGTTTCGCCCTGGCCCCGCTGCTGGTGGCGGCGGTGGTCGCCACGGGCGGGTTGGGCGCTTCTCCGCTGCTGGTCGTGCCGGCCGTCATCGGGGCGGCCCTGTGCGCGGCGGCGGTGCGTTCGGGCACGGGCCGTGGCACGGATGCCGACAAGGGCGGCGAGGTGACCGGCAGCGACGACTGGCCGTCGTTTCTGCGGCTGTCCGGCGCGATCATGTGCCGGTCGATCGTCTTCGTCGGCCTGAGCGCCTTCGTCTCGCTGTACGTCCGTCAGCGGGCCGGCGACGGGGAGGTGGCCGGTACGGCCGCGCTGTGCGTGCTGTACGCGGGCGGCGCGGTGGGGACCGTGGCCGGGGGCCGGCTCGCCGAGCGGTACGGGCGGCTGACGGTCGTACGCCGGGCGTACGCGCTGTCCGTGCTCGCGGTGGCCGGGTTGGTCCTCGTTCCCGGGCCGGCGGTGTATCTGTTCGTCGCACTGACGTCGGCGGGCCTGTATGTCCCGTTCTCGCTGCACGTCACGCTCGGCCAGGACTATCTGCCCCGGCGGGTGGGCACGGCGAGCGGGGTCACGCTGGGGCTGGCCGTGAGCGTGGGCGGGCTCGCCGCGCCGTTGATCGGTGCGCTGGCCGACGCGACGTCGCTGCGGACGGCGCTCCTCCCGCTCATCGCCCTGCCCGCGCTGGGGCGGCTGCTGCTGAGCGGGTTGCGGGAGCCGGCCTCGCCCGGGCGGGCGGCACCGGCTCCCGGTTCGTCCGGCCGACGCTCGCGCACCGTGTCCGCGTGAGCGCCCGGGTCAGGCGGTCCCGGCCGGTGCCGTCGGCTGCTGTTCGGTGTCCTCGTCGGCGGTGTGGGTGATGTGGCCGGACCTCTGCGACTGCTGCACCGTGCGCGTGACGTGCGAGGCCTCCACGCCCAGCCTGGCGGCCAGCTCCCCCGGGCGCAGCGGCTCCGAGTCGGCGACCTGGCGCAGCAGTGCCACGGCCGCCCGGTCCAGCGGCACACCGGCCAGGGCCATCAGCCCTCCGTGTCGCCGGGCACGCGTGCTCAGATAGGTGATGCGGGTGAGCGCGCGCTCGATCTCGGCCACTTCCGGGGACGCGGGCGGGCCAGGGAGATCGGGGGGCGGTGGTGTGGACATGCTCACCACGTTTACGCATCTCCTTGCGTAGGCCAATCAATTTGCGCCTGTGTCGACCTCCACCGCCTCCCGCCGACCCGCACCGCACGCGAGAGCCTGGCGCCACCGCCGGATCGCCTTCGGCGGCATGCCGACGGCGAGCGCGCCGGTGACGCGGTCACCGGCGCGGTACGCGGCGATGAACCGGCCTTCCGCCAGGTCGCCCTCCACCACGGCAACCTCGTCGTGCCCGCGCAGCTGGCCGTAGGCCTGGATCTCATGGTCGGTTTCCCTTCATCGGTCGTGGGTGTGGTGGCGGGGAGGGGGAAGTCACCAGGACACGGGCAGTTCGTGGACGCCGTAGATGAACGCGTCGGTCTTGAACCGGACGTCCTCCATGGCGCAGGCGAGCCTCAGCGTCGGGATGCGCCGGTAGAGGTGCCGTAGACGACCTGGAGCTCCATGCGGGCCAGGGGCTGGCCCAGGCACTGGTGGACGCCGAAGCCGAAGCCGAAGGCGACGTGGCGGCGGGCGTCGCGGGTGAGGTCGAGGCGGTAGGGGTCGGCGAAGACCTCGGGGTCGCGGTTGCCGATCTCGTTGACCATGATGACGCCCTCGCCGGCCTTGATCACCTGGCCGGCGATCTCGATGTCCTCGGTGACCACGCGACGCCGGCCGAGGGCGGGCCTGTCGTGGGTGACGTCGTCGATGGGCGGGGCCGGCTGCCCTGCGCTCATAACCGGCCCCGTCCGCCGGGGGTCGCTTTCACGGTCGTACTCCTTCTGTCTGCGGTGGCGTCAGCGAGCGGGGGTCACGGGCGCGAGCCACATGCCGACCACCGCGTCGGTGAGGCCCGTGGCGGCGTCGTCCCAGGTGGGCCGTGGGGTTGGCGCGTGCTCGGCCAGGGCGCGCTCGCGCTCGGCGGCCACATGGACGATCAGATGGCGGACCATCTCACCGCGTTCGGCACGGACCTCGTCCGGGAGGTCGGGCAGGCAGCGGTTCAGGCCGTCGATGATCGTCTGGAGGGACGGGGAGGTGAGGGCCTCCTCGACCATGATCCGGTGCAGCGCGGGATCGGCGACGACCTGGGCGCAGAACCGTGCGTACCAGGTGGGGCTGCCGAGCGCGGCGAGATGTTCGAGGGGCGGGCGGACCAGGCAGTCCACCCAGCCGCGTACGTCGTCCGGGTCCTGGAGGCCGGCGACCAGACGGGCGCGGATGTCCTCGATGCGTGCGGAGCGCCGGCGCACGATGGCGCGGATCAGGTCGGTCTTGGTGCCGAAGTGGTAGCCGACCGCGGTGTTGTTGCCCTGGCCCGCCGCCTCGCTGACCTGGCGGTTGGACACCGCATACACGCCGTGCTCGGCGAAGAGCCGCTCGGCGGCGGTCAGGAGCAGCTCCCGGGTCGCGCTGGCCTGCTCCTCCTGCAGTGTCCTGCCTGCCATGATCACCACCGCACCGGGACCTCGCACCACCCACCGACGGCCAATCCCTCGAGCCGCCGCGGCTTCACCTTCCTACAATCTAAGTCACCTGACTGAAACAGCCGAGCGGTCCTGCTCGGGGATGACGTGGAGGGCCGACATACTGCGTTTCGAGTAGCGGTGATTGTCGGCAGACGCATGACGACACGGCCGCTCCGTGCGGGAACGCTGAGCGCAGCCCATCGATCCGGAAGCGGAAGAAACACCCCATGACCATCCGTGTACTGCTCGCCGACGACCAGGCCCTGCTGCGGGCCACCTTCCGGATCCTGATCGACTCCTGCGCGGACATGGAGGTCGTCGCCGAGGCCACCGACGGCGCCGAGGCCGTCGACCTCGCCCGGACCCACCGCCCCGACCTGGTCCTGATGGACATCCGCATGCCCGGCACCGACGGACTGGCCGCCACCTCCGCCATCTGCGCCGACCCGGACCTCGCGGCGGTGCGCGTGCTGATCCTCACCACCTTCGAGATCGACGAGTACGTCGCGCAGGCGCTGCGGGCCGGGGCGAGCGGCTTCCTCGGCAAGGACGTCACCGCGGACGTGCTGCTCGACGGCATCCGCACCGTGGCCGCCGGAGAGTCCCTACTCTCCCCCTCCGCGACCCGCACGCTCATCACCCGGTTCCTGGCATCCCCCGCCGAGAGCTCGCAGTCGGCCGCGCCGGAGCACCTCGCCGCCCTCACCGCGCGCGAACGGGAGGTCATGGCGTGGGTGGCCGAGGGCCACTCCAACGAGGAGATCGCCGAGAAGCTCTACGTCAGCCCGCTGACCGTGCGCACTCATGTGCACCGGGCCATGACGAAGCTCGGCGCCCGCGACCGTGCCCAACTGGTCGTGATGGCCTATCAGTCGGGCCTGGTGCGGGCCGTGCCGCCGGGCGCGGGGCAGTGACGCCCCGGCCGCCGTTCAGGGGAAAACGGCGGCGAGGGTGAGTGGCGGCGGCCCGGGCCGTCGACAACTGACCCGTGAGCCTGCCGTTGATCCCTCCGATGCTCGCCACGCCCGGCACCCTGCCGCCCGGTGCGCAGGACGCGCGCTGGGCGTACGAGACCAAGCAGGACGGCCAGCGCGCGGTGGCCTATCTGGCCGGGGACGGCTCCCTGCTGCTGCGCGCCCGCTCCGGCGAGGACATCACGGCCGCCTACCCCGAGCTGCGGCCGCTCGGCGACGCGCTCGGCGCCACCCCCGCCGTACTGGATGGGGAGATCCTTGCGCTGGACGAACAGGGGCGCGCCGACTTCCAGTTGCTGCAGTCCCGCATGGGCCTGGTGCACGCGCCCGCGCGGGCCGCCCGGATGGCCGCGCGGACCCCGGTCCATCTGGTGCTGTTCGACGTGATGCACCTGGCGGGCCGCTCCCTGCTCAAGGTCCCCTACTCGCGCCGGCGCGGGCGGCTGGAGGAGCTGGGCCTGACCGGGCCGTTCTGGTCGACGCCGCGCGCCCTGGTGGGACATGGCGCGCAGGCGCTGGCGGCCACCCGGGAGCACGGCCTTGAGGGGCTGGTGTGCAAGCGGCTGGACTCGCTGTACGAGCCCGGGGTGCGCTCCCGCGCCTGGATCAAGATCCGCAACATGCACAACGAGGACGTGATCGTCGGCGGGTGGCTGCCCGGCAAGGGACGGCTCACGGGCCTGCCGGGCGCGCTGCTGGTCGGGCAGTTCGCGGCAGACGGGCGGCTGCGGTACGTCGGAGGCGTGGGCACCGGCTGGAGCGAGGCCGAGCGCTCGCAACTCGCCGAGCTGCTGCGGGCCGGCGCGACGGACGTGTGCCCCTTCGACCCCGTCCCCCAGGTGGCGGGCGCGCGCTGGGTGCTGCCCCGGCTGGTCGGCGAGGTCCGCTTCAGCATCCGCACCCGCTCCGGCATGCTGCGCCAGCCGTCCTGGCTGCGGCTCCGGCCGGACCTGGCGCCCAAGGACGCGGCGGCCCACCTGCCGGACGACATCTGACTCACAGGTGCGGCGGCGACTATTGCGCTGCCCTTAACCCGTTGGTACGCCCGTGACTCTTGGCGCGTAAGTGAAAACCGGGGATCCTGAACTGCCTTTCTCCCCACAGCCGTTGGGCTGCGCCCGGACCCCCGAGGAGACGCAGTGTCGTCACAGACGTTCCGCACCCACAGCAAGCGATGGCTCACCGGCCTGGCCGGTGCCGCCGCGCTCGTAGTCGCTGTCCCCGGCGTCGCCTTCGCCGCCCCGCCCGCGGCGCTGCCCGCGGCCGCCGAGCCGGGCGAGCAGATGTACCAGCCCGCCTACGACTACGACACCGACGGCTGCTACTCCACCCCGGCCATCGGCCCGGACGGCACCGTCAACGGCGGCCTGAACCCGACCGGTGCGCTCAACGGCCAGTGCCGGGACGCCTCGGACCTCGACAACACCAACGGCTACTCCCGCTACAAGTGCAACAACGGCTGGTGCGCCTACATGTACGGCCTGTACTTCGAGAAGGACCAGGCGATAGCGGGCAGCAGCATCGGCGGGCACCGGCACGACTGGGAGCACGTCGTGGTGTGGGTGCAGAACAACGCGGTGCGGTACGTGTCGACGTCCAACCACGGGTCGTTCACGATCAGCCCGGCGTCCTCGGTGCGCTTCGACGGCACGCACGCGAAGATCGTGTACCACAAGGACGGCGTGAGCACGCACTGCTTCCGGCTCGCGGGCTCCAATGACGAACCGCCGGAGAACCACAAGGGCACCTGGCAGTACCCGCCGCTGGTCGGCTGGAACGGCTACCCGGCGGGCGTGCGCGACAAGCTCGTCTCGTACAACTTCGGCAGCGCCAACTTCGGCCTGAAGGACGGCAGCTTCGAGTCCCATCTCGCGTCGGCGAAGCCGTCCGGCATCTCGTTCGACCCGAACGCCTGATCAGGCGTCACCATCGGGCCCGGGTCCTAGGACCCGGGCACCGCGCGGTTTGGGTCCCGCGCCCGATCCCGGCCCGCCGCCGGGCCGCATACGGTCGCGCTCATGGAGACAAGCGACACGCACGGCACGGGCGGACAGTTCGAGGAAGCCCTGGAACGTCTGCACACCTGCGGCCCGGAGCGGGAGGGCTGGCTGTCCAACCATGCCCCCATGGTCGTGGAGGCTCTCGCCGCTCATGGCCAGGCCGGGAGGGTGCACCGCTGGCTGGACCGCTACGAGGACAAACTGGAGGACTTCCCCGATCGCGTGGCCCCCGTCACGGACGACAACTGGGCCTCGGCGCTGGGCGATCCGCGCCGCATCACGGACTGGACGGACCATTTCTCCCGCACCCTCGCCGAACGGCCCTGGCGGAGCGTCCTCGCCGAGTGGTGGCCACGGCTGCTGCCCGGGATGTACGGCGGCGCCACCCACACCGTCATACGGGCCGGCCATGCCGTACGCGCCCTCGAGGCCGACGAGAACGCGCCCCGGCTCGCCGAACTGGCCCACGCGCTGGGCTACTGGGCGGCACGGCACCAGCCGGTCACCGGCGTCACCGCCCTGCTCGGCGCCCGGACGGCCACCGCGGCCCTGGACGCCGTACCCGCCATCGAGCCGGGGCATCTGGGATTCCGCGGCCGGCTCGCCGCGGTGCGCCGGCTGCCCGGGTGGGCCGGGTCGGTCGCCGACCCGGACACCGCGCGTGACCGGCTGACCGAACTCGTCCGTGCCACGACCCACCGCTACGCCACCCATGGCCACGGCGAGCCCACCATGCTGGTGCACGCGGCGACCGCGCCCAACGCCGTGCTGCGGACGCTGGATTCGCTGCCGCGCGAGCTGTGGGCGCCGAGCCTGCACGCGGCGTGGATCGCGTCCGCGGCGGTCACCGCGATGTACGCCCCCGCGGAGCCGGTCGGCTATCGGCCCGCGGCGTCGCTCACCCCGGAAGAGGTGCTGGAGCGCGCCGTGGCGCACGGCGACGAGCACGTCATCAAGTTCACCGACACCGCCCTCGACGTCGGTGACGAGCCCGCCCTCGCGGCCGCCGTGCGGGCGGTCGAGATCAGCGCGCCGCTGGAGTGACGTCCCGCTCGACGAGGGCGTCGCCCAGAGCCGTCCGCCCGTACAGGACGTAGTGGCCCTCGCGCCGGGACTCCAGCAGGCCTGACTCCCGCAGGACCAAGAGGTGGGCCGACACGGTCGACGGGGCCAGGCCGTGGCGGCGGGCCAGTTCCGTCGTCGAGGAGGGCGCGGCGAGGCCGGTGAGGACGGCCGCGCGCTGGTGGCCGAGCAGCTTGGCGAGCGCCTGCGGCGGGCGCGGGGCGGTGTGGAGACGGGCCATGTCCCGGGCCGGGTAGATGACCGTCGGCTGCCAGGGCCGGGCGAAGCCGCTCACCACGTCCGGCCACACGAACACGCTCGGCATCAGCAACACGCCCCTGCCGTCCGGGCGTTGCGCGTCCGCCACATCGGCGTACCGGCGCAGGGTGAGGGTGTGGCCGGCCCAGTCGACCGCCGGGTGCAGGTCGGTGAGCAGCGCGTCGAGGCCGCCGCCGGCCGCCCGGCGCGAGCGGTGCGCGATGTCCGCCTCGAGCACGGCCCGATGGCGTGGCCAGTCCGGGGCGAGCAGCGCGTGCCAGGCCCGTTCGGTGAGATCGGCCAGGCGCCGGACGGTGGCGGCGGGGTCGTCGAGCGCGGCGCGCCCCTGGGCCGACTCGGACAGTCCCGGGGTGCAGGCCAGGGAGCGGGTCATCTCGGCGTGGGCCAGGGCGGGGTCGGTGGCACGCATCCGGGCCAGCTCGTCGTCGATGGACGGGTACGGGTCCTCGGGGGGCGGGCCCAGGAAGTCCGGGGTGTAGCCGCCGGGCGGTGGGATGAACAGCCACAGGAGCCTCAGGTCGAGGCCCGCGACCGTACGGCTCATGCGGCGCAGCCAGCCCTGGTGGTAGCCGTGCCGGGCGGGCCGGCGCAGCATGCGCAGCGCCTCGTGGGTCTGGCACAGCGGCGAGATCGCGAACCGGCAGCGCGTGAGGTCGTCGGTGCCGAGGTGCAGGGCGAGCGGCATGAGTCCCCCGTCGTGAGCGGCGATTCGTCCTGGACCGAAAGAGTAGAGCCGCGGGCCGCGGCCCAGCACGCTTGCCCCGACTTCCCCTGACGGAAAGGCGGTTGGATGAGCAGCGCGGATCCGGCACCCTGGCGGCGTGCCGCCGTCGTCGCGGCACTGATGCTGGCGGCGTTCACCTTCAACACCACCGAGAACCTCCCGGTCGGCCTGCTCGCCCTCATGGCGGACGACCTGCGGGTCTCGCTGACCGCCGTGGGCGCCCTGGTCACCGGGTACGGCCTGACCGTGGCCGTCGCGTCACTGCCGCTCGCCCATGTCACCCGGTCGGTGCCGCGCCGGTATCTGCTGACGGGGATTCTGGGGCTGCTCGCCGTGGCGAGCTGGGTGTCGGCGCTGGGCGGGGTGTCGTACGGGGTGCTGCTGGCGGCGCGGGTGGCTACGGCGCTGGGGCAGGCGCTGTTCTGGGCGGTGATGGGGCCGGTCGCGGTCGGGCTGTTCCCGCCGGAGCGCCGGGGGCGGGTCATCGGGCTGTTGTCCGTCGGGGGTTCGCTGGCCACGGTGGCGGGCGTCCCGGCGGGGACCTGGCTGGGCGGGCACACCGAGTGGCGGACGCCCTTCGCGGTGCTCGGTCTGCTCGCGCTGCTCTCGCTGGTGACCATCGGCGTGTTCCTGCCGACGTCCCGGCCGCAGGAGAGCCACTCCGCGTTCGGTGCCGCCCCCGACCGGCGCCGGTATCACGTCGTCCTGGCCGTCACCACGTTGTCGGTGACGGGTGCCTTCGCCGGGTTCACCTATGTCGTCGCCTTCCTCGACGAGGTGAGCGGGTTCGGCGCGGACGCGGTCAGTGCGGTGCTGTTCGCGTTCGGCGGGGCGGCGCTGGCCGGGGTCACCGTGACCGGGCCGCTGCTCGACCGCTTCCCGCGCGCCACCCTGACCGTGCCGGTGGCGGGCCAGGCGCTGGCGCTGCTCGGGCTCTACGCGACGGGTCACGTCCCGGTGGCGGCCGTCGTACTGATCATGCTGCTGGGCGCGTCGGTCGCGCCCGCCTTCATGGCGACGCAGAGCCGGGTGCTCCAGGTGGCGCCGGGCCGCACCGAGACCGCCCTCGCGGCCAACTCGGCCGTCTACAACGTGGGGATCGCCGCCGGTGCGCTGCTCGGGGGCGCGCTGCTGCCCGTCGTCGAGGTGCGCGGCACCTTCCTGGTCGGGGGCCTGCTGACGGTGGGGGCGCTCGCAGTACTGACGTGGTCGGAGCGCGGCAGTGCGGTGGGAATCGACCGGTACCGTACGGACGCTCGGCTGTGACGGTCTATCGTGTCCGCATGTCCGTCCCTGAACTGATCCGTATCGTCTCCCGCGATTCGCCGATGGCGCTCGCCCAAGTGGAGCGTGTCCGCGCCGAGTTGGCGGCCCTGCACCCGGGCGTACGCACCGAGGTCGTGCCGGTGAAGACGACCGGCGACAAGTGGATGGGCGATCTGTCCAAGGTCGAGGGCAAGGGCGCGTTCACCAAGGAGGTGGACGCGGCGCTGCTGGCGGGCGAGGCCGATCTCGCGGTGCACTGCGTCAAGGACATCCCCGCCGACCGGCCGCTGCCCGCGGGGACGACGTTCGCCGCGTTCCTGAAGCGGGACGACATCCGCGACGCCCTGATCCACCCCGGCGGGCTCACGCTGGACGAGCTGCCGGCCGGTACCCGGATCGGCACCTCCTCGGTGCGCCGCGTCGCGCAGCTCGCCGCCACCCATCCGCACCTGGAGTGCGTGCCGTTCCGCGGCAACGCCAACCGGCGGCTGGAGAAGCTCGCGGCCGGCGAGGCGGACGCGCTGCTCCTTGCGGTGGCCGGCCTGGAGCGCATCGGCCGCACCGACGTGATCAGCGAGGTCCTCTCCCCCGAGGCGCTGATGCCGCCCATCGGCGCGGGCATCCTCGCGCTGCAGTGCCGGGAGGGCGACAGCGAGCTCATCGACGCGGTCAGCGGCCTGGGCGACCCGGACACCTATCGGGAGGCCACCGCCGAGCGCATGTTCCTGCATGTGCTGCAAGGGCACTGCAACAGCCCCATCGCCGGGTACGCGCGCGTGGACCGCGGCGGCGAGCTGTCCCTGCGGGCGTGTGTGTTCACCCCGGACGGCAAGACGCGGCTGAACGCCCACGAGTGGGCGGGCCGGCTGGACCCGGCCACGCTGGGTACGTCGGTCGCCGTGGCGCTGCTGCGGCAGGGCGCCCGCGAGATCATCGACGGCATCCCGCACTGAGCAGCCGGGGCCGAGCGGGCCGTTGCGTCAGGCGGTGCCCTCTTCGGCCTGCTCCCGCAGGAAGTCGCTGATCTGGAGCGCGAGGCCGTCCCGCAGGGTGGCGGCGTGGACGCCGACCGTCTCCTCGAAGCCGAGGCCGCCGGTCCACAGCCGGCGGTCGGCCCACTCCTCCTCGACCCGCAACTGGATCTGCACATCGACCTGGCTCAGGCTCGCCTCCGGGCCCGCCGCGTACAGCACGGCGGTGGCCCGGCGCAGCGGGTAGACGTCGAAGCCCTCGATGAACTGCGAGTTGCGCCAGTCGATGAACGCGGCCTCGCCGTCGCTGCCGATCCGCACGTCGATCTGGCCGTCCTCGAGGTGGATGCCCAGGTGCCTGTCACCGCGGTTCTCGACGGTGACGCGGACCCTGAAGTAGGTCAGCCCCTCGGCGGCCTCGTCCCGTCCGCGCGGCGGCTCGGCGGCTTCCAGTCGGTGGACGCGGACACGCAGGCCGGCATGCTCGTCGTACTCGTGCCAGTCCCCGACCACGTTCGGCTCGTACACAGTCCACCTCTCGACCCAGAGAGCTGCTGTCTATCTTTGCGCTCAGTGCACTGTCAAATGAGCGGAATGCGCTGTGGCCAGCCCATTCGCCCCCTTGATCACCGATCAAGCCGTGGGCAGGAAGGATCCCCTTTCCTGCCGCGCGAGCGCGTTCGCCCACGTGCCGCACATCACGTTCCACAGCAAGATCAGCTGGGCGCTCCGCCTCGGCAGTCACTTTTCACGAAATGTGTTTCCGGTCCATCTTTCGGGGGAATAGTCTGATATGTGCTTCGGACCGGAGGCACATCCGTGAGAACCCGAGCACCTGCTGAGGGAGGTGCGCACGGATGTGTGCCACCGCCAGAACGAAGCAGCACCCGCATGACGACGCCCCCGATACCGCCGAAGCGTTCGACCGGTTCGTCGAACTGCCCGAGGGGGCCGAACGCAAGCAACTCAGGGACGATCTGGTTCAGGCCTGGCTGCCCATGGCCGAGCGCATCGCCGTACGGTTCAAGGGCCGCGGCGAGTCCCTGGAGGACCTGTACCAGGTGGCCGCCCTGGGGCTGGTGAAGGCCGTCGACCACTACGACCCGGCCCGCGGCCACGCCTTCGAGGCGTACGCGGTGCCCACCATCACCGGCGAGATCAAACGGCACTTCCGCGACCACATGTGGACCCTGCATGTGCCGCGCCGGGTCCAGGACCTGCGCAATCGGGTGCGCAACTCCTCCAAGGAGCTGTCGCAGCGCACCCCGGGGCGCGCGCCCACGGTCGCCGAGATAGCCGAGCACGCGCAGCTCAGCGAGAGTGAGGTGCGCACCGGGATGGAAGCGCTGGAGTGCTTCTCCGCGCTGTCGCTGGAGGCGGAGATGCCCGGTACGGACGGCTACGCGCTGGGGGACGCGATCGGCGATCCGGATCCGGCGTACGAGGTCGTCGTGGACCGCGTGTCCGTCACGCCGTATCTGCAGCGGCTCCCGGAACGTGAGCGCACGATCCTGTACCTCCGCTTCTTCGGCGGGATGACACAGAGCCGCATCGCTCGGCAGCTCGGGATCTCGCAGATGCATGTCTCGCGGCTGCTGAGCGGCTGCTTCGCCCAACTACGAGAGGATCTGCTCGCCGAGGTGCACTGAGTCACTCCTCGGCCGACTCCGGGATCTGTGTCGGGCCGTGGCGTTCGAGGGCCTCTTCGAGTTCGACGCTGATCTCGGGCGGCATCTTGCCGCCCCGGCCCCAGGTGATGATCAGCTCCGCGACCCGGCGCAGTTTGATGTTCGTGTGCTGGGAGACGTCCTTCAGGACGTCCCATCCCGCGTCCGGGGCCACCCGGCCGAGCGCCACGACCATGCCGATCGCCTGGTCCACGACGGCGTGCGAGACCACCGCCTCCTTGAGCTGGTCGACCTCTTCCTCCAGCTCGATGATCCGGTCGGTCTCGTCGGCAGGGTCGTTGGGTACCGATGCCACGTCTCCATCCTCACCCCTTCACCGGTCGGGTGCCAGTGAACGCGAGGGCCGAGATCGGCCGTTTCGGCGCAACGCCGGGGGTACTCGACAGGCCCGGAAGCGGATCCGGCTGGACACTGGGAGCAGACCGGTGGCCCGCCGGGCCGGGCGAGACCAGGACACGACTGCCATGAACGAAGCGAGAATCACCAGGGGCACGGCGGATGTCGTGTCCACGCACTCCGTCTTCGGCGCACCTTGCTGGGTGAGCCTGACCAGCCGTGACCTGGAGGCCACCCAGGAGTTCTACACGGCCGTCCTGGGCTGGCGCTGGCGGCCGGCCAAGCTCGGGGAGCCCTTCCGGATCGCGCTGGCGCAGCGGGTGCCGGTGGCCGGCATCGCCGCGGTCGCCTCGATGTGGCAGATGGCCGTGGCCTGGACGCCGTACTTCGCCGTGCCCAGTGCGGACGAGGCCGTGGCCCGGGTGCAGGAACGCGGCGGCACCGCTGCCGTCGGGCCGCTCTCCCTGCCGCCGGGACGGGCGGCGCTGCTCGCCGACCGGGACGGGGCGACGTTCGGCATCTGGGAGGGGGAGCTGATCTCCAACTGGGAGACCTGGCGTCGCGCCGCGCCGACATTCATCCGGCTGCACACCCGGGACGCGTTCGACGCCGCCATGTTCTACGGCGAGGTCTTCGACTGGGCGTCGGAGCGGCCCGGCTGCTGCGAGGTGCACTACGAGGGCGGCGAGGTCGTGCTGCGCAGCGGGGGCGACGTCGTGGCGCGTATCGAGTCGGGGGCGCTGGGGGCCGCGCCCGATCCCACCATCCGGCCGCACTGGCAGGTGCATTTCGCCGTCGCGGACGTGGCGGAGTGCATGCGGGCCGCGGAGTTGCACGGGGGGAGTGTGCTGTCCAAGGGCAGCGAAGAGGCGGTGCTGCGGGACCCGGACGGGGCGCAGTTCACCGTGACCTCGCGGCGCGAGCGGTAGGTTGCCCGCGCCGCTTTCAGGGGGTCGCGCGCGACGGCCTCGACAGCAGCACCAAGCTGCGGCGCTCGATGAGGAGGGCCGTGGCCGCCTTGTGCTCCTGCTCGTCCGGCGGGCCCTGCTGCTCGGAGGTGTCGATCAGGGTCGTCCAGCGGTCGCCATAGGTGCTGTCGGGGAGCTGGAACTCCACCGGCTCCCAGTGGGCGTTGAGCAGGAGGAGGAAGGAGTCGTCGACCACGGGGCGGCCGCACCGGTCGGGTTCGGCGATGGCGTCGCCGTTGAGGAAGGCGGCCACCGAGTGGGCCTCGGCGCGGTGCCAGTCGTCGCGGGTCATCGCGCGTCCGTCGGGCAGGAACCAGACCAGGTCGGGCAGCGGCTGGTCGGGGTGGGTCGGGGTCTCGCCCCGGAAGAAGCGGCGGCGGCGCAGGACGGGGTGGGCGGCGCGCAGGGCGATGACGTGGCGGGTGAAGTCGGCCAGCGCCCGCTGGTCGTCGGTGAGCCGCCAGTCGATCCAGGAGACCTCGTTGTCCTGGCAGTAGGCGTTGTTGTTGCCGCGCTGGGTGCGGCCGAGTTCGTCGCCGTGACAGAGCATCGGGATGCCCTGCGACAGCAGCAGCGTGGCGAGGAAGTTGCGCTGCTGGCGGGCGCGCAGCGCGAGCACGGCCGGGTCGCGGGTCGCGCCCTCGGCGCCGCAGTTCCAGGACCGGTTGTGGCTCTCGCCGTCCCGGTTGCCCTCACCGTTGGCCTCGTTGTGCTTGTCGTTGTAGGAGACGAGGTCGCGCAGGGTGAACCCGTCGTGCGCGGTCACGAAGTTGACACTGGCGCGCGGGCTGCGCCGGCTGTGCGCGTACAGGTCGGCCGAGCCGGTCAGCCGGGAGGCGAACTCACCGAGCGAACCGGGCTCGGCGCGCCAGAAGTCCCGTACGGCGTCCCGGTACTTGCCGTTCCACTCCGACCACAGCGGTGGGAAGTTGCCCACCTGGTAGCCGCCCTCGCCGACGTCCCACGGCTCGGCGATCAGCTTGACGCGGCTGATCACGGGGTCCTGCTGGATCAGGTCGAAGAACGCCGAGAGGCGGTCCACCTCGTGGAACTGGCGGGCCAGCGTGGCCGCGAGGTCGAAGCGGAAACCGTCGACGTGCATCTCGGTGACCCAGTAGCGCAGCGAGTCCATGATGAGCTGGAGCACATAGGGGTGGCGCATCAGCAGGCTGTTGCCGGTGCCGGTGGTGTCGTAGTAGTGCGCCCAGTCGCCGTCCACCAGGCGGTAGTACGAGGCGTTGTCGATGCCGCGGAAGGAGAGGGTGGGGCCGCGCTCGTTGCCCTCGGCGGTGTGGTTGTAGACCACGTCCAGGATCACTTCGAGGCCGGCCGCGTGCAGCGCCTTCACCATCGACTTGAACTCGTTGACCTGCTGGCCGCGGGTGCCGTGGGCGGCGTAGGCGTTGTGCGGGGCGAAGAAGCCGATCGTGTTGTAGCCCCAGTAATTGGACAGGCCGCGGTCGAGGAGGACGCCGTCCTGGACGTACTGGTGCACCGGCATCAGCTCGACGGCGGTCACACCGAGGGAGGTGAGGTGCTCGACGATCGCGGGGTGGGCCAGTCCGGCGTAGGTGCCGCGCAGCTCCGGCGGGATGTCGGGGTGCCTGCGGGTGAGGCCCCGTACGTGCGCCTCGTAGATGACGGTGTCGGCGTACGGCCGTCCGGGTGGGCGGTCGTCGCCCCAGTCGAAGTACGGCTCGGTCACCACGCCGAGCATGGTGTGCCCGGCGCTGTCCGCCGGGGAGGGGGCGCCCGGGGTGCGCTCGAAGAGGGAGGCGTGGTTGTCGACCTGGCCGTCGACGGCCCGGCTGTACGGGTCGAGCAGCAGCTTCGCCGGATTGCACCGGTGGCCGAGGCCGGGGTCCCAGGGGCCGTGCACCCGATAGCCGTAGCGCTGTCCCGGGCCGACGCCGGGCAGATAGCCGTGCCACACGAAGCCGTCGACCTCGGTCAGCGGGACCACGGTGTGCCGGCCCCGGTCGTCGACGAGGACGAGCTCGACGCGCTCGGCGACCTCGCTGAACAGGGCGAAATTGGTGCCCCGGCCGTCGAAGGCGGCCCCCAACGGGTAGGGGTGCCCGCTCCACGCGGGCACCCCTTTGCTGCGCTTTCGCGCTGTCACAAGGCCTCCTGAAGGACACCGTCCCGGGTGCCCGCCGCGTCGGCGACGGCCGGGGCCGGCGCCTCGCGTGGCACCTGAAGCGCCTCCCGCAGGTGGGGCGCGGGCGCGGTCGGCACGAGCGGGGCGCGTTCGCCGGCGCGGGCGCGCTGCGAGAACCAGATGACCTTGCTGCCGGACTCGGTGGCGCAGCAGCCCCAGCCGTCGCTCATGGCGGCGAGGTGCTGAAGGCAGGCACGCAGCTCGTGGTCCGGGCGCAGGGCACGGTCGTTGTCACCGATGGCGGTGATGAGGTGCTGGCCGTTCCACCACATCTCGATCGAGGTGTTCTTGTCCGTCGCGTGCTCGTCGATGGCCCGCAACAGCATCTCCGTGCCGTGTCGGACCGGTTCGACGAGGGTCTCCAGGTCCCAGTACCTGAGGTGAGCGGCCAGAATTCGGCTGACCTGACCCACCCGTTCGGGGCTGACTTCCACATCGAGGTGGTAGTAGCAGGGCACTGCGGTCTTCACCGTCGTTACCTCCTCACCGCGAAAGCTCCCGCTCTCCTCGCCCCTGCGGGACGGGCCCCGAGCACGGAGCGTGAGCATCGATCGCTTCTGAGTCACTCCAGGGTGGGGGTGGTGCGCCATTCGTGCAACAGGAGGACACGCCTGAGGTGGTTGAAGCTCCAACAGGACGGAGAGTCGCCGACCGTGCACCATGTGTGAAGACCTCGATGCCCGTAACGGAACCCGTGCGTGTGCGCGCACGGGTTCCGCCCGACGGTCGGGAGACGCGCCATCGAGCCGGGAAGGTGAGCGCGCCATGCTGCTACCGGCCAAATCCGAAGTCGCCCGGCAACTGCGGCGGTACCGGGCCTGGGAACGAGCCATGCTCGCGGCCCCGGCCGACCGCACGGTGCGCGCCACCTTCGAGGACACCGGCTACACCCTCTGCGTGCTGATGGGAAAGCGCTGCGCCCGTGAGGCCGCGGACGCCGCCGAGCGCTTTTTGCGCATCACTCCGGCCGCCTATCTGCAGGAGCAGGACGAACGGCCCCGCACGGCGAGCGTCTCCCCCCGCAGGGGGCCGCCGAGGTCACGGCGGCGGCGTTTCCATGCCGGGAGGTAGGCGGCTTCCGGCACAGATCGAATCCCCGGCCGGGCCTTGTGCCCGGCCTCGAGCACGGTGGAGGTGAACCATGGGCAGGACCAAGAGCAGGGCCGGCGCCGGGACGATCGGCCGCATCCCGGTACGGGACGTACAGCCGGCCGTGGAGTGCGGCAGGCATCCGGCGAAGGCGGTGGTCGGCGAGACCTTCGAGGTCACCGCCACGGTGTTCCGCGAGGGCCATGACGCCGTGGCCGCCAATGTCGTGCTGACCGGCCCGGACGGCCGTCCCGGCCCGTGGAC
>NZ_JBNGGG010000069.1:0-36144 GCF_049974585.1 Streptomyces sp. UG1 | reverse complement strand
GGCCGGAGCGGCAGGCGCGGGGGCCGGGGCCGCGGGGGCGGCCGGCGCCGGGGCAGCGGCGGCGGGAGCCGGGGCCGCCGGGGCCGGGGCGGCCGCCGGAGCGGCACCCGCGGCGCCGATGACGGCCAGCTTGGCGCCGACCTCGGCCGTCTCGTCCTCGCCGACCACGATCTCCAGCAGCGTGCCGGAGGTCGGGGCGGGGATCTCGGTGTCGACCTTGTCCGTCGACACCTCCAGCAGCGGCTCGTCGGCCTCGACGCTGTCGCCGACCGACTTCAGCCAGCGGGTGACGGTGCCCTCGGTGACGGACTCGCCGAGCGCGGGCAGGACCACGTCCGTGCCCTCGGCGGCGCCACCGGCCGGAGCGGCGGGGGCGGCGGCCGGGGCGGGGGCGGGGGCGGCCGGAGCCTCGGCGGCCGGAGCCGGGGTGGGCTCGGCGGCGGGGGCCGGGACCTCCTCGACGGCCGGCGCGGCGGCGGGCGCGCCCGTGCCGTCGTCGATGACCGCCAGCTCGGCGCCGACCTCGACCGTCTCGTCCTCGGCGACCTTGATGGAGGCCAGCACGCCGGCGGCGGGGGAGGGGATCTCGGTGTCGACCTTGTCGGTGGAGACCTCGAGCAGCGGCTCGTCGGCCTCGACGCGCTCACCCTCGGCCTTCAGCCAGCGGGTGACAGTGCCCTCGGTGACGCTCTCGCCGAGCGCCGGAAGGGTTACGGAAACCGCCATGGTTTCGGTTGCTCCTAACGAATTGCGGAAGTCTGTGTCGTCGCTTCGACGTGTTTCGACCGAGGGTCAGTCAGTCGTGCGAGTGCAGCGGCTTGCCGGCCAGGGCCAGGTGGGCCTCGCCGAGCGCCTCGTTCTGCGTCGGGTGGGCGTGGACGAGCTGGGCGACCTCGGCCGGCAGCGCCTCCCAGTTGTAGATCAGCTGGGCCTCGCCGACCTGCTCGCCCATGCGGTCGCCGACCATGTGGACGCCGACCACCGCGCCGTCCTTGACCTGGACGAGCTTGATCTCGCCCGCGGTGTTCAGGATCTTGCTCTTGCCGTTGCCCGCCAGGTTGTACTTCAGAGCGACGACCTTGTCCGCGCCGTAGATCTCCTTGGCCTTGGCCTCGGTGATGCCGACGGAGGCGACCTCCGGGTGGCAGTAGGTCACGCGGGGGACACCGTCGTAGTCGATCGGGACGGTCTTCAGACCGGCCAGACGCTCCGCCACCAGGATGCCCTCGGCGAAGCCGACGTGCGCGAGCTGGAGGGTCGGGACCAGGTCGCCGACGGCGGAGATGGTCGGGACGTTGGTGCGCATGTACTCGTCGACGAGGACGTAGCCGCGGTCCATCGCGACGCCCTGCTCCTCGTAGCCGAGACCGGCGGAGACGGGTCCGCGGCCCACCGCCACCAGCAGCACCTCGGCCTCGAACTCCTTGCCGTCGGCGAGGGTGACCTTGACGCCGTCGGCGGTGTACTCGGCCTTCTGGAAGAAGGTGCCGAGGTTGAACTTGATGCCGCGCTTGCGGAAGGCGCGCTCAAGAAGCTTGGAGCTGTTCTCGTCCTCGACCGGGACGAGGTGCTTCAGGCCCTCGATGACGGTGACCTCGGAGCCGAAGGACTTCCAGGCGGAGGCGAACTCGACGCCGATGACGCCGCCGCCCAGGATGATCGCGGACTTCGGCACGCGGTCCAGGACGAGGGCGTGGTCCGAGGAGATGATCCGGTTGCCGTCGATCTCCAGGCCCGGCAGCGACTTCGGCACGGAGCCGGTCGCCAGCAGGACGTGGCGGCCCTGGACGCGCTGACCGTTCACGTCGACGGAGGTGGGGGAGGACAGCCGGCCCTCGCCCTCGATGTACGTCACCTTGCGGGAGGCGACGAGACCCTGCAGGCCCTTGTACAGGCCGGCGATCACGCCGTCCTTGTACTTGTGGACCCCGGCGATGTCGATGCCCTCGAAGGAGGCCTTCACACCGAACTGCTCGCTCTCGCGAGCCTGGTCGGCGATCTCGCCCGCGTGCAGCAGGGCCTTGGTGGGGATGCAACCCCGGTGCAGGCAGGTGCCGCCGACCTTGTCCTTCTCGATCAGGGCGACGTCCAGGCCCAGCTGCGCCCCGCGCAGGGCCGCGGCGTAACCGCCACTACCACCGCCGAGGATCACTAGGTCGAAAACGGTGCTGGCGTCGTTCGCCACGTCACGTCCTCCATGCATGTGCGCCGTACGCCGGTCAGCGTTGACCGGTCGGCGGCTGGTGTCCGGCCGCTCTTTCTTCGGCCCTGTGGTGGGGGCCCTGTCCTGCCGAGGCCCATCTTCGCACTTGTCCACACCGAACGAGACGCCGGGCCGGTGTGTGAGACGTCCCACGTTCAGCTTTCAAGCATGGGGCGAGGTGATGCCCTAAGGGGCGCGGGGCCGAATCGATATGCGGCTCCGCCGCGCGGGCGCGACAAGCCACCCACGACCCGCAGCCGCCATACGACAGGGAGCCCCGAGCCAGTGGGCGACGGGACCTCGCCCTACCCGCGCGCGAGGTCCCGCCCACAACAACCGACGTCAGCCCAGGTCGCCGGAGGCCGTCAGTTCCGCCAGCCGAACCAGCGTCCGCACAGCGGACCCCGTACCACCCTTCGGCGTGTACCCGAAGGGCCCGCCCTCGTTGAACGCCGGTCCCGCGATGTCCAGGTGCGCCCAGGTGATCCCCTCGCCCACGAACTCCCGCAGGAAGAGACCGGCGACCAGCCCGCCGCCCATCCGCTCACCCATGTTGGCGATGTCGGCGGTCGGCGAGTCCATCCCCTTGCGCAGGTGCTCCGGCAGCGGCATCGGCCAGGACGGCTCCCCGACCTCCTCGGCCGCCTCCACGATCGCGGAGCGGAACGCGTCGTCGTTGGCCATCACACCGAACGTGCGGTGGCCGAGCGCCAGCACCATCGCGCCGGTGAGCGTGGCCACGTCCACGACCGCGTCCGGCTTCTCCTGCGAGGCCGCCCACAGCGCGTCGGCGAGCACCAGCCGGCCCTCGGCGTCCGTGTTGAGCACCTCCACGGTCTTGCCGCTGTACATGCGCAGCACGTCACCGGGCCGCACGGCGGTTCCCGACGGCATGTTCTCGGCGAGCGCCAGCCACCCGGTGACGTTCACCTGGAGCCCGAGCCGCGCGGCGGCGACGACGGCGGCGAACACGGCGGCCGCGCCGCTCATGTCGCACTTCATCGTCTCGTTGTGCCCGGCCGGCTTCAGCGAGATGCCGCCCGAGTCATAGGTGATGCCCTTGCCGACCAGGGCGAGGTGCTTGTCCGCCTTGGAGTGGGTGTACGACAGCTTCACCAGCCGCGGGCCCGCCGCAGAGCCGGAGCCGACGCCGAGGATGCCGCCGTAGCCGCCCTTGGTCAGCGCCTTCTCGTCGAGCACCTGCACCTTGATGCCGTGCTCCTTGGCCGCCGCCGTGGCGACCGCGGCGAACGACTCGGGGGTGAGGTCGTTGGGCGGGGTGTTGATCAGGTCGCGGGCGCGGTTGAGCTCCTCGGAGACGGCGGTGGCGCGCTCGACCGCGGCCTTGTGCGCCTTGTCGCGGGGCTTGGCGCCGAGCAGCGCGGCCTCGGCCAGGGGCGCCTTGCCGTTCTTCTTGCCCTGGGCGCCCTTGCCGGTGTCCTTGGCGTTCTCCTTGTAGACGTCGAAGGCGTACGCCCCGAGCAGCACGCCCTCGGCGACGGCGCCGACGTCACCGGAGTCGCCCAGCGGCAGCGCGAACGCGGCCTTCTTGGAGCCGGCGAGGGCGCGGGCGGCGACACCGGCGGCCTTGCGCAGGACCTCGGCGTCGTACGCGGCGTCCTTCTCGGGCGCGGCGCCCAGCCCCACCGCCACCACGAGCGGGGCCTTGAAGCCGGCGGGTGCGGGGAGCTTCGTCACCTCGCCCTCGGCGCCCGAGGCACCGAGGGTCTCCAGGACGCCGGCGAGCCTGCCGTCGTACGCCTTGTCCACGGCTTCGGCGCCCGGTGCGACGACGGGGCCGCCTGCGTCCTTGGCGACACCGATCACGATCGCGTCGGCCCGCAGGCCGGGCGCCGCGGCGGTGCTGAGAGTGAGAGCAGTCACGGTGGTGAAATCTCGCTTCCGATGTGAAGTTGCGATGGCCGATTGGTGTGGGTCGACCGGGCCCGACGGCCGACCCTAGTTCCGACCTACCGGTGCGGTATTGGCGGGTGCGGTGTCAGCGGGGCCTTCCCCGGTACGGCGAACACTCGGGACGAGCCTACGCTCGTGTGAGCGTTCGCTCATTCCTGCGGGCGTTCACCTGTCGGTGGCGTCGCGGCCGTTTCTTGATCCCCTCCACCGGTGAGCTGAGTCACACTCGTCTGGTTCCGGTGAGCCGTCGGCTCGCCGCACCGCATGATCTCGACGGGATCTTCTGGGGGGAAGGGCAATCAATGGCGCATACCGCGCGCAGATGGAGAAATGCCGCCGCCGCTGTCACGGCCGCCGGTCTGCTGGCCCTGGGGCAGGGCACACCCGGCGCCGCGGCCGCCGCGGAACCGCGCATCGATCTCAGGGTGCTGGTCGTGGACAACGGCGACAGCCCCGTCCGGGCCATCACCGCCCAGCTCAGGAGCACCGGCATCCCGTACACGACCGTCGACCTGAACGACACCGACCGCCCGACCATCACCGACACGTTCCTCAGCGACACGGTGAACGGCGTTCCGCGTGCGAAGTTCCAAGGCGTCGTCCTGCCCAACGAGGCCCCGTTCGGCGCCGGTTCCGCCGAGCAGACCGCGCTGGAGCGCTACGAGCGCACCTACGGCATCCCGCAGGTCGACGCCTACACCTGGGCCCACCCCGGAGTCGGCCTCGAACACACCGGCGACGGCGGCTGGGCCGGTACCCTCGACGGGCGCGAGGCGTCCGTCACGACCGAGGGGAAGGCGGGCTGGTTCGGCTATCTCGACGGAGCCTTCACGTTCGAGGACAACGACCCGGCCGTACTGGAGAGCTACGGCTACATCGCCAAGCCCCGTACCGGCTTCACCAGCTACGTCGACGTGCCCGTGCCGGGCGGCTCCGGGCGCGGCAGCCTGATCGGCGAGTACGCCCACGACGGGCGCCGCGAACTCGTCGTGACCTTCGCGTACAACGAGTACCAGCAGCAGTTCCGGGTGCTGGCCCGCGGCATCGTCGAATGGCTCACCCAGGGCGTGCACCTGGGCCGGGCGCGCCACTACTTCGCGGTGCACGTCGACGACGTCTTCGCGCCCGACAGCCGCTGGGACACCGAGCGCAACTGCACGCCCGGCGACTTCGACTGCGCGGGCGGCGACGGCGAGGGGACCGCGCCGATCCGGATGACGGCGGCCGACGCGCAGTACGCGGCCCAGTGGCAGCGCGAGCACGGGTTCACGCTGGACATGGTCTACAACGCCGGCTCCGGAGAGGAGTGGAAGGCCCAGCACGGCGGCACCGACGCCCTCACCGACCGGCTGCTCGCCGACAAGGCGCGGTACCGCTGGATCAACCACACCTACACACACCCGTTCCTCGGCTGCGTCCAGGACACCTCCACCGTCCCCTGGAGCTGCGCCAAGAACGCCGACGGCTCGACGCGGTACATGAGCCGAGCGGACATCTCGGCAGAGATCAGGAACAACTACAACTGGGGTGTCGCCAAGGGCCTCCCGCTCGACCGCACCGAGCTGGTCACCGGCGAGCACTCCGGCTTGAAGACCCTCCCGCAGCAGCCCGACGACAACCCCCACCTCGCCGGCGCCCTCGCCGACAACGGCGTCAAGTGGATCGCCTCGGACAACTCCCGCGAGCCCGCCCAGCGTCCGGTCGGCGCCGCGCGAACCGTGCCCCGCCACCCGATGAACGTGTACTACAACGTGGGCACCGAGGAGGAGATGGTCGACGAGTACAACTGGGTCTACACCTCGGCGGCCGACGGCGGCAGCGGCGTGTGCGAGTCGAACCCCGCCGCCACCTGCCTGGACGAGCCGCTGGACACCGCCACCGGCTACGCCGAGCACATCGTCCCGCAGGAGGCCCGCACCGCCCTCGGCCATGTGATCGGCAACGACCCGCGCCCGCACTACGCCCACCAGTCCAACCTGGCCGAGGACCGGACGCTGTACCCGGTCCTGGAGAAGGTGCTCGCCGACTACCGGGCGCTCTTCGCCGACAACACGCCCCTGCAGAACGTCGCCCAGAGCGCCATCGGCATCGAACTCCAGCGCCGCGCCACCTGGCAGACCGCGCTCGCCAACGGTTCCGTCACGGCGTACAGGATCGGCAACACGGTCACCGTCACAGCACCGTCCGGGACACAGATCCCGGTGACGGCACCGGAAGGGACCACCAAGCAACTCCTGCTCGGCACCGCCGAGTTCGGCACACCGTACGCGGGAAGGCGCTCGGCCTGGACCAGGCCGACGGCGCTGCAGTCCGCGCTCACGCTCAAACTGCCGTAGCAGTAACGCCCTCAGGGGCGCGGGGAACTGCGCGACCAGCCACAACGAGACCCGCAGTCGGGGTCCGGGCAGCAGTTCCCCCCTACAGAATCCGAAACAGGGGGAGCCGCGCAGCGAAATGCACGTCACCATGCTCACCGAAGGCACCTATCCGCACGTCCACGGCGGGGTCAGCACCTGGTGCGACCAGCTCGTCAAGGGCATGCCCGAGGTCGACTTCCACATCGTCTCGCTCACCGGAACCGGCCGCGAACCCGTCACCTGGGAGCTGCCGCCGAACGTCCGCCGTCACACCTCCGTCCCGACCTGGGGCCCGCGTCCGGGGCGGGGGAGAGCGCCGTACGGCCGGGCCCGTCGCCGTTTCACCGACGCCTACGAGCGCTTCCTGCTCTCCTTCCTCGACCCCGAGGCCCACCGCGACTTCGGCGAGGCCCTGGACGAGCTGGCCGAACTCGCCCGCGCCGGACGCCTGTCGGTGGCCCTGCGCACGGAATCCGCGCTGCGGTCGCTGATGTGGATCTGGACGATGCCGCATCTGCCGACCGCGGCCGCCCACCCCACCGTCCACGACGCCCTGACCGCCACCGACCTGCTGGAACACGCCCTGCGCCCGCTCGGGACCCGCATCCCGCAGGACTCGGTCGCCCATGCCGTCAGCAGCGGCCTCGCCACCCTCCCGGCCCTCGCCGCCCGCAGGCTGGACGGCGTCCCCTTTCTCCTCACCGAGCACGGCATCTATCTCCGCGAGCGCTACCTCGGCTACCGCAGCGCCGCCCAGCGCTGGCCCGTGAAGGCGTTCATGCTCGGCTTCTACCGTGAGCTGAACTCCCATGGATACCGCACGGCCGACCTGATCACCCCGTGCAACCAGTACAACCGCCGCTGGGAGGAGCGCGGCGGCGCCGACGCCGACAAGATCCGCACCGTCTACAACGGCGTCGACCCGCACGCCTTCCCGCACGCCGGACCCGAGCCGGAGATCCCCACCCTCACCTGGTGCGGCCGCGTCGACCCCATCAAGGACCTTGAGACCCTGCTACGGGCCTACGCCATGGTCCGCGCCGAACTCCCGGAGACCCGCCTGCGCCTGTTCGGCCCCGTCCCGCCCGGCGGCGAGGCCTACCGCACCAGGCTGGAGAAGCTCGCCGCGGAGCTGGGAGTGCGGGACGGCCTGACCTTCGAGGGACGCATCGGCGAGGTCTGGCGGGCCTACGCGGCCGGCCACCTCGTCATGCTGTCCTCCATCTCCGAGGGCTTCCCGTTCTCCATCATCGAGGCCATGTCCTGCGGCCGTACGACCGTCTCGACGGACGTCGGGGGAGTGCGCGAGGCCGTCGGGGACACCGGCCTCGTCGTCCCGCCGCGCGAGCCGGAGAAGATGGCGGCCGCCGCCCTCACCCTCCTGCGCGACGACGAACGGCGCCTGACACTGGGCGAGTCGGCCCGCTAACGTGTGATCGACCGCTTCACCCTGCGCCGCTCCGTGGACAATTTCCGGACGATCTACCAGGAACTCGCGGGCAGTCCCGAGGTCTACGAGCCCACGCTCGAAACGGTCGCCGACTGGACCCTCGAACTGCGCGACCCCTGGTACGAGAAGCTCGCGACGGACGGAACCGGCTGGTGAGCGGAAGCATCCGGATGCCGCCCGGCGCCCGCCCCGACACCCTGCCCGCCGTCCCGCGCCAGCGCACCCGGCGACCCCGCTGGGCGCGGCCCGACCCCGTCGACGAACTCGCCGCCCGCCTCGACGACTTCATAGCCGCCGCCGTCCACCCCGACGAGATCGCCGCGCTGCTGGAGTCCGACGGCCTGTCCGACGACCAGATACGCGAGCGCTACGGCGTCAAGAACTCCTTCGCCCTCGCCGAGGAACTGTACGAACGCGTCGAGCGCCGCTACTCCGAGCCGGACGGCCCGGTCCACGACCCCTGGCAGGTGGGACTGCTGGGCTGTCTCCTGCGCGGCCTGGTCTTCGCCCTCCCCGGCCTCGGCTACGTCCTCGGCGCGCCTCTCCTCGCCGGCCCGCAGGACGACTTCGGCCTCCCGGCGGGCACGGTCCCGCTGCTGGCCGGCGCCCTGTGCGGCTGGACCTGGAACCAGGGGCTCGCCCATCGGGCGTACTCCTGGCTCGGCTTGGGCGACCGCACGGCGGCCCGCCGCACCTTGCTGCGGGGCGCACCGGCGGGAGCCCTGCTGGGCTCGCTTGTAGCGGCCGCTGTGGCCGGTACGGGAGATCCGGCGGCGATCGCCTTCGCAGCCGGGCAGTCCTGCTACCTGGGCGCGGCGACGGCCCTGCTGGTGATGGGCCGCGAACGGACCCTGCTGGCGGCACTGCTGCCGATGGCGGTGGGAGCGGTGCTGGCGCTGATCCATCCAGTGCCGGACGCGGCGAGACTGGCGTTGCTGTCGGGCTCGCTCGCGGTGGTCGCAGTCCTGGGTTTGTTCGAAGTGGCCCCCACCGTACGCGCCCCAAAGGGGCGCGGGGCTGTATTGGATATGCGGCTACCGCCGCGTGGGCGCGACCAGCCACAACGAACCCGCAGCCAAACGACGACGGGCGGCCCCCATCTCTCCGCATCCTTCCCATACGCCCTGTTCGGCCTCGCCACCGGCACCCTCGTCCTCTACGCAGCCGTAGGCGACACCCCCGCCGCCGTCGCCCTCACCCTCAGCATGGGCCCCGCGGAATGGCTCCTGTACCGCTTCCGCAGCGGCAGCCTGGCCGGACTGCGCTCCAGCCGCACCCCGAGGGCGTTCCGGCGGACAACGGCGTTCAAGGTCGCCGAATGTCTCGCCGTCTACCTGGCCGCCCTCCTGGCTCTCACCCTCGCCACCGGCGTCACCGGTGTACGCCTCGCCGGTCTCCTCCTGCTCGGCGTCGTCCTGTGGACGGGCCTGCTGCTCCAGTCCTTCGGCGCGGTGCTCGGCGCGGCCGCGGTCTGCTCCGCGGCGGCCCTCGCCCAGACGATCGCCCTGGCCACACACACGGGCAGCCCGCACTGGATCGCCCCGATCGTCCACGGCACCGCGGCGATCGCCCAAGCCGCCCTGGTCTGCGGCCTGCTGGGGAGGGCGACCGCCCACCGATGAACGACCTGCTAATCCCCTACTACGAGCACCCGTCCGTCCGCCCCGCCGAATGGGAGGCGATCATCGCGGCGGCACCCCGCCTCTACGCGGTCGTACTCAACCCGGCCAGCGGCCCCGGCTACGCGCCCGACCCGGCGTTCGCCGAGGTCGCGGCCCGGCTACGGGCGGCGGAGGTGCGGGTGCTCGGCTACGCCGACACCGACTACGGACGCCGGCCACACACCGCCGTCGTGCACGACCTCGCACGGCACCGCGACTGGTACGGCACGGACGGCGTCTTCCTCGACCAGGTCGCCGCGGGCAGCGAGGAGTTCCCGTACTACCGGCGGCTCGCGACGGCGGCCCGGGGCGCCGGCCGCGGCACGCTCGCCCTGAACCACGGCACCGCACCGCACCCGTCGTACGCCGGGATCGCCGACCTCCTGGTCACGTTCGAGGGCACCTGGGCGTCGTACACCCGGCTCGGCCCGCCGCAATGGCGGGACGGCGGCGGAGTGCGGCTGTGCCACCTGGTGTACGGCGTCCCGGCCGGGGTCGATCTCACCGAGTCGGCACGCGCTCGCGGGGCCACGGTGCACTGCGCGGTGCCGGGCACGGGCGATCACCCGTGGGGTACCTTGCCGCACGCTCTGGGGTCAGCCCAGTGACAGCACGACCAGCGCGGTCGTCGCCGCCGTCTCCGCGAGGCCGCCGAAGACGTCGCCGGTGACACCGCCGAAGCGGCGGACGCAGTGCCGCAGGAGGACTTCGGCGGCGGCGAGCGCGGCGAGGACCGCGAGGGCGGTGCGGGCGAGGTCGTCCGTCCCCAGGAGCGCGCCCGCCGCGGCGGCGACGCCGGTCACGGCCAGGGCGACGGCCACCGCGCCCGGTACCGGAACCACTCCGGCCACCGCGGCCCCCAGCCCCTCCGGGCGGGCCGCGGGCACGCCGGTGCGGGCGGCCAGGGTGAGCGCGAGACGGGCGGCGACGGCCGCGACGACGGTGGCGAGGGCGCCCCGGGCCCATGAGCCGTCGTAGAGCCGGGCCAGCGCCGCGATCTGCGCGAGCAGCACGAGGACGAGCGTGATGACGCCGAACGGCCCGATGTCCGACTGCTTCATGATCCGCAGCGCGTCCTCGGCGGGCCTGCCGCTGCCGAGCCCGTCGGCGGTGTCGGCGAGCCCGTCGAGGTGCAGCCCCCGGGTGAGTACGGCGGGGACGGCGGCGGCCGCGACGGCGGCGAGGAGGGGGCCGGTGCCGAGGAAGAGCAGGAAGAGCGCGCTGGCTGCGGCGGCGCAGCCCAGCACCGCCCCGACCAGGGGGGCGCACAGCATTCCGCCGCGCGCCGTCTCACGGTCCCAGCGGCTCACCTTGACGGGGAGCACGCTCAGGGTGCCGAAGGCGAAGCGGAGACCGTGCAGGTGCGGCGGGGGCGTGGACACCCGCGCAGACTAGCCCGGGGGCCGTTCCCGCCGGGCAGCCCACCCCTGCCGCGGACACACTGAGAACATGGGTGACTGGTGGCAGCGCAACATCGTCGAACCGGGGAAGCTCCCCCTGCTCCTGGCCCTGGCCGCCTTCGTGGTCACGTTCGTGGTCACCCGGGTCATCACCCGCCTCATCCGGGCCGGCAAGGGTCCGTTCCGCAACATCGAGACCGGCTCCGTCCACATCCACCACGTGGTCCCCGGAGTCATCCTCACGATCATCGGTGGCTTCGGCGCGGTCGCCGGCGGTCAGCGGGGCTTCCCCGCGTCCGTGGCCGCCGTGATCTTCGGGATCGGCGCGGGCCTCGTCATGGACGAGTTCGCGCTGATCCTGCACCTCCACGACGTCTACTGGACCGAGGCCGGCCGCAAGAGCGTCGAGGTGGTGGTGCTCACCGCCGCCCTGGTCGGCCTGGTCCTCCTCGGCTTCTCGCCCTTCGGCGTCAACGACCTCAGCGACGACGAGCTCCAGGACCGCGGGTCGGTGATCAGTACCGTCATCGGGAACTTCCTCCTCGCCCTGATCGCCCTGGCCAAGGGCAAGGCCCGGATCGCGATCTTCGGAGTGATCGTCCCCTTCATCGCCCTGTTCGGCGCCGTCCGCCTGGCCCGTCCCGACTCCCCGTGGGCGAAACGCCTCTACCGCCGCCGCCCGCGTGCGCGGGCCAAGGCCCAGTTGCGGGCCTACCACCACGACCGGCGCTGGGTCGGCCCCAGCCGCAGGTTTCAGGACTGGATCGGCGGCGCGCCCGACGCGGACCCGGGCCGGGCCCTGGAACGCCACTGACGCACGGCCGCCACCGCGCACAGCACCAGCACCGCGGCGATCGCCGCCAGGTGCTCCTTCCCGGCGAGGTTCTCCTTGAGCCACGACCTCGACCACCATCGCCGCGATCACCACACCGGCCGTCACATACGCCCCGTGACGCCATCCGAGAAACACGGCCAGCCCACCACGGCTGCCGACGGCCCCGCGTCGACGACCCGCGCGTCCGAGGCGGGCAGCCCGATCGGGTCGCACGCAGCGCCACGTGGGGCCTCCTACGGCCCGGCCGCAGTCAGGGCCTCGCACGCCTCCATTGCCCCGGCCGCCCCCAGCGCCTCCTGGGCCTCCTGGGCCTCCTATGCCTCCGACGCTCCAGCAGCACCCAGCGCATCCGATGATCCCTCTGCGGCTTCTGCGGCTTCTGCGGCTTCTGCGGCTTCTACGGCCTCTGCGGCCTCCGTCGGCTCCGACTCCTTCGGCTTCTCCGGCAGTTCCGCCGCCAGCGCCGCCGCGGCCTGTACCGTCGGCAGGGCCAGTAGCCCACCGGCGCCTTCCCCGACCCTCACGCCCTGGTCGAGCACCGGCTCCAGGGCCATCCGGTCCAGGGCCTTCGCCTGACCCGGCTCCCCGCTGTCGTGCGCGGCCAGCCACCAGTCCGGTGCCCGGAACGCGATCCGCTGCCCCACCAGCGCACAGGCGGCCACCACGACCCCGTCCAGCACCACGGGCACCTTCCGCACCGCACACTGGAGCAGGAACCCGGTGATCGCCGCGAGATCGGCACCGCCCACCGTCGCGAGCAACTGAAGCTGATCCCCGAGCACGGGCCGGGCCCGCCGCAGCGCGTCCCGGATCGCCGCGCACTTGCGCATCCACGCGAGGTCGTCGATGGCCAGGCCACCGCGCCCGGTGACCACGGACGCGTCCGTCCCGCACAGCGCGGCCACCAGCACGCCCGCCGCCGTGGTACCCCCGACGCTCACATCGCCGAGCACCACCAGATCCGTACCGGAGTCGGCCTCCTCGTCGGCCACCGCCATCCCGGCCCGGAACGCGGCCTCGGCCTCCTCGAGCGTCACCGCGTCCTCGATGTCGATACGACCGCTGCCGCGCCGCACCCGATGCCGTACGACCGCCTCCGGCAGCGACTCCGGGTCGCAGTCCAGCGCCATGTCGACGACCCGCACCGGCACCCCGAGCCGCCGCGCCAGCACCGACACGGGCCGGCCGCCCTCGAGGATCTCCCGCACCAACTCCCCGGCGCTGCCCGCGGGCCGCGCCGACACCTCCAGCTCGGCGATGCCGTGGTCACCGGCGAACAGCACGACCCGCGGCTGCTCGATCGGCCGCACCGGCACGGCCGACTGCGCCGCCGCCAGCCACTCACCCAGTTCGTCGAGGCGGCCCAGCGCCCCGGGCGGCACGATCTGACGCTCACGGCGCGCCTCGGCGTCACGGCGCACCCCACCGTCGGGGCGCTCGATCAGGTCGGAGAAGTCGTCGAGATTAAGCGAGCTCATTCGCCGAACAGTACCGGCACCGGTCGAACAGAGCAGCGCCACATGGCCACCACCGGCTCCGCCACGTCACGCCCCTATCCACGCGACGTCGTTGCACCCAAGATCGTCATCCCATATGTTCCGTTTCGCAATGGATTGTCGGGGCATGCTCGCACGGTCCCGCACCGCCCTTGCCGTACGCCCCTGTCGTACGCCCCCACGCCCGGGAGCCGCCCATGACCGCGACCGCACCCCCCGAACGCCCCCACACCGACTGCGCGTTCACCCCCGCCGGGTGCCGGGAGCACACCTACGTCCCCCGCCACCTGGGGCTCACACGGCGCGGCCCACGCCGGCTGAGAGCCGCGGCCCGCATGGCGCTCGCCTTCCCCGAGCCGGAGAGCTGGCTGGACGTGGGCACGGGATACGCCCGCTTCCCGGAGTCCGCCAAGGACGTCTTCCCGTACACGTCCTTCGACGGCGTGGACCCGACCTACCGCGTCCTGCACGCGCGCGTGGCCGAGCGAGTGGAGGAGGCCCACGTCGGCCGCCTCACCGACCCCCGCATCACGAACCGCCTGCGCGCCCGCTACGACGTCGTCAGCATCTTCCGCCACCTGGAACACGCCCCCGACCCCCGAGAGGAACTCCGCGCCGCCCTCACCGCCCTGCGCCCCGGCGGCCACCTGGTCCTCGAACTCCCCAACCCACGCTGCCTGTTCGCCGCCCTGCTGGGCAGACTCTGGGTCCCGCACAGCCCTCCGGGCCACCTCCACCTGCTGCCCATGGAGACCCTGTGCGAGGAACTCCGCTCCCAGGGCTGCACGATCGTCGCGACGGGCCACCGCACCGCGCACATCCCCTACGACCTGGCGGCCGCGACGTCACTGATCCTGTCGCACATGCTGCCGTCGGTGCTGTCGAGCGTGGGCTCCCCGCTGGTGGCCGTGGCTTGGGCCGTGGACCACGCCCTGGCCCCGTTCCTACGCCACACCCAATACGCGAACGCGTACCGAATCATCGCCCGCAAGGAGCCAACTTGAGCTGAAGCGCCCCTTCAGGGGCGCGGGGAACTGCGCGACCAGCCACGACGGCGCAGCAGACGCACAACGACAACGCGAGGCACTCTCATCCGCGAAGCACCACCGCCTGCCCCGCCACCACCAGAACAACCTGCTCACACTCACCCGCAAACGCAGCATTAAGCCGCCCGAGCTCATCCCGATACCGCCGCCCAGACGCCGTAGCCGGCACAATCCCCGACCCCACCTCGTTCGACACGGCGACGACAGTCCGCCGTGTCGCCCGCACTGCCGACGTCAACTCCCGCACCCGCTCCCGAAGCGCCCGCTCCCCACCATCCGCCCACACCGCGTCATCCCAAGCCCCGACGGAGTCCATCGCATCCGTCAGCCACAGGGACAGACAGTCGATGAGCAACGGCGCCCCGTCCTCGGCCAACAGCGGAGCCAAGTCGCACGTCTCGGCCGTACGCCACGACCCCGGCCGCCGCTCCCGGTGCGCGGCCACCCGCGTCGCCCACTCGGTGTCCCCGCCGCGCGTGCCCCCGGTCGCCACGTACAGCACATCCGGGAACGCCTCCAGCCGCCGCTCCGCCTCCACCGACTTCCCGGACCGGGCGCCGCCCAGCACCAGGGTCCGCCGCGGCACGTCCGGCACGTCCTCGTACGCCCCCACCACCAGCGTCGTCCCGTCCGGCACCGCCCGGGCCCCGGCCGCGGCCAGCCGCCGCCGCAACTCGGCGCCCGGTGGCACGTCATGGTCCAGATGTACGGCGATGACATCCGTCGTCGGCCCGACGGCCCCCACCGCCCGCAGCTTCGCCAGCGCGTCCGGCCGCGCCACGACATCGGCGACCACCATGTCGTACATCCCGACGGCGCTCTCCTCCAGCCCGGCCGGCGCACCGCCCGGCGGCAGATACAGCAGCCGCTGACCGTCCGGCCCGGTCACCGCGTACCCCGTGCCCGGCGCGTCCATCGCCACCGCCCGCACCCGATGCCCCGTCAGCAGCGCCAACTCCCGCCCGTCCGGCACCCGCCCGGGCTGCGGCACCCCCGCCGGCACCTCGACGGCGGGCCCGCCCTGCGGATGCGACAGCAGCACCTGCCGTACGTTCGCCAGCGAACGCCCCGCCCTGGCCGCCGCGAACGCCGCCCCGGGCGTCAGATCGAGCAGCAGCGCCCCGTCGACGAGCAGCGCGGTGGCGGTCCGCGCGTCGTCGCCGAGCGCGCTCGCACACGCGGCGCACGGACAGTCGGGGCGGGGGAGTCCCGCGGGGGCACCGGTGCCGAGGAGAGTGAGTTCCACGGGACCGATTTTCGCGTGTCGGCGCAGGTCTCGCGCGCCCCCACTCTCGACTTCGCTCGAGCGGGAGGGACCCCCACGACTAGGCTCAGCAGAGGAGCCGGACCTCGATCCGGCTCTCCCTGTGCAGGTGCTGAGACCTTGGAGGCGTACATGGCGGCATGGACGTGGCGGTTCGAGAAGGCCGACGGGGCGGAGGTCCAGCCCGCGGTGCAGCCCGAGGAGTTCACCACCCAGGGGGACGCCGAGTCCTGGATCGGGGAGCACTGGAAGGCGCTGCTCGACGGCGGTGTGGAGCAGGTGCGGCTGTTCGAGGACGCCACCGAGATCTACGGGCCGATGCGCCTGAGCGCCGCCGACGCGTAGGCACCTGGGCGAGGGCCCCACGGCCCTCGCCCGCTCCCGTCACTGCTCGCCCAGCGTCACATCGACCGTCTTGCGGCTGCCGTTGCGCGTATAGGTCACCGTCGTCTCGTCACCGGGCTTTTCCCCGGCCAGCGCCTCGGCCAGCGAGGTGATGGTGGTGATGTCGGTGTCCCCCAGTCGGGTGATGATGTCCCCGCGTCGCAGGCCGGCCCTGTCGGCCGCGCCGCCCTCCTGCACGGAGACGACGGCCACCCCCGCGGCCCGGTATTCGTCGTTCACCACGGTACGGCCGACGATGCCGAGGGCAGCCCGCCCCGAGTCGACGACCCTGCCGTGCTCGATGATCTGGCCGGCGATCGTCCGCACCGTCGACGCCGGGATCGCGAACCCGATGCCGGGCGCCGCTTCCCCGACCGAGGGGTCGACGGCGGCGAGGGTCGGCACGCCGATGACCTCGCTGTCGAGGTTCACCAGGGCGCCGCCGCTGTTGCCGGGGTTGATGGCCGCCGACGTCTGCACCATGTTGGCGATCGTAGCGCCCGTACCGCCGCCGTCCCGCCCGTCCTCGGTGACGGTCCGGCCGGTCGCCGAGACGATGCCCTGCGTCACGCTGGACGACAGCCCCAGCGGCGAGCCCATGGCCAGCACGATCTGCCCGACCTCGACCTTCGAGGAGTCCCCGAACCTCGCCGCCCTCAGCCCCTTCGGCGGGCTGTCCAGCTTGATCACGGCGAGGTCCTGCTGCGGGTAGGAGGAGACGAGGTCGGCGGTCAGCTCGTCCTCGCTGTTGGCGGTCGTCACGCGGAAGGTCTTCTCGCCGCCGACGACATGCGCGTTGGTGACGATGTGCCCCTCGTCGTCGTAGACCACGCCCGACCCCAGATCGCGCCGGCCCCGGATCTGCACGACCGACGGCAGCACGTCCTTGATCACTTCCAGATAGCCGTCCTGGAGGTCGTCGACCGCCCGGACCGCCTTCGGCGCGGCGGCCCGGGTCGTCGAGCCCTCCTTCTCGCGGGTGCCGGTCGAGGAAGACGAACACGCGGCGAGGAGGAGACCGAGGCCGCAGAGGAAGGCGGTGAGCGCGGCGGCCGAACGCCGGATACGGAAACGGCGAGCATCCATGCCCCGAGTCTCACCGTGGTGCGAGGGCCCGGCGCGTGCTGCTCACCCGAACGGGATCAGCCGCGCACCCCGCACAGATGCAGCAGCGCCGCCACACTCCGGTACGGGTCCGTCTTCCCGGCCCGCTCCTCCACCGTCAGCAACGCCTCGGCGTCCGCCGGGATCTCCGCGTCGTCCGCCGCCGTGTCGGTGAACACCCGCACCCCGTACCAGGCGTGCAGCGGCGCCCCGATCCCCGCGAGGGTCGAGGTCAGATCCGACAGCCGGTCGGCCCGTACGTCGAGCCCCAGCCGGTTCCGGTAGGCGGTGGTGTCGAAGGCCGACAGCGCCCCGGCCCAGTCGCCGCCGAGTCCCGGCCGCATCGCCAGCGCGTCGCCGTTGCGCACGAGCAGCGACAGCAGCCCGCCCGGGGCGAGCATCCGGGCCAGCCCGGCCAGCAGCGGATCGGGCTCCTCGATGTACATCAGCACGCCGTGGCACAGCACGACGTCGAAGCTGCCCGGCAGAAAGTGCACGCCGGTGTCGCGCCCGTCGCTCTGGACGAGCCGCACCCGCTCACGGATCCCCTCCGGCTCGCCGGCCAGCTCCGCACGGGCGGCCGCGATCATCTTCGGGTCCTGCTCGACACCGGTCACCTGATGACCGGCCCGGGCCAGCCGCAGCGCCTGGGTGCCCTGGCCCATGCCCACGTCGAGCACCCGCAGCCGCTGCCCGACCGGGAACCGCCCGGCTATCTGCTCGTCGAGCTGCCGGGCCACCAGCTCCTGTCGTACGACATCACGCAGCCCGCCCAGCTTGTTCAGCCAGGCGTCGGCCGCATCCCCGGAGAACGCAGTTGTGCTCAGGGCCGCTCTCCGCGCTTGACCTGCGGCTTCGGCAGCCGGAGCCGGCGCATCTGGAGGGAGCGCATCAGCGCGTAGGCCACGGCGCCGCGCCGGTTGTCGTCGGGGAAGCGCTCGGCGAGCCGCTTCTTCAGGCGGACACCGGTGACCACCGAGTCCAGCACGATCAGCACGATCACTACGAGCCACAGCAGCAGCGCGATGTTCTGCAGCGCCGCCACCCGCACCATGCTCAGCACGAGGATGATCACGGCCATCGGCAGGAAGAACTCGGCGATGTTGAAGCGCGAGTCGATGAAGTCACGCGCGAACTTGCGGACCGGACCCTTGTCACGGGCCGGCAGATACCGCTCGTCGCCCCCGGCCAGCGCCTGGCGCTGCTTCTCCAGGGCGGCCCGGCGGTCCGCGCGCTGGCGCTTGGCGGCGTCCTTGCGCGACATCGACGTGTTGGCCACGCTGCGGCGCTGCGACTGGGCCACGCTGCGCTTGGGCGTGGGACGGCCCTTCGGGGCCTCGGGGTGACGGGTCTCGTTGGAGTCGGTCACCGGCGCCTTGTCGGCGGCCTGGGCCTTCTCATCCTTGGCACGGCTACGGAACACAAAACCCAAGGGTACGGGGTGCCCGGGGTTGGACCCCAGCCCCGTGGGGAACGATCCGGCAACACCAGTCGTCGTACGGGGACAGAGGGGACGTTGCAGACGCGCCGGGTGCGCACCCCACCGAGTCCACCCGGGGGTCACCTACTCCTTACGCCGGAGCGGGATCATACGCAGTCGTCCTTGGGGATGAGCGCATCCGTCCCCGAACAGTGCGTCAATGGATGCAGGGCCCGTACTGTGGGTTCTGTCGCAGGAGCTGGAGCTGGAGTCCGTCAGAAGGGGGCGCGCGAAGCCCATGAGCGGTGTCATGAAGCGTATGGGGATGATCTTCCGCGCGAAGGCGAACAAGGCCCTTGACCGGGCCGAGGACCCGCGCGAAACCCTCGATTACTCGTACCAGAAGCAGCTTGAGCTGCTCCAGAAGGTCCGGCGCGGCGTGGCCGACGTGGCCACGTCCCGCAAGCGCCTGGAGCTCCAGCTCAACCAGTTGCAGCAGCAGTCGGGCAAGCTGGAGGACCAGGGCCGCAAGGCGCTCGCGCTGGGCCGTGAGGACCTGGCCCGCGAGGCGCTGTCGCGTCGCGCCGCCCTCCAGCAGCAGGTGACCGACCTGGAGACACAGCACGCGACCTTGCAGGGTGAGGAGGAGAAGCTCACCCTCGCGGCCCAGCGCCTCCAGGCGAAGGTCGACGCCTTCCGCACCAAGAAGGAGACGATCAAGGCCACGTACACCGCGGCCCAGGCCCAGACCCGGATCGGCGAGGCCTTCTCCGGCATCTCGGAGGAGATGGGCGACGTCGGCCTGGCGATCCAGCGTGCCGAGGACAAGACGGCCCAGCTCCAGGCGAGGGCCGGAGCCATCGACGAACTGCTCGCCTCGGGCGCCCTGGACGACCAGTCCGGCATGCACAAGGACGACATCCAGGCCGAGCTGGACCGGCTCTCCGGTGGTACGGATGTAGAGCTGGAGCTGCAGCGCATGAAGGCGGAGCTGGCGGGCGGCCCGTCGGCCGGCCAGCAGGCCATCGAGGGCGGCACGGATCAGTCGTCGCAGCAGTCCCAGCAGCAGCCGCAGGACACCCCGCGCTTCGACAAGCAGTAACCGACGGCCGGGGCCCACGCCGAGGAGGGCGAGATGGGCGACATGATCGTCCGGATCATGGGTGAGGGACAGGTGAGGCTGTCCAGCAGCCACCTGCCCGAGCTGAACAAGCTCGACGACGAGCTCCTCGCGGAAATGGAGAACGGCGACGGCCCCGGCTTCCGCCGCACCCTCACCGCACTCCTGACCGAGGTCCGCCAGCTCGGCGAGCCCCTGCCCGACGACTCCCTGGAACCGTCCGAGCTGATCCTGCCGTCGCCGGACGCGACGCTGGAGGAGGTCCGGGAGCTGCTGAGCGACGACGGCCTGATCCCGGGGTGAGGCCGGGTCCGGGGTGGAGCCCGGTCGGCCGCCGTTCCAAGCCCCGCGGGGACGCCGTACCGTAATCAGTCGTGAGCACCCTTGAACGGGCCCGGCGCCACCTCAAGGCGCATCCCATGGCGCTGGACGCGGCGCTGGCCGTCGGCGTACTCGCCTGCATGGTGGTCGGCTCGTTCGTGGACCCGCACGAAAAGAGCGGCGTCACCTGGGCCCTGCGCACCCCGGACGTCCTCAGCCTCCTCCTGATCGCCCTCGGTGCCGCGGCCCTGGTCTTCCGCCGCCGCGCCCCCATGACGGTCCTCGCCCTCACCGGCACCGCCTCCGTCGTGGAGTCCGTCACCGGCGACCCCCGCGCGCCCGTCGCCATGTCCGCGGTGATCGCCCTCTACACCGTCGCCTCCACCACCGACCGCCCCACCACCTGGCGCGTCGGCCTGCTCACCATGACCGTCCTGACCGGCTCCGCGATGCTCGTCGGCCCTCTGCCCTGGTACGCCCAGGAAAACCTCGCCATCTTCGCCTGGACCGGCATCGGCGCCACCGCCGGCGACGCCGTCCGCAGCCGCCGCGCCGTCGTCGCCACCATCCGTGAGCGCGCCGAACGGGCCGAGCGCACCCGCGAGGAGGAGGCCCGCCGCCGCGTCGCCGAGGAGCGCCTGCGCATCGCCCGCGACCTGCACGACGTCGTCGCCCACCACATCGCCCTGGTCAATGTGCAGGCCGGCGTCGCCGCCCATGTCATGGACAAGCGGCCCGACCAGGCCAAGGAGGCCCTCGCCCACGTACGTGAGGCCAGCCGCTCCGCGCTCAACGAGCTGCGCGCCACCGTCGGCCTGCTCCGCCAGTCCGGCGACCCCGAGGCCCCCACCGAGCCCGCCCCCGGCCTCGACCGCCTCGACGAACTCGCCGGCACCTTCCGCAGCGCGGGCCTCCAGGTCGAGGTCGCCCGCGCCGACCAGGGCACCACCCTGCCCGCCGCCGTCGACCTGGCCGCCTACCGGGTGATCCAGGAAGCCCTCACCAATGTGCAGAAGCACGCAGGACAGGACGCCAAGGCCGAGGTCAGCGTCGTCCGCGTGGGCCCCAACATCGAGATCACCGTCCTCGACGACGGCGCCGCCGCCGACGACCTCCCCGAGGGCGGCGGCCACGGCCTGCTCGGCATGCGCGAGCGCGTCACCGCCCTGCGCGGCACCCTCACCACCGGCCCCCGCTACGGAGGCGGTTTCCGCGTCCATGCGATCCTGCCGGTCAAGAGCCGCACCCGCGCCGCGGAGGACGCCGTATGACAGCCGACGGCGCGTTACACCCCGGCGCGTCATCTCCCATGACAGACGAGGACCCCGCATGACCATCCGCGTCCTGCTCGCCGACGACCAGGCCCTCCTGCGCAGCGCCTTCCGGGTGCTGGTCGACTCCGAGCCCGACATGGAGGTCGTCGGGGAGGCCTCCGACGGTGCGGAGGCGGTGCGGCTGACCAGGGAGCAGGGTGCGGACGTCGTGCTCATGGACATCCGGATGCCCGGCACCGACGGCCTCGCCGCCACCCGCATGATCAGCGCCGATCCGGGTCTGGCCCATGTCCGCGTCGTCATCCTCACCACCTTCGAGGTCGACGACTACGTCGTGCGGTCGCTGCGCGCCGGCGCCTCCGGCTTCCTCGGCAAGGGCTCCGAACCCGACGAGCTGCTCAGCGCCATCCGCGTCGCGGCCGGCGGCGAGGCACTGCTCTCCCCGGCCGCCACGAAGGGGCTGATCGCCCGATTCCTCGCCCAGGGCGACGGTATGGACGACGACCGCGACCCAGCCCGCGCCGAGCGGCTCGACGCCCTCACCGGCCGTGAGCGCGAGGTCCTGGTGCAGGTCGCCGGCGGGCACTCCAACGACGAGATCGCCGAGCGCCTGGAGGTCAGCCCGCTGACCGTGAAGACGCACGTCAACCGGGCCATGTCCAAGCTCGGCGCCCGCGACCGGGCCCAGCTCGTGGTGATCGCGTACGAGTCGGGGCTGGTACGTCCAAGGGTGGAGTGACCGCGAGGGCGCATACCGCGCCTGGAGTATGCGCCGTATAAGGAAATGGACCTGGGGCCTACGAATCGGCACCCGTGGATGACAGAGGGTTTAGAGGCCACTTCTGCCGCTCACAGAAGAGAGATCCCGACCCATGTCCTGGCTGTCCCGATTCAGCCTCGCCCAGCGCGCCCTGATCGGCCTGATGTCGATCATCGCGATCGCCTTCGGCGCGATCGCGATACCCCAGCTCAAGCAGCAGTTGCTGCCCTCCATCGAACTGCCCGTGGTGTCCGTGCTCGCCCCGTACCAGGGCGCGTCGCCGGACGTGGTCGAGAAGCAGGTCGTGGAGCCGATCGAGGACAGCCTGGAGGCCGTCGACGGCATCACCGGCGTCACCTCCACGGCCGGCGAGGGCAACGCCGTCATCATGGCGTCCTTCGACTACGGCCCCGACAACCAGCAGCTCGTCGCCGATGTCCAGCAGGCCGTGAACCGGGCCCGCGTCCAGCTCCCGGACGACGTCGACCCGCAGGTCATCGCCGGCTCCACCGACGACATCCCGACCGTCGTCCTCGCCGTCACCTCCGGCAAGGACCAGCAGGCCCTGGCCGACCAGCTCGACCGGACCCTGGTGCCGGACCTGAAGGAGATCGACGGCGTCGGCCAGGTCACCGTCGACGGCGTACGCGACCTCCAGGTCACCGTGACCCCGGACGACGCGAAGCTGGCGAAGGCGGGGCTCACCTCCGCCGCACTCTCCCAGGCGCTCCAGGCCGGCGGCGCCACCGTCCCGGCCGGCTCCTTCGACGAGGGCGGCGACAACCGCACGGTCCAGGTGGGCGGCGGCTTCACCTCGCTGCGGCAGATCGAGGACCTGATGGTCGCCGGCGAGGGCGCGTCCGGCGGCAAGCCGGTCCGCCTCGGTGACGTCGCCTCCGTGAAGCAGGAGCAGGCCCCGGCCGACTCCATCACCCGCACCGACGGCAAGCCGTCCCTCGCGGTCGCCGTCACCATGGACCGCGACGGCAGCGCGGTCGCCATCTCGCACGCCGTCGAGGACAAGCTCTCCGAGATGCGCGCGGACCTCGGCTCGGACGCCACGGTCACCGTGGTCAGCGACCAGGGCCCGGCCGTGGAGAAGTCCATCGAGGGCCTGACCACGGAGGGCGCCCTGGGCCTGCTCTTCGCGGTCCTGGTCATCCTGGTCTTCCTGGCGTCGGTCCGCTCGACGCTGGTGACGGCCGTGAGCATCCCGCTCTCCGTCGTCCTGGCCCTGATCGTCCTGTGGACCAGGGACCTCTCCCTCAACATGCTGACGCTCGGCGCGCTGACCATCGCCATCGGCCGGGTCGTCGACGACTCGATCGTGGTCCTGGAGAACATCAAGCGGCACCTCGGCTACGGCGAGGAGCGCCAGGCGGCGATCCTGACCGCCGTCCGCGAGGTGGCGGGCGCGGTGACCTCCTCGACGCTCACCACGGTGGCCGTCTTCCTGCCGATCGGACTGACCGGCGGCATGGTGGGCGAGCTGTTCGGCTCGTTCAGCCTGACGGTGACGGCGGCCCTGCTGGCGTCGCTCCTCGTATCCCTGACGGTCGTACCGGTCCTGTCGTACTGGTTCCTGCGCGCCCCGAAGGGAACACCCGAGGACGCCGACGAGGCCCGCCGGAAGGCCGAGGAGAAGGAGGCGAAGAGCAGGCTCCAGCGTCTCTACGTCCCCGTCCTGCGCTTCGCGACGCGCCGCCGCCTGACCAGCGTCCTGCTCGCGATCGTCATCCTCATCGGCACGTTCGGCATGGCGCCGCTGCTGAAGACGAACTTCTTCGACCAGGGCGAGCAGGAAGTCCTCACCGTCAAGCAGGAGTTGAAGCCGGGCACCAGCCTCGCGGCGACGGACGAGCAGGCCCGGCGGGTCGAGAAGCTGCTCGCCGACACCGAGGGCGTGAAGGACTACCAGGTCACGGTCGGCTCGTCCGGCTTCATGGCGGCCTTCGGCGGCGGCACCGACACCAACCAGGCGTCGTACCAGGTGATGCTGGAGGACTCGGCGTCCTACGACGACGTCCAGGACCGTATCGAGGCGGGCCTGAAGAAGCTGGACGGCATCGGTACGACCACCATCGCCGCCGGTGACGGATTCGGCGCCCAGGACCTGAGCGTGGTCGTCAAGGCGGCCGACGCGGAGGTCCTGCGCAAGGCGGCGGAGCAGGTCCGGGAAGCCGTGGCGGACCTGGACGACGTCACCGACGTCACCAGCGACCTGGCGCAGAGCGTGCCGCGCATCTCGGTGAAGGCCAACGACAAGGCGGCCGCGGCGGGCTTCAGCGACCAGAGCCTCGGCCTGGCGGTGGCCCAGGCGGTCCGCGGCAACACGGCGGCCCAGGCGACCCTCGACGACAGCGAGCGGGACGTCGTCATCAAGTCGGCCAAGCCGGCCACGACCCTGAAGCAGCTTCAGGACCTGCGCCTCGGCCCGGTGAAGCTGGGCGACATCGCGGACGTGAAGCTGGTGGACGGCCCGGTCTCGATGACCCGTATCGACGGCCGGCGCGCCGCCACGATCACGGCGAAGCCGACCGGCGACAACACCGGCGCGGTCAGCGCGGACCTCCAGTCCAAGATCAACGGCCTGACCCTCCCGGCGGGCGCCACGGCGTCGATCGGCGGCGTCTCCCAGGACCAGGACGAGGCGTTCGCCAACCTGGGCCTGGCGATGCTGGCGGCGATCGCGATCGTCTTCATGCTGCTGGTGGCGACATTCCGCTCGCTCGCCCAGCCGCTGATCCTCCTGGTGTCCATCCCGTTCGCGGCGACGGGCGCGATCGGCCTGCTGGTGGCGACCGGCACCCCGATGGGCGTCCCCGCGATGATCGGCATGCTGATGCTGATCGGCATCGTGGTGACGAACGCGATCGTGCTGATCGACCTGATCAACCAGTACCGCAACCAGGGGTACGGCGTCGTGGAGGCCGTGATCGAGGGCGGCCGCCACCGGCTGCGCCCGATCCTCATGACGGCCCTGGCGACGATCTTCGCCCTGCTGCCCATGGCCCTGGGCGTCACCGGCGAGGGCGGCTTCATCGCCCAGCCGCTCGCGGTGGTCGTGATCGGCGGCCTGATCACGTCGACCCTGCTCACCCTGCTCCTCGTCCCGACGCTGTACGCGATGCTCGAACTGCGCAAGGAGCGGCGGGCGAAGAAGCGGGCGGCGAAGAAGGCGGCGAAGACGAGCACGCCGGAGCAGGATCCGCAGCCCGCGGGCGTCTGACGGTCTGCTCCGCTGCGGCCGGGTACCGAACCTCTCGGTACCCGGCCGTTCGGGATTCCGGTTCCGTATCCTGTGGCCCGAACTCATCTATGGCGGAAGGATGTTCGGGCGGTGCCACTGCGCAGTGAGGACCCGAGGTCCGTCGGCGGGTACAAGCTGGTCGACCGGCTCGGGGCCGGAGGTATGGGCATCGTCTACCGGGGCAGATCACGGTCCGGGCGCGAGGTCGCCGTGAAGGTGGTGCATGCCCAGTACGCCGCTGACCAGGTCTTCCGCGCCCGGTTCCGGCAGGAGATCGAGGCCGTCCGCAAGGTGAGCGGCGCCTTCACAGCTTCGGTCGTGGACGCCGACCCGGAGGCGGAACGACCCTGGATGGCGACCCAGTACGTGGCCGGGCACTCCCTCGCCGGCCGGATCCGCGACGGGGGCCCGCTGCGTGGCGCCGAACTGCAGCGGCTGGCGCTGGGGTTGGTGGAGGCGCTGCGGGACATTCACCGGGCGGGTGTCGTGCACCGCGATCTCAAGCCGGCGAACGTCCTGATGGCCGAGGACGGCCCGCGCGTCATCGACTTCGGCATATCCAGGGCGGTGGAGAGCGGCCACACCCTGACCGAGACCGGCCAGATGATCGGCACCCCGCCCTTCATGTCCCCGGAACAGCTCACCGACCCGCGTGCGGTGGGCCCGACCTCGGACGTCTTCTCGCTCGGGGCGCTGCTGGGGTTCGCGGTGACCGGGCGGGGCCCGTTCGACGGGGAGAGCCCCTACATCACGGCGTACGGGGTGGTCCACAACCCGCCCGCCCTCGACGGCGTACCCCAGCCGCTGCTCGGCATCCTGGAGCGCTGCCTGGCCAAGAAGGCCGCGGACCGGCCCGAACTCGACGAGCTGGCAGAGGAGTTCGCCGACCTGCCGGGGCCGGCGGGGGACGAGCCGGCCACCGTGACCCTGCGCGCGGCTGACCTGCGGCTCACGGACCGGACCCACCCCGGTGACCTGGCCGGCCCGACGGCCGGCGACCACCCCGGCCGCCGGGGCCGCCGTGGAGACCGACTCCCCGCCCGCCGTCGCCGCATCCGCCCGCTGCTGGTCGCCACCGGCGTGGTCGGCGCCCTGGGCCTGGGGCTGTTGGGGTACGTGGCGTTCGGGCCGGGATTCCCGGACCCGCAGCCCGCGGGCTCCGCCACGGCCGCGCACTCCCGCTGGGCGGCGGTCCCCACCGGCTGGCAGCCCTGGCGGACGACGATGTTCAAGGCGGCACCGCGGGGCGAGGTCAAGCCGCTGGGGAAGGAGAGCGGCGACCCGGGCGACGCCACCTGCCGGCGGTACGAGGACGCGGTCTACTGCGCGGGCAGCAGCGTCCTTCCCGTACGCCTGGACGGCCGTACCGGCAAGACCGTCTGGCGCTCCGCCCTCGCGTCCGCCGACTCCGGCGAGAGAGGGCTGAACGCCTTCTCGCTCCTCGGCGTGCGGGACGGCGCGATGCTCGTCCGGCACGCCGTCCACAACACGGCGAACGACAAGGTCAGCGTCGTCGCCCTCGACGCGGACAGCGGCGAGCGGTTGTGGGCCCGCGAGGTGAACGACGGCAGCGTCGACCTGATCCTGTCCGGCGACCTCGTCCTGACCACCGACGGCAGCGGCCGACTGGTGACGGCCCGCTCCCCGCGCACCGGCACCGACCGCTGGACCATGCAACTGCCCGCCGACAACTACTGCCAGTTCCTGACGGCCGGCTCCGGCCTGTACGCGCACTGCTTCCCGTCGGACGAGACCCGGGACGCCGAGTTCCTGGAGCTGAACCGGACCGACGGGTCGGTGGTCCGGCGTCTGAAGACCCCGTACCCGAGCGGCCTGCTCGGCACCGTCGACGACCGGCTGGCCTTCGTGGTCGGCGGCAGTGGCAGCACCGGCCCGGCGCGCCCCGAGGACCTGACGTTCGGCGAGATCCTGCTGACCGACCCGGACACCGGCGCCGGCACCACGACGAAGCTGGCGCAGACCTACGAGGGCTCGGTGACGCTGGCCGCCGGCACCCTGTGGATCACCGGGGCCAACGGCCAGGTGACCGCCGTGTCCCCGCTGACCGGCGAACAACTGTGGCAGACCCGCACCGGCGTCGAGGGCTCGGGCCGGCCCACGTACGACGCCCGCACCCGCACCCTGTACCTGGCCAGCACCAGCGGCCGGGTCGCGGCCCTCGACGCACGCAAGGGCACGCTGCTGTGGGAGACGGGCGCGCACGCCGAGCGGCTCGCGAGCGGCGACACGGTCAAGTCCGAGGTGCTGCCGTACGGCGGCGCGCTGGTCGTGAGCACCCCGGACGGCACCGTCTTCGGCATCGACCCGGCTCACCCCGAGCGGAACTCGGGGTGAGCGCTCCTGGCGACGCTCCTACGGCAGCGCCAGCATCCGCTCCAGCGCCAGCTTCGCGAACGCCTCGGTCTCCTGGTCGACCTCGATCCGGTTGACGAGGTTGCCCTCGGCCAGGGACTCCAGGGCCCAGACCAGGTGGGGCAGGTCGATGCGGTTCATGGTCGAGCAGAAGCAGACCGTCTTGTCGAGGAAGACGATCTCCTTGCCCTCGGGCGCGAAACGGTTCGCCAGCCGGCGGACCAGGTTCAGCTCGGTCCCGATCGCCCACTTGGAGCCGGCCGGGGCGGCCTCCAGGGCCTTGATGATGTACTCCGTCGAACCGACGTAGTCCGCCGCCGCCACGACCTCGTGCTTGCACTCGGGGTGGACCAGGACGTTCACACCCGGGATCCGCTCGCGCACGTCGTTGACCGAGTCCAGGCTGAAGCGGCCGTGCACCGAGCAGTGGCCGCGCCACAGGATCATCTTCGCGGCGCGCAGTTCGTCGGCCGTCAGCCCGCCGTTCGGCTTGTGCGGGTTGTAGACGACACAGTCATCCAGGGACATGCCCATGTCGCGGACGGCGGTGTTGCGGCCCAGGTGCTGGTCGGGCAGGAAGAGGACCTTGTTCTGCCGGGGCTCACCCTGCTCGAACGCCCAGTCCAGGGCGCGCTTGGCGTTGGAGGAGGTGCAGATCGTGCCGCCGTGCTTGCCCGTGAACGCCTTGATGTCCGCGGACGAGTTCATGTACGAGACGGGGACGACCTGCTCGGCTATGCCGGCCTCGGTCAGCACGTCCCAGCACTCGGCGACCTGCTCGGCCGTCGCCATGTCGGCCATGGAGCACCCGGCGGCCAGGTCCGGCAGCACGACCTTCTGGTCGTCGGAGGTCAGGATGTCCGCAGACTCCGCCATGAAGTGCACACCGCAGAACACGATGTACTCGGCCTCCGGGCGCGCGGCCGCCTCCCGGGCCAGCTTGAAGGAGTCGCCGGTCACGTCCGCGAACTGGATGACCTCGTCGCGCTGGTAGTGGTGGCCGAGCACGAAGACCTTGCTGCCGAGCTTCTCCTTGGCCGCGCGGGCGCGCTCGACCAGGTCCGGGTCGGACGGCGCGGGAAGGTCGCCGGGACACTCGACGCCGCGCTCGCTCCTCGGGTCGGCCTCGCGGCCGAGGAGCAGCAGGGCGAGGGGCGTCGGCTGTACGTCGAGCTCCTGGGTCTGGGCGGTGGTCACGACACGCACCCTTTCTGTTCTACGGCTCGCCGGGACCGGAATATCCGGACCCGGCGGGTCAAGCGGGACACCTTCAACGACTTCTCGTCGATTTGACGCTATCTATCATAACCGCTTCACGTCAGTTTGACGATGGCCATCATGTCGATGTGACGTGAATCCCGGTGAGGCCCCCGGTATTCCCGAATGAGGCGTTTTCCGCTCCGACCGCCGTGTGCGAGCATGAAGAAGGACCGAAAGACAAGCATCCGGCCCCGGAATGAATCCGCCGACCCGCCGGTTGCAATGGTCGGCAAGCAGTCTCCGTACAACCCGGGAGAGATGTAGATGTCCGTATCGGACGAGACCAGCACCGTCACCGACGGCATCGTCCTGACCGACGCCGCCGCGTCCAAGGTCAAGGCCCTGCTCGACCAGGAAGGCCGTGACGACCTCGCCCTGCGGGTGGCCGTCCAGCCCGGCGGCTGCTCCGGCCTGCGCTACCAGCTCTTCTTCGACGAGCGCTCCCTCGACGGCGACGTGGAGAAGGACTTCGGCGGTGTGAAGGTCGTCACCGACCGCATGAGCGCCCCGTACCTGGGCGGCGCCACCATCGACTTCGTGGACACCATCGAGAAGCAGGGCTTCACGATCGACAACCCGAACGCGACGGGCTCCTGCGCCTGCGGCGACTCCTTCAGCTAAGCCCCGCACATACGCGCAAAGGCGGCGGCCCCCTCCGACGGGGCCGCCGCCTTCCGTGTCCGTGGACCCCCTACCGGGCCCCGGACGTCTCCGGAAGCCGGTCACCCGGCTTCTCCAGCGGGATCGCCTGGCCGTCCGTGCCCACGACCTTCCGGTCGCCGAGCGGCTCGTCCAACTGCACGGTCCTGTGGAACACCTTGGCGATCAGGATGCAGACCTTGTCCGGCTGGGTGGTCTCGGTCACCCGGACGGTCACCTCGTCATCGCTCTCGCTCGCCGTCACGTCGTACTTGGCGCACACACCGCCGGTGAAGGACACGGTCAGCTCCCTGCCCTCGGCCGTGTAGCCGTCCACCGTCACATTGCGCGTCACCGGCGCCGAGGTCGGCTCGTCCTTCGGCCCGGTCGGCCGCGGGCTCGGCTGCCCGGACGGCTCCTGGGACGGCGTGGACGAGGCCAGGTACTCGGGGTCGATCGCCGGATACGTCACCGTGAAGCTGTCCTGCGCACCCTGGGCCCGCACCTGGAACAGCCAGGACGGCACCAGCGCCTGCCGGGCGTCCACATAGTGCGCGGCCAGCCCGAACACCGCCTTCTCGACCGTGATGGTGTCCCGGTCCTCGGCCGGCGCACCCGTCGAGCCCTCGGAACCGCACGGCGCCTCGAGCCGGTCCTCCAGCGGTACGGGGCTGGCGCAGCCGCCGATGCCCATGCGGCCGCCGGTCGCAGGCGCCGCGTTCATCAGCCCGAGCGTCTTCTCGGCGTCCAGCACGGGGTACGTGTCACCCTTCACCGGCGCCTTCAACTGGCCGCTGCCGCCGACCACCTCGCCCTGGGAGCTCACCGTCACCCCGGTCGTCCAGCCGTACGTGGGCAGTCCGCCGACCACGGGTTCCGCGTTCACCACCCGCTGGGCGCCCATGACCTGGCTCGCGTCGAGCTTCGCGTCGTCCTGACCCACTGCCTTGAGCACCGGCGCGGCGGCCTTCTTGGCGACGGCCTCGCTCACCGGGTCGTCGCCCGGGTCCGCGGGGGTCTTCGCGCAGACGGTGGTGGACTGGCAGTTGTCCGTGCCGGGGGCGTACCGGTAGAAGGTCCAGGTCCCGGGCGCCCGCTTGTTCACCTGAAGACTGGGCCCCGCCCCGTCCGTCCCCCCGACCCGCCAGGTCTGCCCCTGCGCCACCGGCTTCCCGTCCACCCCGAGCGCCTGGGCCAGCTCGGCCACCTCGTTGGCGCCGACCTCGCCCTGGGCCCGGTACACCGGCGCCGATCCGGGCCCGTCCGGCAACTCGCCGCCGGCCTTGTAGGTGGCGCCGTACGGGTTGGGCTCCCCGGGCGCGATGCCGCCCGTACCGCTCGCGGTGCCCTCGGTGTAACCGTCGAGGTGGAGCGGCGGGGGAGTGTCACCGTCGGCCGCCCCGGACGTCGTACCGCCGCCGTCCGACCCGCCGGACGTGTTCGCGGCGAGATAGGCGCCGCCGCCCCCGATGAGCAGCACGGCCGCGGCGACGGAGGCGATGATCGCGGGGGAGCGGCGCCGGGCACCGTCGTGGGCGCCGTGCCCGTCGGATGCCGACGGGGCAGGGGCCCCGCCCTCGGCGCCGACCTCCGAGGCACCGCCTTGCTCCGCTCCACGCGAGCCTGCAGGGCCGTCGGCGCTTTGAGTGCCGCCCGAGCCTTCAGGGCCGCTCGTGCTGTCAGCGATGGCCGAGCCTTCAACGCCATCCGTGCTTTTAGCGATGGCCGAGCCTTCAGGGCCGCCCGGGGCTTCAGGGCCCCTCGTGCTGTCAGCGACTGCCGAGCCTCCAGCGCCGCCCGAGGCTTCAGCGCCATCCGTGCTCTCAGCGACGGCTGAACCTCCAGTGCCCTCCGAGCTTCCAGCACCCACAGCGCCCTGAGGGCCCTCCGCGCCCTCGGTGCTCTCCTGGCCCTCGCTGTTCTCCGGGCCCTCTGAGCCCTCCATGCCCGCTATGGCCCCGCCGACCTTGCCGGCCTCCTGAGCCTCAGCGGCACCACGGCTCTCCACGGCCTCCTCGACGGCAGTGCCGTCGTCGGCCCCGCCGTCAGAAGCCCCGCCTGCCGGCCCGCCCTCGGCGGCGAGCCCCTCCGCGGCGAGCCCCTCCGCACCGACGGCACCCTGCTCCGCCCGTGCCTCCTCCGCGTCCCTGCCGGAGGCGCCCGCGTCGTCGTTCTCGGGTCGCTCGGTGTTCACCGCATCGCTCCTTCGGCTGCGCACATGTCCCATGACCCTGACCCGGCCCTGTCAAAGGCCGGCCTTCCGGGTCGTATCCCGCATCCCCTTTACGGGGGACAGCGATGGGACGCAGCGGGGGAGCGCACGGTTCCCTGTCGTCCGCGCCGGTCAGTCGCCGTAGTCGGACATCGCCTCCAGCAGCCGCGCCGACTTCGGCGGCACCGTCACCCCGTGGATGCGTGAGGGAGAGACCGGAAGGGAAAGGACACGGTCGGGAACGACCCAGTGCGGAGCCATCCGCGCACAGTCACCCAGCAGTGCCGCCAGGTCGACCTCCGGGTCGACCGGAGCGGAGGCGCGGACCTCGAATTTCGTCATGGCCGCACCGTAGGCACGCTCCACCCCGCGAAGAAAGATCTACTATCGGGTAGTTTCGTCTGCTTCTGTGTCCCGCTCCACGAACGGTAGCGTGGACTGTCAATTCAACCTCGCCGCAGGAGACTCCTCGCCGTGCGCATCGCAGTCACCGGCTCCATCGCCACCGACCACCTCATGACCTTCCCCGGCCGCTTCGCCGACCAGTTCGTCGCGGACCAGCTGCACACGGTCTCGCTCTCCTTCCTGGTCGACAACCTGGACGTACGCCGGGGCGGCGTCGGCGCGAACATCGCCTTCGGCATGGGCCAGCTCGGCACGGAGCCGATCCTGGTCGGCGCCGCGGGCTCCGACTTCGACGAGTACCGGGCCTGGCTGGACCGGCACGGCGTCGACACCAACTCGGTCCGCATCTCCGAGACGCTGCACACCGCCCGCTTCGTCTGCACCACCGACGCCGACCACAACCAGATCGGCTCCTTCTACACGGGCGCGATGAGCGAGGCCCGCCTGATCGAGCTGAAGACCGTCGCGGACCGCGTCGGCGGCCTGCACCTGGTTCTCATCGGCGCCGACGACCCCGAGGCGATGCTGCGCCACACCGAGGAGTGCCGCACCCGCGCGATCCCCTTCGCCGCCGACTTCTCGCAGCAGATCGCCCGGATGGGCGGCGACGAGATCCGGATACTGCTGGACGGGGCGACCTACCTCTTCTCCAACGAGTACGAGAAGGGGCTCATCGAGTCCAAGACCGGCTGGACGGACGAGGAGATCCTGTCCAAGGTCGGCCACCGCGTCACGACCCTCGGCTCACGGGGCGTCCGCGTCGAGCGGCAGGGCGAGGACCCGATCGAGGTCGGCTGCCCCGAGGAGGAGCGCAAGGCCGACCCCACGGGCGTCGGTGACGCCTTCCGCGCGGGGTTCCTGTCGGGGCTGGCGTGGGGCGTGTCCCTGGAGCGGGCGGCACAGGTCGGCTGCATGCTGGCGACGCTCGTCATCGAGACCGTCGGGACGCAGGAGTACCAGTTGCGGCGGGCGCACTTCATGGACCGGTTCACCAAAGCGTACGGGCATGACGCGGGCGAGGAGGTCCGGGCGCACCTGGGCTGAGGCCTAGGGCCCTGGGCGACGGGGCGTTCAGCCGACCCGGCGGACCAGGTACGCCGTACCTTGTTCCGCCGGCTCCTCGCCCACGTACTCCTGGCCCCGCATCTCGCACCACGCCGGGATGTCCAGGCGGGCCGCCTCGTCATCGGAGAGCACCCGCACCAGCCCGCCCACCGGCACATCGCCGATGACCTTGGCGAGCTCGATGACCGGGATCGGGCACCGCTTGCCGAGGGAGTCCACGACCAGGACTTCCTCCTCGTCCACGACCGCCTCGCCGACCGGCGCCCCCAGCTTCTCCCGCACCCCCGCCACCGCCCCCGGCAGCACCTCCAGGAACCGCTCCACATCCTCGGCCGCCGTCCCGAACGGCAGGGACACCCGCACGTTCCCCTCGCTCAGCACCCCCATCGCCCTGAGCACATGGCTGGGCGTCAGCGTGCTGCTCGTACAGGACGAACCGGACGAGACCGAGAATCCGGCACGGTCCAGCTCGTGCAGCAATGTCTCCCCGTCGACATAGAGACAGGAGAAGGTGACGACGCCGGGGAGCCGTCGCTCCGGATCGCCGACCACCTCCACATCCGGCACGAGCCGGGGCACTTGCGCCCGGATCCGCTCCGTCAGCTCCCGCAGCCGTACCGCCTCTTGGGCCGCCTCCGCCCGCACCGCTCGCAGCGAGGCCGCCGCCGCGACGATCGCGGGGATGTTCTCGAACCCGGCCGCCCGCCCCGACTCCCGCTCGTCGGCGGGCCCTTGCGCGGCGAACCGCACCCCCTTGCGCACGACCAGCAGCCCGACCCCCGAGGGCCCGCCCCACTTGTGAGCACTGGCCGTCAGCAGCGACCAGTCACCCTCGATGCGCTCCCACCCCAGGGACTGCGCCGCGTCCACCAGCAACGGCACCCCGGCCTCCCGGCACACCCCGGCCACCTCGGCCACCGGCTGCTCGGTCCCCACCTCATGGTTGGCCGACTGCAGACACGCCAGCGCGGTGTCGTCCCGAAGGGCCCGCGCGTACGCCGCCACGCTCACGGCCCCCGCCCGGTCCACCGCCACCTGAGTGACCGTCCCGCCGTCGGCCTGGTGCGCGTCAGCCGCATGGAGCACACAGGAGTGTTCGACGGCAGACACGATCAGGTGGCGCCCGACGCGCCGCCGCCCCGCCAACGCACCTGCGACGCCCGCGTGCACGGCCCGGGTCCCGGACGAGGTGAACACCAACTCGTCCGCCCGACACCCCACAGCCTCGGCAGCGGCCTCCCGAGCCGCGTCCAGCAGCATCCGGGCCCGCCGCCCCTCCCGATAGAGACGGGCAGGATCAGCCCACCCCTCATCGAGGGAGGCCTGAAGTGCCTGCCGCGCAACAGGATGGAGAGGAGCACTGGAAGCAGCGTCAAAGTAAGCCACACAGCAACGCTAAAACGTCCAGAGGGACAGTAGGCATAAGGGGCGCGGGGCGGTGACGTTTGCGGCTCCGCCGCGGGGCGCGACCAGCCACAAACAACCCGCAGCCGCCAATCAAGCGAACCCCCCACCCCACTAGGCACCCCTCCTCGCGAACCCCCGGAGGGCGTCGGCTAGGGTTTGGTCCGCATAAACATCCAAACCCCTGCCCGACGCAGGGCGGCGACCGACCAGCGAGAAGGCCAGGCCGCAGCCGAACCGCGCGGGCGAGACTCTCGGGAAGGCGCTACGTGAGTCCCAACGGCTCCGACCGCTCGCCGCGGCGCCCGATGCGGCGGAAGCTGCTGCAGGCAATGACCGCGGGCCTGGTCCTGGCGACAGCCACCGGTTGCTCGTACAACTGGGAAGACTTCCCCCGCCTTGGTATGCCCACCCCGACCACGGAAGAGGCTCCGCGGATCCTCTCCCTGTGGCAGGGTTCCTGGGCGGCTGCGCTCGCCGTTGGCGTGCTGGTGTGGGGTCTGATCCTGTGGAGCGCCATGTTCCACCGGCGCAGCCGCACCAAGGTCGAGGTTCCCCCGCAGACCCGGTACAACATGCCGATCGAGGCGCTGTACACCGTGGTCCCGCTGATCATCGTCTCGGTCCTGTTCTACTTCACGGCCCGCGACGAGTCGAAGCTCCTCGAACTCAAGGACAAGCCCGACGTCACGGTGAACGTCGTCGGCTTCCAGTGGTCCTGGTGCTTCAACATGATCGAGAACGTCGAAGGTTCCACCGGCGACGCCAAGACCGTCAAGGAACTGGACGCGATCCCGGACCGGTTCAAGGCAGACTTCCCGGCCAACGCCGGCGGTGTGTACGACTGCGGTACCCCCGGCACCCGGAACCCGCAGACCAACAACCCGGGCCCGACCCTGTGGCTGCCCAAGGGCAAGACGGTCCGCTTCGTCCTCACTTCGCGTGACGTCATCCACTCCTTCTGGGTGGTGCCGTTCCTGATGAAGCAGGACGTCATCCCGGGCCACACCAACGCCTTCGAGGTGACCCCCAACCGTGAGGGCACCTTCCTGGGCAAGTGCGCCGAGCTGTGCGGCGTCGACCACTCCCGGATGCTGTTCAACGTGAAGGTCGTCTCCCCCGAGCGCTACGAGCAGCACCTCAAGGACCTCGCCAAGAAGGGGCAGACCGGTTACGTTCCCGCCGGCATCGCGCAGACGAGCCACGAGAAGAACCGGGAGACGACAAACCTGTGAGCATCCTCAACGAACCCCAGGGTGCCGCGGCGGCTGAGGACTCGTACGAGAACGAGCTGCCGGTCCGGCGCAGGCGACCCGGCAACGTCGTGGTCAAGTGGCTCACCACCACCGACCACAAGACGATCGGAACGCTGTACCTCGTCACGTCGTTCGCGTTCTTCGTGATCGGTGGCGTGATGGCGCTGCTCATGCGCGCCGAGCTGGCCCGACCCGGTCTGCAGATCATGTCGAACGAGCAGTTCAACCAGGCGTTCACGATGCACGGCACGATCATGCTGCTGATGTTCGC
>NZ_JBNGGG010000068.1:0-38759 GCF_049974585.1 Streptomyces sp. UG1 | reverse complement strand
GGGCCCTACGGCGACTACTACGTGTGGGCCGACGACGACAAGGCCTACGCCGACGCCCGCATCATCTTCGTCGACACCGAGCCCTCCAACTGGACCTACGACCCGGTCCGGGGGCAGTACTACTTCCACCGCTTCTTCTCCCACCAGCCGGATCTCAACTACGAGAACCCGACCGTCCAGGAGGAGATCCTCTCGGCACTGAGGTTCTGGCTGGACCTGGGCATCGACGGCTTCCGGCTCGACGCGGTGCCGTATCTGTATGCGGAGGAAGGCACGAACTGCGAGAACCTTCCCGCGACGCATGAATTCCTCAAGCGGGTGCGGAAGGAGATCGACGCCCACTACCCGGACACGGTGCTGCTGGCGGAGGCGAACCAGTGGCCGGAAGACGTCGTCGACTATTTCGGCGACTACCGCAGCGGCGGCGACGAATGCCATATGGCGTTCCACTTCCCCGTGATGCCGCGGATCTTCATGGCCGTGCGCAGGGAGTCGAGATACCCGGTCTCGGAAATCCTCGCCAAGACCCCGGCCATTCCCTCCGGCTGCCAGTGGGGCATTTTCCTGCGCAACCACGACGAGCTGACCCTGGAAATGGTCACCGACGAGGAACGCGACTACATGTGGGCGGAATACGCCAAGGACCCCCGCATGCGCGCCAACATCGGCATCCGGCGCAGGCTGGCCCCCCTGCTGGACAACGACCGCAACCAGATCGAACTGTTCACCGCCCTGCTGCTGTCGCTGCCGGGCTCGCCGATCCTGTACTACGGCGACGAGATCGGCATGGGCGACAACATCTGGCTCGGCGACCGCGACGCCGTCCGCACCCCCATGCAGTGGACGCCGGACCGCAACGCGGGATTCTCGTCGTGCGACCCGGGACGGCTGTATCTGCCGACCATCATGGACCCGGTCTACGGCTACCAGGTGACGAACGTCGAGGCGTCGATGTCCTCGCCGTCCTCGCTGCTGCACTGGACCCGGCGCATGATCGAGGTCCGCAAGCAGAACCCCGCCTTCGGACTCGGCACCTACACCGAGCTGCAGTCCTCCAATCCGGCCGTGATCGCCTTCCTCCGTGAATACGAGGACGATCTCGTCCTGTGCGTGAACAACTTCTCCCGTTTCGCGCAGCCGACGGAACTCGATCTGCGGAGATTCACCGGACGCCATCCCGTCGAGCTGTCCGGCGGGGTACGGTTCCCGGCCATCGGTGAGCTCCCGTACTTGCTGACCCTCGGGGGCCACGGCTTCTACTGGTTCCGGCTGCGCAAGGACGCCGCCTGAGAGCCCGGGCGGGGCGGTTTCCGCCGTCCCGCCCGGGGCACGCAGAAGTAACACCCCGACCGCCCGGGGAAAGGACGCGACGCCATGTCGGAAGCCGTCACCCGTACCGTTACCACTTCGCCCGGCCTCCTTGCGTCACTGGACCCACTGCTGCGGGAGTGGCTGCCGCGGCAGCGCTGGTTCGCGGGCAAGGGGCGTCCCGTCACCGGGTTCTCGCAGGTCGCGGCCACCGAACTGCTGCCGCCCGGCGGCAAGCTGGGCCTGTACCACCTGCTGGTGCGCGCCCATCAGCCCGTCGCCCCCGTGGCGGGCGCGCCCGAGCAGCCCGCGGACTGCTACCAGCTCCTCATAGGGGATCGCGAGGCATTGCCGCCACGGCTCGCGCCCGCGCTGATCGGACATGTGGCCGAGGGCCCGCTCGCCGGCCGCACGGTGTACGACGCCCTGTACGACCCCCGTCCGAGCGAGCTGCTCCTGGAGGCGCTGCGCACCGGGGCCCGCGTCGGCGCGCTGCGCTTCGACCGGGACGGGAGCCAGGAGATCCGGTCCGCCCTGGTGCCGCGCCTGGTCACCTCCGAGCAGTCGAACTCCTCGGTCGTCTACGGCGATACGTTCATCCTGAAGCTGTTGCGCCGGGTCGTGCCCGGCGTCAACCCCGATCTGGAGCTGCCGCTCGCGCTGGCCCGCGAGGGCTGTGACCGGGTGCCCGCGCCGACGGCGTGGTTCCATGCCGACCTGGCGGGCGAGTCGTACGTCCTGGGAGTGCTCCAGCCGTTCGTGCAGGGCGCGGCGGACGGCTGGGAGCTGGCGCTGCGCGAGCTGGCCAAGGGCGAGGACTTCGCCGCCGAGGCGCGGGCGCTGGGGCGCGCGACCGCCGAGGTGCACTTGGCGCTGGCCCGTACGCTGCCAACCGTGACCCTGGGGCACACACAGGTGCAGCAACTCGTCGACGGCATGGTCGAGCGGCTGGCGGCGGCCGCGCAGGCGGTGCCCGCGCTGCGGCCGTACGCGCCCGGTCTGCGCTCCGCCTTCGAGGCGCTGGCCCGCCTCGCCGCCGAGGGCAGCACCTGGACCGCCCAGCGCATCCACGGCGATCTGCACCTCGGGCAGTGCCTGCGCTCGCCCGGCGGGCCCTGGTGGCTGATCGACTTCGAGGGCGAGCCGTCGAAGCCGCTGGCCGAGCGGCGGATGCCGCAGCCTCCGGTGCGGGACGTCGCGGGCATGCTGCGCTCCTTCGACTACGCCGCCCACTCGGCCGCCCTGCCGGTACCGGGCTGGGCGGACGCCTGCCGGGCGGCGTACTGCTCCGGGTACGCGCAGGTCAGCGGGGTCGATCCACGGACCGATCCGGTGCTGCTGCGCGCGTACGAGACCGACAAGGCGGTCTACGAGGTCGTCTACGAGGCCCGGCACCGCCCCGACTGGCTGTCCGTGCCGATGTCCGCGATACACCGGCTCGCCGCGGACGCCGGCACCTCAGCTCCCTCCATCCCTTCATCCCCACCCTCGCCTAGGAGGCCCCGCCCGTGACCCCCCGCACCACTCCCTCCAGCGGTTCGGAACCCCAGAAGGCGGCCGAGCAGTCGGCCGAGAAGAAGAGCGTCGCCAAAAAGGCGACGACCAAGGCCGCGGAGGCCGCGGAGGCCGTGAAGAAGGGGACGGCGAAGAAGACGACGGCGGCGAAGGCCGGCGCGGCGAAGAAGACCGCCGCCAAGAAGGCCCCGGCGAAGAAGGCCGCCGCGAAGAAGGCGGTGCCCAAGAAGGCCGGTGCGAAGACGACCACGGCATCGAAGACCGCCGCCAAGAAGGTCCCCGCGCAGAAGGCGGCGGCGCCCAAGAAGATCCCGGCACAGAAAGCGGCCGCCCGGAAGGCCCCGGCGAAGAAGCTCGGCCCGGACAAGATCACCTCGCCGAGCGCCGCTCCGCCGCCGGAGGCGCCCGTCGCCGTCTCGCCCGCCCTCGACGCCGCCGACCGCGACCGTCTCCTCGCCGGCACCCACCACGACCCGCACTCCGTCCTCGGCGCGCATCCGGTCCCCGGCGGCGTCGCCTTCCGCGCCTTCCGGCCGTACGCTCTGTCGGTGACCGTCGTGGCCGGGAACCTGCGGGCGGAACTGCACGACGACACGGAGGGGTTCTTCTCGGGGCTGCTGCCGCTGCGGGAGGTGCCGGAGGGCTACCAACTGCTCGTGACGTACGAGGGGACGGTGCAGGAGACCGAGGACGCGTACCGCTTCCTGCCCGCGCTGGGCGAGCTCGACCTGCATCTGATCGGCGAGGGCCGGCACGAGGAGCTGTGGCGGGCGCTCGGCGCCGAGCCGATGACGCACCAGGGCGTGACCGGCACCCGCTTCACGGTGTGGGCCCCGAACGCACGCGGCGTCTGTCTGGCCGGCACCTTCAACTTCTGGGACGGCACCGGCTATCCGATGCGCTCGCTCGGCGGCTCCGGGGTCTGGGAGCTGTTCGTGCCCGAGATTGGCGAGGGCGAGCTGTACAAGTTCGAGATCACCCGGCCGGACGGTTCGAAGACACTGCGCGCGGACCCGCTGGCCCGCCGCACCGAGGCCCCGCCCAACACGTCGTCGATCGTGCACGCCTCGCGGTACGAGTGGGGTGACGCGGCGTGGCTGGAGCGCCGGGGGACGGTCCCGACACACGAGGCGCCCTTCTCCGTCTACGAGGTCCATCTGCCGTCCTGGCGCCCTGGACTGACCTACCGTCAACTGGCCGAACAGCTCCCCGCCTATGTCAAGGACCTCGGCTTCACCCACGTCGAGTTGATGCCGGTCGCCGAGCACCCCTTCGGCGGCTCCTGGGGCTACCAGGTCACCGGCTTCTACGCGCCCACGGCCCGCCTCGGCACCCCCGACGACTTCAAGTACCTGGTGGACTCCCTCCACCAGGCCGGCATCGGCGTGCTGATGGACTGGGTGCCTGCGCACTTCCCGCGCGACGACTGGGCGCTGGCGGAGTTCGACGGGCGTCCGCTGTACGAGCACGAGGACCCGCTGCGCTCCGCGCACCCCGACTGGGGCACGCTGGAGTTCGACTTCGGCCGGCGCGAGGTGCGCAACTTCCTGGTCGCCAACGCCCTGTACTGGTGCGAGGAGTTCCACATCGACGGGCTGCGGGTGGACGCCGTCGCCTCCATGCTCTACCTGGACTACTCGCGCGAGCCGGGGCAGTGGGTGCCGAACGAGCACGGCGGGCGGGAGAACCTGGACGCGGTGGCGTTCCTGCAGGAGATGAACGCGACGGTGTACCGGCGGGTGCCCGGGGTGGTGACGATCGCGGAGGAGTCGACCGCCTGGGACGGAGTGACGCGCCCGACGCACGTGTCGGGCCCGGGCGGCTTCGGTGGGCTGGGCTTCGGCCTGAAGTGGAACATGGGCTGGATGCACGACTCGCTGCAGTACATGGCGAAGGAGCCGGTGCACCGCAAGTACCACCACAACGAGATGACGTTCTCGATGGTGTACGCGTACAGCGAGAACTACGTACTCCCCATCTCCCACGACGAGGTCGTGCACGGCAAGCGCTCCCTGGTGTCGAAGATGCCGGGCGACTGGTGGCAGCAGCGGGCCAACCACCGCGCGTACCTGGGCTTCATGTGGGCGCACCCCGGCAAGCAGCTGCTCTTCATGGGCCAGGAGTTCGCGCAGGGCGCCGAGTGGTCGGAGGCGCACGGTCCGGACTGGTGGCTGCTGGACCCGGCGTACGGGGCGGAGCCGGACCACCGAGGGGTCCGAGACCTGGTCCGCGACCTCAACACCGTCTACCGCCACACCCCGGCCCTCTGGCAACGGGACACGGACCCCTCCGGGTTCCAGTGGGTGGTGGGTGACGCGGCCGACGACAACGTCTTCGCGTTCCTCCGCTACGACGCGGAAGGGGCTCCGCTCCTGGCGGTCTCGAACCTCTCACCGGTCGTGCGGCACGAGTACCGCCTCGGGGTGCCGGACGACGTCCCGGCGTGGCACGAGACGGTGAACACGGACGCGGCGAGGTACGGCGGCGGCGACGTCACCAACCCCGACCCTCTCAAGCCGGAGCCGACACCCTGGCACGGCCGCCCGGCCAGCATCCAGCTGACCCTACCGCCCCTGGCAACCCTGTGGCTCCGCCCGGCGTAGCTTCCTCGCCCCCGCCGCCCCTACTCATCCCATCCTGAAGGCGCTCCGCCCCTGCGACCGACCCCGCCAGGGGACTCCGCCCCCTGGACCCCCGCTCCTCAAACGCCGGAGGGGCTGACCAACCAGCCCCTCCGCCACTTGAGAAGCAGCCCACCCCATCCCCACCCCGCCACCCAGCAGGGGGCGCCACCCTCCAACGCCGGCGCAGACCGCCCGGTGTTCGAGGACAAGGTCCCGCCATCCCCAGCCCGCACAACCCAACCCACCCAACACTTGACGACAAGGCCCTACCGCCCCGAACCCCCACCCACCCACACAGAGCGCCCCCTCCAGCCCCGGCCCGCACAATCCAGCCCGTCCGGCGTTTGAGGACAAGGCCCCTTCAGGGCCGGAGCGGGGGGCTGGGGGCCGCAGGCCCCCAGGGGACGGGAATGGGTAGGGGCGGCGGGGGCGAGACCCGTTCAGGTGGTGGACAACGCCCTCGGCAGCCGGCCCGTGTGCAGCACACCGAGTCGCTGTGTCGCCCGGGTCAGGGCCACATACAAGTCACTCGTGCCGTACAACCCCGGCTCCACCACCAGTACCGAGTCGAACTCCAAGCCCTTCGCCTGGCGCGGATCGAGGAGGACGACGGTTTGGGTGAGGTCGGGGTCGGCGCCCGCCGTCACCCCGTCCAGTCGCGCCGCCAGCTTGCGGTGCAGATGACGCGGGGCGATGACCGCGAGCCGACCCTCCGCGGGGGTCAGTTCCCCGACCGCCTTGGCGACGGCCTCCGGGAGGTCGTCGGTGGCGCGGATCCATGGCCGTACGCCCGTCGAGCGCACCGAACTCGGCGGTTCGAAGCCGGGGTTCTCGGCGCGGACCACCGCCGCCGCGACCTCCATGATCTCGGCCGGCGTGCGGTAGTTGACGCCGAGGCGCGTGTGCTCCCAGCGGTCCTCGACGTACGGCTGCAGGATGCCCGACCAGGAGCCGACACCCGCCGCCTCCGCCGTCTGCGCCGGGTCACCCACCAGCGTCATCGAGCGGGTCGGGCAGCGCCGCATCAGCAGTCGCCACGCCATCGGCGACAACTCCTGCGCCTCGTCCACGATGATGTGCCCGAACGCCCAGGTGCGGTCGGCCGCCGCCCGCTCGGCGGCGCTGCGGTGGTCGTCCTCCTCCTGGCGCTCGGCGAACCGCTCGGCGTCGATGATGTCGTGCGCGGAGAGCACCTCCGAGGCATCGGGATCACTGTCCTGCTTGTCCTCGAACTCGTAGGTCCGGGACGCGTACGACACGTCCAGCACGCCCTGCGCGTACGCGATCTGGGTCTCCCGCTCGCGTTCCGCCCGCGCCCGCACCAGCCGGTCGTCCTCGCCCAGCAGTTCCGCCGCCTCGTCCAGCAGCGGCACGTCCGCCACGGTCCACGCCCGCGTCACCGGCCGGCGGATCGCGGCCGCGTCCTCGTCGGGGAGGTAGCCCACGGGATCGGCGAGGAAGTCCGCGAGCAGGCGCTGCGGGGTCAGCCGGGGCCACAACTGGTCGATCGCCGCCCACACCTCGGGGTTCTCGGCGAGCTCGTCGCGGATCTGGGTGATGTCGCTCGCGTCGAGGAGGCTGCCGCCGTCGTACGGGTCGGTGCCGACCCGCTCGGCGTACAGCTCGGTGAGGGTGTTGAGGATGTGCCCCTCGAAGTGCTCCCGCGCCGCGTTGTGCGGCAGCCGCGCGGCCCGGGTCTTCTCGCGCGCGACCTGCACCAGGCCATCGTCGAGCATCAGGACCTCGCGGTCGTGTTCGATCGCGATCACCGGGTCGGCCAGCGCCTGCCAGTCCCGTACGACCTCGGCGAGCACGTCCGCCATGTCGGCCCGCCCCTTCACCGCGGCCGCCTCCCGGCTGTCGGTCGCCGTCGCCCGTACGCCGGGGAACAGCTCACCGACCGTGGCCAGCAGCACGCCCGTCTCGCCCAGCGAGGGCAGGACCTCGCCGATGTAGCCGAGGAAGGCGGGGTTGGGGCCGACGATCAGCACCGCGCGTTTGGCGAGCAGTTCGCGGTGCTCGTACAACAGATACGCGGCGCGGTGCAGGGCGACCGCCGTCTTGCCGGTGCCCGGGCCGCCCTCCACCACCAGCACCCCGCGGTGCGGCGCGCGGATGATCTCGTCCTGCTCGGCCTGGATGGTCTGCACGATGTCGTGCATACGGCCGGTGCGCGCGGCGTCGAGGGCGGCGAGCAGCACCGCGTCACCGGTCGGGTCCTCGTGTCCGGTCCGTTCCTGGTCGCCCAGGTCGAGGATCTCGTCGTGCAGGGCGGTGACGGTACGGCCGCTGGTGGTGATGTGCCGACGGCGACGCAGCCCCATGGGGGTGTGGCCGGTGGCCAGGTAGAAGGGGCGGGCGACGTCGGCGCGCCAGTCGATCAGGATCGGCGTGCGCTCGGCGTCGTCGGTGCGCAGGCCGATCCGGCCGATGTGGTGGGTGATGCCCGAGGAGAGGTCGATGCGGCCGAAGCACAGCGAGCCGTCCACGGCGTTCAGCGCGGCGAGCAGCCCCGAGCGCTCGGCGACGAGGATGTCCCGCTCCAGCCGGGCCTGCATGGGCGTGTTGCCCTGGGCGAGGGCGTCCGTGACGGAGTCCTCGGTGTCGCCGCGCAGTGCGTCCACGCGCGCGTACAGGCCGTCGATGAATTCCTGCTCGCGACGCAATTCACCGTCGTGAAATTCGGTGTTTGACAATTCCGCTCCCGCCCGGATATACTGCGTTCAGTGAACTTCTCCGCGATCCATATAGATCGAGCACTATTGGAAGTCGCGAACCATTGAATATACGCAGAGAAATCCCCCGAGCGCAATTGCTCGAGGGATTTTTCCGTATTCGGGCGAGGTCGCAGCGAGATCAGAGCACCTCGGACAGCTCCTCCAGCAGCCGCCGCTTGGGCCGCGCCCCCACCATCGACCTCACCGGCTCACCGGCGCGGAACACCATGAACGTCGGCATGGAGAGCACCTTGTAGGCGTTCGTGGTCAGCGGGTTGGTGTCCACGTCGAGCTGCACCACCTTCAGCCGCCCGCCCTCCTGTGCGGCCAGCGAGGTGAGCACCGGCCCCATCTGCCGGCACGGCGGACACCAGTCGGCCGTGAACTCCACCAGCACCGGCAGCTCCGATCCGATCACCTCCGCCTCGAAGTCCGCGTCCGTCACCTCGGCCACGCCCGCCGCCTTGATCACAGCTCCTGCCCTCCCAGTTCGCACAACGGTGGTTCCCCTTCGGCCATCGCAAGGCGCAGGCCGATCTTGGCCCGCACGGCCCGCAACTCCCCGATCAGCGCGTCGAGTTCGTCCAGCTTGCGCCGGTAGACCGCGAGCGAGGCGGGACACGAGTCGCCCTCCGGGTGCCCGGCGCGCAGGCACTCCACGAACGGCCGGGTCTCCTCCAGGTCGAACCCGAAGTCCTGCAACGTCCTGATCTGCCGCAGCAGCTTCAGATCGCGCTCGTCGTAGCTCCGATAGCCGTTTCCGCTGCGCCGCGCGGGCAGCAGCCCCCGCGACTCGTAGTAGCGCAAGGTGCGCGTCGTGGTTCCGGCCCGCGCGGCCAGCTCGCCGATTCGCATGCGTACGAACGTAATCCTTGACGCCGACGTCAGGGCAAGCGTGGCAGCAGGGGCTTCGTCCGCACCGGGGAGGACAGCACGATCGACGTCGTCGTACGGCCCAGCGCCGAAGTCTGTTCCAGGATCTCCTCCAGATGGACCGTGTCCTCGACGGCGACCTTGAGGATCCAGCAGTCCTCGCCGACGACGTGGTGGACCTCGGTGATCTCCGGGCGCTCGATCAGCTCCAGGGTGCGTGGGTGGCGGAGGTTGTAGCCGCCGTGCGGATTGACCCGGATGAACGCCTGGATGCCGTAGCCGAGCCGGGCCGGGGCGACGTGGGCGCCGTACCCCGTGATCGCGCCCGCCGCCTCCAGCCGCCGTACGCGCTCGGTGACGGCCGCCGGGCTGAGCCGCACCCGGCGGCCCAGCTCGCTCAGCTTGATCCGGCCGTCGGTCTGGAGCAGCTCCAGGATCCGCCGGTCCAGGGCGTCGTAGGCCACCGAGGTTTCGCCGGTGGCCGGGCGCAGATGCCGTCGTTCTTTCGGCGAGGTTGCCGGATCTCCCATGTCTTCCCCTTCAGGACGCGGTGCGAGGCTCGGAGAATTATGGTCATGCGAAGGGCACGAGAGGTACTGGTCATCGGCGGCAACCGCTATTTCGGCAAGCGGCTGATCGCGCGTCTGCTGGCCGCCGGAGACGGGGTGACGGTTCTCAATCGCGGATCGTCGGCGCCGCCTCCGGGCGCGGTTCACCTTGTCGCCGACCGGAACGACGAGAAGTCCCTCACGGCGGCGCTGGGTTCACGGACCTTCGACGCCGTGGTCGACCAGGTCTGCTACACCCCGCGCCAGGCGGAGACCGCCCGCCGGGTCCTCACCGGCCGCACCCGGCGTTACGTGCTGACATCGACGGTGGAGGTGTACGAGTACGAGGACTCGATCGCCCCCGTGCGCGAGTCGGACGTGGATCCGCTGGGCGTGGCCGTTGATCTCGGACTCCCTTGGGACGACCCGGAGTTCCTCGACGCCCGCTACGGCGAGGGCAAACGGCAGGCGGAGGCCGTCTTCGCCGCCGACCCGGCCTTCCCCTGCACGGCCGTGCGCGTCGCCCATGTACTGGGCGGGGACGACGACTTCACGGGCCGTATGACCCACTACGCGAGCCGCATCCGCGCCGGTGGGCCGATCACCGTACCCGTGGTGAACCATCCGGCGACGTACATCCATGTCGAGGAGATAGCCGACTTCCTCTTCTGGGCGGTGGGCCAGGACTTCACGGGCCCGGTCAACGCCGCCTCCCACGGCCTGCTGACCACCGAGGAGCTGTGCTCCGCGATCGCCGCGCGCATCCCGGACGGCCGGACCGTCTTCCGGCAGGTCGAGGTCGGCGCGACCTCGCCGTTCTCCTTCACCCGCGGCTACGCCATGGACAACTCCCGTGCCACGCGGCTCGGCTTCCGCTTCACGCACGCCCGGCAGTGGCTTGCGAAGGCCGTCGCCGAGACCCTCGGAAAGGACGCCGACTGACATGCGCCACCGCACTCTGGGCCCCCACCGCGTGAGCGCGATCGGCCTCGGCGTGATGCCGCTGTCCATCGAGGGCCGCCCCGACGAGCGGCGCGCCCTGGCCACCGTGCACGCCGCACTGGAGGCGGGGGTGACCCTGCTGGACACGGCGGACTCGTACCATCTGCCGGGCGCCGAGCCCGGTCACAACGAACTCCTCGTCGCCCGCGCACTGGCCACGTACGGCGGCGACACCGACGGCGTGGTGGTGGCCACCAAGGCCGGCCGCGGCAGACCGGCCGACGGCAGCTGGACGGTCAACGGCGACCCCCGCCACCTCAAAGCGGCCGCCGAGGCCTCGCTCCGGCGGCTCGGCACAGCGGAGATCGGGCTGTACCAGTTGCACAAGCCCGATCCGGCCGTCCCGTTCGAGGAGTCGGTCGGCGCCCTGCGCGAGCTCCTCGACGAGGGCAAGATCCGCCTGGCCGGCGTCTCCAACACGGACTCGGACCAGATCCGTACGGCCCACCGGATCCTCGGCGACCGGCTGGTCTCGGTGCAGAACCAGTACTCGCCCGCAGTACGGGACAGCGAGGCCGAACTGCGGCTGTGCGCGGAGCTGGGACTGGCGTTCCTGCCGTGGAGCCCGTTGGGCGGTATCTCGCGCAGTGCGCTGGACGGGCCGTCGCGGACGGAGGGCGAAGGACGCTTCGGCGCCTTCCACGCCGTGGCGCACGAGCGCCGTGTCAGCCCTCAGCGGGTGTGCCTGGCCTGGCTGCTGGCGCGATCCCCGGCAGTGATCCCGATTCCTGGAGCGAGCCGTCCGGAGTCGATACGAGACTCGGCGGCCGCGGCGGACCTGGTGCTCGGCGCGGAGGAACTGGCACGGCTGGACGGTACGGCCGCGCCGGTCGGTTGATGCCCGCCGACTCGGCCGACCGGGGCCAGGCCGGGCGAGGGGCCCGGGGAAGGCAACCGGGGTGACCGGGCACGTGCGTCGGGAGCACCCCGTTCCGCGAACCGTTCGTGGCCACGCCGGCCGCGGCAGAATCCGTGGGAGACGCCGGCCGATCAGTTCGTGGGCGTGTGCGGGGCCGGCGACGAACCAGCGCTCCAGGGCGAGGCGAAACACGCCCTGGCCTGCCTGGCCCGCCTCCCCTCGGACGGACGGCCTGCATCAGGGCCTTCAGCGTGCCGTGCGAGCCGGGCGGGCGGCGGGGCGAAGCAGTGCGGTGGGCGGGGCGGGAGGCCGCTTGGCGAAGGGGTGGACCAGTTCCCCGGGCCTGCCTTCACTCCTCCGGTGTGCCCGCCGCGGCGAACCACTCCCGGGCCGCCTCCGGACGCCCGGTGAGCAGCAGGAGCAGGCCGGCGATCGGGCCGCGGACCTCCTCCTCGCCCTCGCCGCGCGTCCACTCGATGTCCGTGGCGACCAGCCGGGCGTGCGGGAGCGGCCAGGGGCGGGGCGGGAACCGCATGGTCCACACCCGGTCGGCGGCGTCGCGGGCGGCGGCCGGGGGCACCGGGCGGGCGCGGCCCAGCGCGAGGGCGATGTCCTGGCCGTGGACCAGGATGTCGAGGAGGGGTTCGCGGGGGCTGGTGGTGGGCGCGAGGTTGCGCGAGCCGATGATCGAGCGGAGGTTGGCGACGATCTCGCCGACGGGCAGCCGGGCCTCGCGCACCGCCGAGTCATGGATCATCCGGTTCCAGTTGCCCCGGGCCCGGACCATCTCCCGTACGCCGTCCCGGTAGCTGAAGCGCGGCGCCATGGTCAGATGCGCGGCCACGTCCCGGACTCGCCAGTCCCCGCGGGGCGCTGCGCTCGCAGGGGGCAGGAGTTGAATGCGGGGCGAGGTCGCGCCCCTGCAAGGGGGAAGGGGTTGTATCAGTGGGCGGCTCTGCCGAGCGGGCGCGGCCAGCCACGGTCGACCCGCAGTAGGTGAACAAGCCGCAGGCGGCAGTTCCTGAATCGTCCGAACCCAGCGGAGCGCCTCGCCGGGTACGACGACTTCACGCCCGCCCAGGCCCGGGTCCTGCAGCGCATCGGCCCGAACGGCACACGCCTGACCGAGCTGGCCGAGCAGGCCCAGGTCACCAAGCAGACCGCGGGCTTCCTGGTCGACCAGTTGGAGAAGGCGGGCTACGTACGCCGGATGCCGGACCCGACCGAGCGGCGGGCCCGGCTGGTGTGCGGGGCAGAGAAGGCCTGGGCGGCGAAGGAGATCGCCGACGCGGTGGTCGCGGAGGTGGAGAAGGAGTGGGAGGAGCACCTCGGCAAGCGCCGGATGAGGCAGTTGCGGGAGGCGTTGACGCTCCTGCGGGACATCACCGACCCGTGGGCACAGGAGACCTGACCCGAACGGCCGGATGCCCGGCCCCGGTTCAGGCGGGGCCGGGCATCCGGAGAAAGAGGGGGGCCAAAGGGGCCTTGAGGGGCCTTCTTGGGCGCGGGGCTGTTTCGATTTGCGGCTCCGCCGCGTGGGCGCGACCAGCCACGAACCACCCGCAGTCAACAGCTCACCGCACCCCCGAGCTCCCTTCGGCTCTCCCAGCGGAGCGCTTACGCCTTGGCGAGTTCCTTCTCCCCACCAGGCTCCGACACCTCGGCCGCCGCACCACCACCGTGACCGTCGTCGTCCAGCAGCGTCTTCTCGTCGAAGGGCAGGTGCCCGGCGAGCACCTCGTCGACCCGCTCGCGGTCGATCTCCTTCGTCCAGGTACCGATCAGCACCGTGGCCACGGCGTTGCCCGCGAAGTTCGTCAGCGCACGGGCCTCGCTCATGAAGCGGTCGATGCCGACGATGAGGCCGATGCCGTCCACCAGGGCGGGCTTGTGCGACTGGAGACCGCCCGCGAGGGTGGCCAGGCCCGCGCCCGTCACACCGGCCGCGCCCTTCGAGGCGACCAGCAGGAACAACAGCAGCGGGATCTGCTCGCCGACCGACATCGGCGTACCCATGGCGTCGGCGATGAACAGGGACGCCATGGTCATGTAGATCATGGTGCCGTCGAGGTTGAAGGAGTAGCCGGTCGGGACGGTGATGCCGACCACCGGCTTGCTGACGCCGAGGTGCTCCATCTTCGCGATCAGGCGCGGCAGCGCCGACTCGGAGGACGAGGTCGACAGGATCAGCAGGAACTCACGGCCCAGGTACTTGAAGAGCGAGAAGACGTTGAGGCCGGCGACGATCCGCAGCAGTGCGCCGAGCACGATGAAGATGAACAGGATGCAGGTGACGTAGAAGCCCAGCATCAGCACGGCGAGGCTCTTGAGCGCGTCCAGTCCGGCGGAGCCGGTGACGGCGGCGATGGCGCCGAAGGCACCGATCGGCGCGGCCCACATCACCATGCCGAGGATGCGGAAGACGAGCCGCTGGATGTGCTGCACTCCGCGCAGGATCGGCTCCCCGGCCGAGCCCATGGCCTGCAGCGCGAAGCCGGCGAGCAGCGCGATGAGCAGGGTCTGCAGGACCGATTCCGAGGTGAAGGCGGAGATCATCGTGGTCGGGATGATGCCGAGCAGGAACTCAGTGGTGTCCTTGGCCTCGGCGTCGACCTGCGCGTGCCCGACATCCTTGACGGCGTCGGTCACCGCGAGGCCGGTGCCCGGCTCCAGGATGTTGCCGACGACGAGGCCGATGCCGAGAGCCACCAGCGACATCGCGAGGAAGTAGACCAGGGCGATTCCGCCGACGGCGCCGACCTTGGCCGCCTTCCGCACCGATCCGATGCCGAGCACGATCGTGCAGAAGATGATCGGCGAAATCATCATCTTGATCAGGCTCACGAAGCCCGAACCGATGGGCTTCAGCTCGACCGCGAAGTCGGGTGCGGCCAGGCCCACGGTGATACCCAGGGCCACGGCGATGATCACCGCTATGTAGAGGTAGTGCGTGCGATCCCGCTTGGCGACGGGTGCGGCAGGTGCCGTATCGGGGGAACTGGCGGCGGCCACGGCTGCCCTCCTTGACGTCTTCGTCGGTATCACCGGCGTGCGGCTCACGTCCGGGGTGGGGGGTTCGGCTGGCGAGCCCCGGGGGGACGGGGTCGTACTTCAGCGATGCGGTGACTATCTCCCGCCGTGTGAGGGCGGTCACCCTTCCGTTCATTTAGTTCACCGGCTCTCTGCGGGGAGACCTTGAAGCGAATACATGTGCCCGCATGCGCTGACCAGGGTGAATCTGATGGCAAGGAGGGGGTGGTGGCGTGACGGCGGCGAGTGAGTCCGGCGGGATCGGGCATGTGCGGTATACGTACCGGCTGCGTGTGTCGTGCGTGGCGCGCTCGAAGAAGGCTCACTCCGACGGGGAGGAGTGTGGTCCAGCCCGGTTGGACCGAATGCTGACCGAGTCCCGTGCCATCACACCTTGGCTGGCTGAGAAGTCCTCGGTTCCGCAGCAGCAGCTCATTCGTGACTTCGGCAGGTGCCGCGCGAAGGCGCTCAAGGACATCAAGGACAGACTGCCCATACGGCAGCGGGCCGGAATGCCGGGATTCAAGAAAAAGCATGAGGCCGACCCAAGCCTGAACTACACGCGCCGCGGCTTCCGACTCAAGGACGGGCGCCTGCACCTCGCGGGCGGCATCGTCGTGTCGGTTGTGTGGTCGCGGGAGCTGCCCGCCGAGCCCTCCTCGGTGCGCGTGTACCGCGACAGGGTCGGGCACTGGTACGCCTCGTTCGCCGTCCCCGCCGAAGTCCATCCACTCCCTGAGACCGGCGCGGTGATCGGCATCGACTGGGGCGTGAAGGAGACTGCGACCACCACATCGGACGCCCACGATCTTGAAGAAGGGCCAGGCGGCCTCCCATGGCTACCGGGAAGCGAAGAGGCTGCGGGCGAAGACTTACCAGAAGATCGCCCGACAGCGACAGGACACCAGCCGCAAGTGGGCGAAGAACGTCGTACGCGACCACGACGCCATCGCGGTGGAGGACTTCCGCCCGAAGTTCCTTGCCAGGACCACCATGGGCCGCAAGCACGGGCGGGACGTCCGCCTCGTAGACCCCGCGCACACCACCATGGACTGCGCATCGTGCGGAGCGAGAACCGAGCACGCACTTCCTCTGTCGGAACGTACCTACACCTGCATCGCATGCGGAGCCGTCTCCTCCCGGGACAAGAGCTCCGCCCATGTGATGCTCGTCCGGGCTGGTCTGAACCCGGCTGGTGCTGATGGCGGAAGACCCCCTGGAGCGCTGCTCCAGGAGGCGGCCTGAGCCAGGAATCCCCTCGTTCGCCAGGGGAGCAGTCAAAATCGGCCATGGGGCAGACTGACGACATGCGCATCCCCGTCCCGAGACCCCGCAGCCTGGCCGGGCAGCTCTTCGCCATGCAGGCCGTGCTGATAGCGGTGCTCGTCGCCGGGTACGCGGTGTTCACCTACGTCAGCGACCGCGGCCAGGCCGAGGACGCCGCGGGGCGTCAGGCCAAGGCGGTGGCCCAGTCGATCGCCGACGCCCCGTCCGTGCGGGAGGCGATCCGCACCGCCGACCCGACGGCCGAGCTCCAGCCGTACGCGCTGCGCGTCCAGCGCGACGCCGAGGTCGACTTCGTCACGATCATGAACCCCGAAGGCATCCGCTGGACGCACCCCGACCCGGCCCAGATCGGCCAGCACTTCCGCGGCCACACCGAGCGCGCCCTGCGCGGGCAGCCCTTCACCGAGACCTACACCGGCACGCTCGGCCCGTCCGTCCGCGCGGTCGTGCCGATCTACGACGGCGGGCGGGACCAGACGCACATCGTCGGGCTGGTCAGCGCGGGCATCCGGGTCGAGGAGATCAGCAAGCGGGTGCAGGAGCAGCTCACGGCCCTGATCGGAGTGGCGGCGGGCGCGCTCACGCTGGGCGCGATCGGCACGTACGTCATCAACGCCCGCCTGCGCCGGCACACCCACGGCATGAACGCGGCCGAGCTGAGCCGGATGCACGACTACCACCAGGCCGCGTTGCACGCGGTGCGTGAGGGGCTGCTGATGCTGGACGGGCAGTACCGGGTGGCGCTGATCAACGACGGCGGGCGGGAGCTGCTCGGGGTGGGCGACGACGTGGTGGGGCGGTCGGTGGCGGAGCTCGGGCTGCCGGCCCCCCTCACCGGGGCGCTGCTGGCGTCGGAGCCGAGGGTCGACGAGGTGCATCTGGCGGCGGAACGGGTTCTGGTGGTGAACACCTCCCCGGTGTCGGGCGGCGAGCGCCGCGGCACCGTGGTGACCCTGCGCGACGTCACCGAACTCCAGTCCCTGATGGGCGAGTTGGACTCCGAGCGGGGCTTCACGCAGGCGCTGCGCTCGCAGGCGCACGAGGCGGCGAACCGGCTGCACACGGTGGTCTCGCTGATCGAGCTGGGGCGAGCGGAGGAGGCGGTGGAGTTCGCGACGGCTGAGCTGGAGCTGGCGCAGGCGTTGACCGACCAGGTCGTGGCGGCGGTGAGCGAGCCGGTGCTGGCGGCGTTGCTGCTGGGGAAGACCGCGCAAGCGAATGAGCGGGGCGTGGAGCTGGTGGTGTCGGAGGACAGCCAACTGGACGACGGCCTGCTGCCGGACACCCTTCCCGCCCGGGACCTGGTGACGATACTGGGCAACCTGATCGACAACGCGGTGGACGCGGCGCAGGGAAGCGTGGGGGCGCGGGTGACGGTGACGGCGTACGCCGACGGCAGCGAGGGCGGCGAGCTGGTGCTACGGGTGTCGGACACCGGGGCCGGGGTGGACCCCGCGCTCGCCGAGACGGTCTTCCAGCGCGGGTTCTCCACGAAGCCGGCCGGGCCGGCGGGCCGGGGGCTGGGGCTGGCGCTGGTGCGACAGGCCGTGATCCGGCACAAGGGCTTGTGGTCGGTGGCGGAGGCCGACGGGGGCGGGGCGGTGTTCGAGGTGCGGCTGCCGTTGGTGGAGGGGGCCGTATCCGGCTCCGAGGCGGTTTCCGGGAGCGCGGTGGTCTCGAGAGGTGACGTATGACGGCGGCGGCCGAGCAGGCGATTCGCGTCCTGGTCGTGGAGGACGACCCGGTGGCCGCGGACGCGCACATGATGTACGTCGGCCGGGTGCCGGGCTTCGTCGCGGTCGGCAAGGCGCACACGGGAGCGGAGGCGCGGCGCGCGCTGGAGCGGACGCGAGTGGATCTGCTGCTGCTGGATCTGCACCTGCCTGATGTGCACGGGCTGCAACTGGCGCGGTCGCTGCGTGCGGCGGGCCATCACGCCGACGTGATCGCGGTGACGTCGGCGCGGGACCTGGCCGTGGTGCGGGAAGGGGTGTCGCTGGGGGTCGTGCAGTACGTACTGAAGCCTTTCACCTTCGCGACGCTCCGGGACCGGCTGGTGCGGTACGCCGAGTTCCACGCGGCGGTGGGGGAGGCGAGCGGGCAGGACGAGGTGGACCGGGCGCTGGCGGCGCTGCGGGCGCCGGGGCCTGCGGCGCTGCCGAAGGGGTTGAGCGGGCCGACGTTGGAGCGGGTGACCGGGGCGGTGCGGGACGCCATGGAGGGGCTCACGGCGGCGGGGGTGGCCGAGGCCGTGGGGATCTCCCGCATCACGGCCCGGCGGTATCTGGAACATCTGGTGGAGGCGGGGAGGGCGGAGCGGGCGCCGGTCTATGGGCAGGTGGGGAGGCCGGAGCTGGTGTACCGGTGGGTCCCGGGGGCGGGGATGGGCCGGTAGGCCGGGGCCCGCCCCGACGGCTCATCCCGCACAACCGGGTCCGCCTCGGCCGCTCACCCCGCACGACCGGAGTCCACCCCCAGCCGCTCACGCGGGCACATCCCGAGCGAGGGTTGCAGCGCGACGGCGGGAATGGCCCCGGGCACGCGAGGAACTCGGCCCGGACCTGGGGTCTCAGTGGCAACCGAGGCCGAGCTCAGCCCGTACCGACGGCGCCGGCCGGCGAAGCGCGGGGCCGCGCGGGCGCACCCTCGGAGAGGACACGGCCGCTCGCCCCGCACGGCACCCGTACAGCACGATGTACGTCGCCGGCCCGGTACACGACGAGCGCGCACAGCGGTACACGCAGGAGGCGAGCAGGTCGACGACGAGTTCGACGGCCCCCTTCGTCTGCGACCTGCCCAAGCCACCGTCCTCAATCCACCGCAGGGGCATTGACCTGACTAGACCACTCAACCTACGTTCACCGGGCAGCCATCCCCGCGCCACAACGAAGTGCGTTCGCAGGAGGTCATGCCCGTGCGCCCCACCGCCGCCCTCCCCACACTCCTCGCCGCCACCGTGGTCGCCGCCGGCGCCCTCACCGCGTGCGGCGGTGGCTCCGGCAGTGATCCGGACACCGTCAAGGTCTCCTTCAAACAGTCCACGGACAACTCCATCAAGGTGATGGACACCTACCTCGCGGACATCAAGACCCAGTTCGAGAAGGCCAACCCGGGCAAGAAGGTCGAGTTCGTGCCCATCAAGGCCCCGGACTCGGAGTACTACACCAAGCTCCAGCAGATGCTCCGCTCCCCCAAGACCGCCCCCGACCTGGTCTACGAGGACACCTTCCTCATCAACTCGGACATCACCAGCGGGTACTTGAAGCCCCTCGACCCCTACCTCTCCCAGTGGAAGGACTGGGACCACTTCATCGACACGGCGAAGACCGCGGCCAAGGGCGAGGACGGCAAGACGTACGGCGTCCCGGACGGCACGGACACCCGGGGGCTGTGGTTCAGCAAGGACATCTTCGCCAAGGCCGGCCTGCCCGCCGACTGGCAGCCGAAGACCTGGGAAGAAATCCTCGACGCCGCCCGCACCATCAAACAAAAGGTCCCCGACGTCATCCCCCTCAACGTCTACACCGGCAAACCCGTCGGCGAGGCCGCCACCATGCAGACGTTCGAGATGCTCCTTTACGGCACCACGGACGACGGCACGACCGACCCCCTCTACGACAAGTCCACCAAGAAGTGGGTCGCCGGCAGCCAAGGCTTCAAGGACTCGCTCGAGTTCGTCGAGACCGTCTACAAGGAGAAGCTCGCTCCGGACGTCTCCGACGCCCTCGACCCCAACGTCATGACCCGCGTGCGCGGCGAGTGGCTGCCGCAGGGCAAGCTCGCCATCGCCCTCGACGGCTCCTGGCTCCCGCAGGACTGGCTGCCCGGCAGCGGCCACGAATGGCCCGAGTGGTCCGACGAGCTCGGCCTCGCCGCCATGCCCACCCAGAACGGCCAGGCCCCCGGCAAGGTGAGCATGTCCGGCGGATGGACCTGGTCCATCCCGGCGAAGGCGGGCAACCCCGACCTCGCCTTCGAGTTCATCAAGACGATGCAGACGAAGGCGAACGCCCAGAAGTGGTACGTCGCCAACTCCGGCATCGCCGTACGGCAGGACGTCGCCAACGACCCCGCCTACATCGACGCCCAGCCCGGCATCAAGTTCTTCACGGACCTCGTGGCCAGCACCCACTACCGGCCCGCCTACCCGGCGTACCCGAAGGTCTCCACCGCCGTACAGGAGGCGATGGAGGGTGTGACGACGGGTGACATGTCGGTCGACGACGCGGCGAAGGGGTACGACGAGGAGCTGAAGGCGGCGGCCGACGGCCAGGTGATCCAGAAATGACCGCACACCCATGAGGAACGCCCGCCCCCTCGCCCGCCCGCGCACCCGCTCCCTCACCCGCGCCCTCCCCGTCTCCCCCGCCGTCGTCCTGCTGGTCCTCTTCCTCGCCGGCCCCATCGCCTACTGCGCCTGGATCGCCTTCACCGACCTCCAGCTCACCGGCCAGGCCGAGGAGTCGTTCGTCGGCTTCGACAACTTCCGTACGGCGTTCGGCGACGAGGCGTTCCGCAACGCGGTCTGGCTCACCCTCGTCTTCACCGTCGTCTCGGCCCTGCTCGGCCAGAACACGGTCGGACTGGGCCTGGCCATGCTGATGCGGCGCGCCTCGAAGCCCGTCCGCACCCTCACCGGCGGCATCGTCATCACGGCCTGGGTGCTGCCGGAGGTCGTCGCCGGGTTTCTCCTCTACGCCTTCTTCCGCCGCGAGGGCACCCTGAACTCCATCCTGGAGTGGCTGCACCTGCCCACCCAGAACTGGCTGTTCACCCTGCCCATCCTGGCGGTGTCGTTCGCCAACGTCTGGCGGGGCACGGCCTTCTCGATGCTGGTCTACACGGCGGCCCTGGGCGAGATCCCCAAGGAGATCACCGAGGCCGCGGAGGTCGACGGCGCCGGCGGCTGGCGCCGTCTGTGGCACATCACCCTGCCGATGATCCGCCGCTCCATCGGCACCAACCTCATGCTGATCACCCTCCAGACCCTGTCCGTCTTCGGGCTGATCTGGGTGATGACGCGGGGCGGCCCGGGCGGCAAGAGCCAGACGCTGCCGCTGTTCATGTACGAGGAGGCGTTCCAGAAGAGCATGATCGGCTACGGCACCGCGGTCGCCCTCCTGCTGCTGGTGGTGGGCTCGCTGTTCTCGGTGGTCTATCTGCGTCTGCTGCGCACGGAGGTCTGACGCCCATGCCGCGCTCTCTCGCATCCCGCAGGACCACGCACCGACTGGCCGCCGACGCCGGGCTGCTGGCGCTGGCCGCCGCGTTCGTGCTCCCGCTGGCCTGGGTGGTGCTGTCCTCCCTCGACACCGGCGCGAACCTCCGGGTGAAGGTGCCGGACGGCCTGACCCTGGACAACTTCGACGCGGTCCTGACCCCGGAGATCACCTTCACACCGCTGCTGAACAGCCTGCTGCTGTGCGGCGGCGGCACGGCCCTCACGGTCGGGTGCGCGGCGCTCGCCGCCTACCCGCTCTCCCGGTTCCGCTCCCGCTTCAACCGCCCGTTCCTGCTCACGATCCTGTTCGCGACGAGCCTGCCGATCACGGCGATCATGGTGCCGGTGTACGCCCTGTTCGTACGGGTGAACCTGATCGACACCATGCAGGGGACGATCTTCTTCTTCGCCGCCTCCCAACTGCCGTTCGCCATCTGGCTGATGAAGAACTTCATGGACGGCGTGCCCAAGGAGCTGGAGGAGGCCGCCTGGACGGACGGGGCGTCCTCGCTCCAGTCGCTCCTCAGGGTCGTGCTGCCGCTCATGGGGCCCGGAGTCGCCGTGGTGACGGTCTTCTCCTTCGTCATGATGTGGGGCAACTTCTTCGTCCCGTTCATGCTCCTGCTGAGCCCCGACCAGATGCCGGCGTCCGTGAGCATCAACGACTTCTTCGGCAACCGCGGGATGGTGGCGTACGGCCAGCTCGCGGCGTTCTCCATCGTGTACTCGACGCCGGTGATCCTGCTGTACGTACTGGTCGCCCGGCGACTGGGCGGCGGCTTCGCCCTGAGCGGGGCGGTCAAGGGGTGAGGGTGGTGAGCGTGGTGAACGTCACTCGGGCAGCACCCCGGCCCGGAACGCCTCCACCCCCACGACCCTGCGCACCCGCACCGGCTCGATCAGCAGCATCACTCGCCGCTCCCCCGGCAGCAGCCACGGATACCGCTCCTCCCCGATGTACTTCTGCGTCAGCCGGTCCATGGCCCGCAGCGCCTCCTCCCCCTCCACGAACCGCACGACTCGACCCCGGATCTCGGCCCGGTCGTACGGGTTCTCGGCGTCGTGGTGGGACAGCGAAACGTTGGGATTGAGCCGCAGGTTGTCCACCTTCACCCGCCCGATGGACGTGTTGACCATGACGTACTCACCTTCGATGTCCGCCCACATGGGCGATACCTGCGGCATCCCGTCGGGGCCCACCGTGGCGAGGTGCCAGAAGTTCGGTGCGAGGAGACGCTCGCGAATATGCCCGTTGAGCTTGCCGTTCACCGACGGTCACCACCTTCCGCGGGGTGCCACCGTGACGCCCCGGCGCCATCCTGGCCGTCACCCCGGCGGGTCGACAGACGATCTTCAGCCAGCCGCGAACCCGCGAGTAGCCGTAGCTTCCTACAATCCGTGATCCTGGCCGAACAGACCGTAGTCACCCCACCCCTACCGCCCTACGTTGAGGGCCGTGCGCCGACCCCCAGCCCAACCGAACCAGCCCCCCAGCCGCTCCAGCCGCCGCAAACCACCCACTCCCCCGTTCAACGCCCCCGCCGCCCGCAGACTGCGCGCCGGCCTCAACATGGGCCCCGAGCACGTCGCCCACGGCCTGCGGACCTCGTACGGACTCCCCTACGTCACCGAGGACCTCGTCATCGCCTGGGAACGCGAGCTCGCCTCCCCCACCAACCACGAGCTCACCGCCCTCGCGGGGGTGCTGTGGTGCTCGCCGGGCGAGCTGCTCGGCAGGCCGCGGACGCTGCGCGAGCACCGGATCGCCCGGGGCCTCGCGCCCGAGGACGTGGCCCGTGCCGTCGGGCACGAGGTCCTCGCCTATCTCCACATGGAGGAGGACGACGCCTGGCACGGCACCGACCGCCAGTGCGCCGCCCTCGCCGATGTCCTCGCCCTGACGCTGCCCGACTTCATCACTGTCACGGGCCGCGAGACCAGGCTCGCCGAGCTGCTGCGCAGTGCCGTGACGACGCGCTGGCAGGCGTATGTGCGCCCGGTCGGCAAGGTGGTGCCCCTGGACCGGCGCCTGCTGGAGACCAGCCTCCAGGAGCTGCACCAGGTCTACCAGGGGCAGATGACCGCCACGCTGAGCTGGGGCGGCGGCAGCGGTGAGGCCGGGGCGGCCGGCCTCGAGTTCATGGACCGGATCGTGGAGCACTTCTGGACGGCGGTCCAGGGCAACGGACCCTGAGGCCCGGAAGACGGTGGAGAGCCCGGGTCTAGAAGACCGACTCCGCCTCGTCCATCCGGTCCTTCGGCACCGTCTTCAGCTCGGTGACCGCCTCCGCCAGCGGCACCAGCACGATGTCCGTACCGCGCAGCGCGGTCATCCTGCCGAACTCGCCCCGGTGCGCGGCCTCCACCGCGTGCCAGCCGAAGCGGGTGGCGAGCACCCTGTCGTACGCGGTCGGGGTGCCGCCGCGCTGGACGTGGCCGAGAATGACCGGCTTGGCCTCCTTGCCGAGGCGGCGCTCCAGCTCGAAGGCGAGCGCGGTGCCGATGCCCTGGAAGCGCTCGTGGCCGTACTGGTCGATCTCGCCCTTGCCGTAGTCCATGGTGCCGTCGGCGGGGTGGGCGCCTTCCGCGACGCAGATCACGGCGAACTTCTTGCCGCGCGAGAAGCGCTCCTCGACCATCTTCACGAGGTCGGCGGGGTCGAACGGGCGCTCCGGGAGGCAGATGCCGTGCGCGCCGGCGGCCATGCCGGACTCCAGCGCGATCCAGCCGGCGTGGCGGCCCATTACCTCGACGACCATCACGCGCTGGTGGGACTCCGCCGTCGTCTTCAGGCGGTCCATGGCCTCGGTGGCGACGCCGACGGCCGTGTCGAAGCCGAAGGTACGGTCCGTCGAGGAGATGTCGTTGTCGATCGTCTTCGGCACCCCGACGACCGGCAGACCGGCGTCGGACAGCATGCGGGCCGCGGTCAGCGTGCCCTCGCCGCCGATCGGGATCAGCGCGTCGATGCCGAAGTCACGGGCGATGTCGGGGGCGCTCTCGCAGGCCTCGCGCAACCGGTCGCGCTCCAGCCGGGACGAGCCCAGGATGGTGCCGCCACGGGCCAGGATGCCGCTGACCGCCTCCAGGTCGAGGCGGCGATAGTGGCCGTCCAGCAGGCCCGCGTATCCGTCCTCGAAGCCGATCACCTCGTCGCCGTGGTCCGCGACGGCCCGGTGCACGACCGACCGGATCACTGCGTTCAGGCCGGGGCAGTCGCCGCCTGCGGTGAGAACTCCGATGCGCATCGTGCTGTGTCTCCTGGTCGCTGTCGGTACCGGTGAGCCAGTCCGATTGTTTCATGTCGCCGAGGGCGGTGTCGCAGCCGCACTGACGGGCGCCTTATCCACCGCCAAGGGTATTGTCAAGAGGGTTTCGCTCACCTCACTGGGCGATTTTGCGACCCCGTCGATGGACTACAGATGATGAGAGGGAGACCACGCGTGACGCGCAGCGTGTACGTGACCGGCATCGACCGCGGCGACGGCCGCCAGGTCGTCGAACTGGGGGTCATGGAGCTTCTGACCCGGCAGGTCGACCGGGTGGGGGTGTTCCGGCCGCTGGTCCATCACTCTCCCGACCGTCTGTTCGAGCTGCTGCGGGCCCGCTATCGCCTCTCCCAGGACCCGGCGACGGTCTACGGCATGGACTACCACGAGGCGTCCGCCCTCCAGGCCGAGCGCGGGACGGACGAGCTGGTGTCCACGCTCGTCGACCGCTTCCACGCCGTCACCCGCGACTACGACGTCATCCTCGTCCTCGGCACCGACTACGCCGACACCCAGCTCCCGGACGAGCTGTCGCTCAACGCCCGGCTCGCCAACGAGTTCGGCGCGTCCGTGATACCCGTCGTGGGCGGGCGCAAGCAGAACACCGAGTCGGTGCTCGCCGAGACGCGCAACGCCTACCGGGCGTACGAGACCCTGGGCTGCGACGTGCTCGCCATGGTCACCAACCGGGTCGCCCGGGCCGACCGGGAGGAGATCGCCGAGCGGCTCGACTCACGGCTGCCGGTGCCCTGTTACGTCGTACCGGACGAGCCCGCCCTGTCCGCGCCGACGGTCTCGCAGATCGCCCAGTCCCTGGACGCCAAGGTCCTGCTCGGCGACGACTCGGGGCTCGCGCGCGACGCGCTGGACTTCGTGTTCGGCGGCGCGATGCTGCCGAACTTCCTGAACGCCCTGACCCCGGGCTGCCTGGTCGTCACGCCGGGCGACCGCGCCGACCTGGTCGTCGGCTCGCTGGCCGCGCACAGCGCCGGCACCCCGCCGATCGCCGGTGTGCTGCTCACCCTGGACGAGCGCCCCGGCGACGAGATCCTCACCCTCGCCGGCCGTCTCGCCCCGGGCACCCCGGTGCTGTCGGTGCCGGGCTACAGCTTCCCCACCGCCGAGCAGCTCTTCGCCCTGGAGGGGAAGTTGAACGCGGCCACCCCGCGCAAGGCGGAGACCGCGCTGGGCCTGTTCGAGCGGTACGTCGACACCGGCGAGCTGCTGAAGCGGGTCTCGGCGCCGAGCACCGACCGGGTCACGCCGATGATGTTCGAACACAAGCTGCTGGAGCAGGCCCGCTCGAACATGCGCCGCATCGTGCTGCCCGAGGGCACCGAGCCGCGCGTCCTGCACGCGGCGGAGGTGCTGCTGCGGCGCGGGGTGTGCGACCTCACCCTCCTCGGCCCCGTCGACCAGATCCGCAAAAGGGCCGCCGACCTCGGTATCGACCTGGGCGACGCCCAGCTCATCGACCCGGCGACCAGCGAGCTGCGCGACGCCTTCGCCGAGAAGTACGCCCGGTTCCGCGCCCACAAGGGGGTCACGGTGGAGCTGGCGTACGACGTCGTCTCGGACGTGAACTACTTCGGGACGCTGATGGTGCAGGAGGGGCTGGCCGACGGCATGGTGTCGGGGTCGGTCCACTCGACGGCGGCGACCATCCGGCCCGCCTTCGAGATCATCAAGACGAAGCCGGACGCCGACATCGTCTCGTCCGTCTTCTTCATGTGCCTCGCCGACCGGGTCCTGGTCTACGGCGACTGCGCGGTGAACCCGGATCCGAACGCCGAGCAACTGGCCGACATCGCCATTCAGTCGGCGGCCACCGCCCAGGGGTTCGGCGTGGCGCCCCGCATCGCGATGCTGTCGTACTCGACGGGTACGTCCGGGACGGGCGCCGACGTCGACAAAGTGCGCGAGGCGACCGAGCTGGTGCGCGCGCGGCGGCCCGATCTGAAGATCGAGGGGCCCATCCAGTACGACGCCGCGGTCGAGCCGTCGGTCGCCGCGACCAAGCTGCCGGAATCCGAGGTGGCGGGGCAGGCAACGGTTTTGATCTTCCCTGACCTCAATACGGGTAACAACACCTACAAGGCCGTGCAGCGCTCGGCCGGCGCGATCGCCGTCGGACCGGTGCTGCAGGGTCTGCGCAAGCCGGTCAACGACCTGTCCCGGGGCGCCCTCGTCCAGGACATCGTGACCACCGTCGCCATCACCGCCATCCAGGCCCAGTCCCCCGCCCCGTCCCTCCACGAGAAGGCCACCGCCCAGTGAGTTCGTCCCGCATCCTCGTCCTCAACTCCGGCTCCTCGTCGGTGAAGTACCAGTTGCTCGACATGCGCGACAGCAGCCGGCTGGCCGTGGGCCTCGTCGAGCGCATCGGCGAGGAGAGCTCCCGGCTCAGGCACACCCCGATGGGGAACGGCGGCGAGAGTCGTGAGTGGACCGGGCCGATCGCCGACCACGAGGCGGCGCTCAAGGCCGTGTCGGCGCAGCTCGCCAAGGACGGCCTCGGCCTCGACTCGCCCGAGCTGGCCGCGATCGGCCACCGGGTGGTGCACGGCGGCAAGCACTTCACCGAGCCGACCGTCATCGACGACGCCGTGCTCGCCGAGATCGAGCGCCTGATACCGGTGGCCCCGCTGCACAACCCGGCCAACCTCACCGGCATCCGCACCGCCCGGCACCTGCGCCCCGACCTGCCCCAGGTCGCCGTCTTCGACACCGCGTTCCACACCACGATGCCGGAGTCGGCCGCGCGCTACGCGATCGACGTGGAGACCGCCGACCGGCACCGGATCCGCCGCTACGGCTTCCACGGCACCTCGCACGCATACGTCTCCCGGGCGACCGCGAAGCTGCTGGGCAAGGCGCCCGAGGACGTGAACGTCATCGTGCTGCACCTCGGCAACGGCGCGTCGGCGTCGGCCGTGCGGGGCGGTCGTTGCGTGGACACCTCCATGGGGCTGACGCCTTTGGAGGGCCTGGTGATGGGTACACGCTCCGGTGACCTGGATCCCGCCGTCATCTTCCATTTGGCGCGGGTTGGTGAAATGTCCATCGAGGAAATCGACACTCTTCTCAACAAGAAGAGCGGATTGATCGGCCTGTGCGGCGACAACGACATGCGGGAGATCCGCCGGCGGATCGACGACGAGGGTGACGAGAGGGCCCAATTGGCCTTCGACATCTACATTCACCGGCTGAAGAAGTACATCGGCGCCTATTACGCGGTGCTCGGCACGGTGGACGCGATCGCGTTCACGGCCGGGGTCGGCGAGAACGCGGCGCCGGTACGTGAGGCCGCCCTGGCCGGCCTGGAACAACTGGGCCTCGCGGTGGACGCCGAGCTGAACGCCGTACGCGCCGACGAGCCGCGGCTGATCTCCCCCGCCGGCGCGAGGGTGGCGGTCGCCGTGGTACCGACGGATGAAGAACTGGAGATCGCGACGCAGACCTACGCGCTGGTGGGCAACGCCTGAGTAACACGGCTGAGCAATGCACAGCTCATTTGTATCTTCCGCCAGACGGAATATTCCGTAGCGAAACAAACCGATAGGATCGTCCCATGCGCCGTTCGAAAATCGTCTGTACTCTCGGCCCCGCGGTCGACTCCCACGAACAGCTTGTCGCGCTGATCGAGGCCGGCATGAATGTGGCCCGCTTCAACTTCAGCCACGGCACGCACGAAGACCACCAGGGGCGGTACGAACGCCTGAGGGCCGCCGCCGAGGAGACCGGCCGCGCCATCGGCGTCCTCGCCGACCTCCAGGGGCCGAAGATCCGCCTGGAGACCTTCGCCGAGGGCCCGGTCGAGTTGGAGCGCGGTGACGAGTTCGTCATCACGACCGAGGACGTCCCGGGTGACAAGCAGATCTGCGGGACGACCTACAAGGGCCTGCCAGGCGATGTCGCCAAGGGCGACCAGATCCTCATCAACGACGGCAACGTCGAACTGAAGGTCACCGAGGTCGAGGGCCCCCGGGTTCGGACGATCGTCATCGAGGGCGGCGTCGTCTCCGACCACAAGGGCATCAACCTGCCCGGCGCGGCGGTGAACGTCCCGGCGCTGAGCGAAAAGGACGTAGAGGACCTCCGCTTCGCCCTCCGCATGGGCTGCGACCTGGTCGCCCTGTCCTTCGTGCGGGATGCCAACGACGTGCAGGACGTGCACAAGGTCATGGACGAGGTCGGCCGCCGCGTCCCGGTCATCGCCAAGGTCGAGAAGCCGCAGGCGGTGGCGAACATGGAGGACGTCGTGCTGGCGTTCGACGGCGTGATGGTCGCGCGCGGCGACCTGGCCGTCGAGTACCCGCTCGAAAAGGTCCCCATGGTCCAGAAGCGCCTGATCGAACTGTGCCGGCGCAACGCCAAGCCGGTGATCGTGGCGACCCAGATGATGGAGTCGATGATCACCAACTCCCGCCCGACCCGCGCCGAGGCCTCCGACGTGGCCAACGCGATCCTGGACGGCGCGGACGCGGTCATGCTGTCGGCGGAGTCGAGCGTGGGCGCGTACCCGATCGAGACGGTCAGGACGATGTCGAAGATCGTCGCCGCGGCCGAGCAGGAACTGCTCGCCAAGGGCCTGCAGCCCCTGGTCCCCGGCAAGAAGCCGCGCACCCAGGGTGGTTCGGTCGCCCGCGCCGCCTGCGAGATCGCCGACTTCCTCGGCGGCAGGGGCCTGGTCGCCTTCACCCAGTCCGGCGACACCGCCCGCCGCCTGTGCCGCTATCGCGCCGCCCAGCCGATCGTCGCGTTCACCACGGACGAGTCCACCCGCAACCAGATGACCCTGAGCTGGGGCGTCGAGCCACACGTGGTCCCGTTCGTCAACAGCACCGACGAGATGGTCGACCTGGTGGACCAGGAGATCGTGAAGCTGGGGCTGTTCAACGAGGGCGACATCGTGGTGATCACGGCGGGGTCGCCGCCTGGGGTGCCGGGGACTACGAACATGGTGCGGGTGCATCACCTGGGGGGCGGGGCGCGGGACTAACCGTCTTGTATGGCACTGAGGGCGCCCCCTGCTTGTCGGCAGGGGGCGCCCTTTTGTGCGCTCAGTGGCTCACGCCGCTGTCACGCCTCGGCAGCCGCTTGGGTAAGCGCAAGCGCCAAGACGTCGAAGTTCTCCCGGTAGAAGCCCAGGCGGATATGGAACGGCTCCTCCACGAACCCGCCGCCCCGGGTGAGGAACATCGTGGGCGCGGCGGTCAGCGCGCTGTGCACCATGTGGAGTTCCTCGATGGTGAGGCGGAAGTCGCGTGACTTCGTGTGCCGTCCGGACAGGCGCTCCAGGAGCGCGTCGACCGCCTCCCGCCCCGCGCCGACCAGCAGGGTCAGCTCCGTATCACTGGGGTCCCTGTGGCGCAGATAGCTCAGCGCCTCGTACATCGCCGATACCTGGGAGGGCGCGAGCCGGGCGATGAACGCGTCGCCGTCGCGGGTCAGTTTCAACCGGGTTCTCAGCCTTTACTCCTTCGGCTACTACGGCAGAGCTGTGGCCCGGACCTCGTGTGTGGAGGGCCGGGCCACAGCCGGGTGCGGCTCCCGAACGGGCTTTGGGGGCTCAGTCGGTGGTGTACTGGTGCAGTCCAGGCACGGTCAGCGTTCCGCCGAACTGGCCGGCCTGGGTGACCTTCACGTTGGTGAAGTAGATCCAGGGGATGTTCAGCGGCGGCGGGTGCTCCGGGTCGAACGTGACCGGGATCAGACCGAGCAGGTTGCCCGAGATGCTCTCGGTGTACATCACCGTCTTGCCGCCGGTGATCGTCGACGTCGAGCCCTTGGCCGCCTGCACGTGGTAGGTCTTGCCGGCCTGCTTGTCCTTGACGATCTGGTGCAGGTCGCCGATGTCGGTGCCGTCGGATATGACGTACTTCAGGACCTTCTTCTTGGTGCCGTTGGCGGTCTTCACCTCGACGATGCCCTGGTAGTCCGCGCCCTTGAGGGTCAGCGAGCTGGCCTCCAGGTACCAGGGGTCGTCCGCCACGAACTGCTCGTTGTCGACGCCGCCCTCGTCGTCGGTGGCGGCTGGGCACGCGTCCGGGTCCACGGTGGGGCTCGCGGACGGGCTGGGTGAGGCGGTGGCCTTGTCCGCAGCGTCCTCGGCCGCCTTCTCGGCCGTCTCGGTGGTGTCCTCGGCCGCCTTGGACGCCGTGTCGGTCGTGTCCTTGACGGTGTCCTTCACCGTGTCGGTCGTGTCCTCGACAGTGTCCTTCACCGAGTCGGTGACCTTGTCGGTGGTCTCCTTGACGGTGTCGGACGTGCCCTTGGCCGACGCGTCGGACGACGTGTCCTCGCTCGTGCTCGGCGACGCGGACGGCGTCGGGCTCGCGGTGTCCGACGAGCCTGCGCCACCCGTGAACAGGCCGGTGATCGCGTCGCCTATGTCCTCCAGGAGGTTGCCGCCGCCCTCGGACGGCGAAGGGCTCGGCGTGGCGGCGGCGTCGCCCGACTGGTCCTCGCCCGAATTGCTCTCGGACGGGGACGGCGTGGGCTCGGCCTCGTCGTCGGAACCTGAATCCGACGCGGAGGAGCCGCCCGAGCCGGAAGAGCCAGAGGAACCCGAGGAGTCGGAGGAGTCCGCGGAGTCCTGGCCACCGGCCGACGCCGACGGGGTCGGCTTGACCTCGTCGTCCTTGTCGCTGTCGGCGCTCGCCGACGGCGAGGGCGAGGACGCCTCGTCCTTGGAGTCCTCCAGGGCCTCGACACACTCCTTGTACTCGTCCGCCGTCAGGCTGTTCGCCGTCGGCTTGGAGGAGCTGTCGCTGTCGGCGATGGCAAGGCTCGCCGTGAACCCCATGCCCATGAGGACCGCCGTGGGCATCGCGGCCATGGCTATCGCCTTGCCGGCCGGCATGTGGAATCTGGTGAACAGCGGCTTCTTGGGTGCCGCGTGGCGCGGCCCGGTTCTCACACGGGACACTTCCACATCAGCCCCGTGGGTCACCTCGTCAGCCGGCACTGTGCCTCCCGTTCGCCCCGTTCGCCGGGCTCGTTCCTGACAGATCGTTCGGCCCGCTCGTCCCGTCCCTCACGGGCTTGAGGATCGTCGTGTCCGGGTCCGCGGCCTGGGGCGCGTCGTCCGTTGCCGGGGTGTTGCCCGCGGCGGGCTCCGCCTCGGGCTCGCCCGGCGCCCACGCCACGGCCATCGCGCCGCCGACGAGAGCGAACAGGAAACCGACGATGAAGCCGCCGAAGTTGGACACCGGGATGGACACCAGGCCCAGCAGAATCGCCGCGACACCCGCGAAGGTCCGGATGTGCTTCTGGAACCAGAGACTGATGCCCAGCACGACGAGCAGCACACCGATGATCAGGGAGCCGGCCCCCGCGGTGGTGGACATCGCCAGGGTCAGGTGGCCGATCGTGATGTTCGCGTACGGGAAGTACATGATCGGAAAGCCGCCGATCATGATGAACAGGCCAGCCCAGAACGGCCTGGTGCCCCGCCAGGCGCGGAACTGCAGCCTCCGGCGGGTGACAAGGCCGGGCGCGGCAGAGGTCTCGGCGCTCATGGAAAACAGCTCCCTGGTGCGGCGTTGCTGTAGTGAGGGTGTACTGCGATGGAGATGTGGGGGGTGGGTGAAGAGCGGGATGGATGGCGGACGGGCGGGGGCGCCACGGCTCCCCCGCCCGTCACGGAGTGCTCAGTAGCACTCGATGCCGGCGCCCTTGCCCTTGTGCAGCGACATGTGCAGACCGCTCAGCTTGAAGGTTCCGGCGGTGGTCGCCCACGCCGTCTGCTCCACGCCGGTCAGCTTGACCGACCCTGCCTCCTGACCGAAGCCATTCGGGTTGGCCTGCTCCTTGCCGCCCTTCATGCCGGGGCCGGGGCCATCCTTCATGGAACCGGCCGCGACACCGATGTTGATGTCCTTGAACTCTGCGTCCGCGTCGAGTTCCTCGACGTCGATGTACAGGTTCTTGGCGTGGACCTGCTTGTCCTCGTCACGGCTGTCACCGGCCGTCAGCTTCAGGGTGATGTCCCCGAGGAACGGCACGTTCGGAGTGACGACGGACTGGCACATCTTCTCGATGCGCGCCGACTTGAACGCCGAGACCGCCACCGCGTGAGCGGTCTTCTCGCCGGAGAGGGTGGTCCCCGGATCGACGGCACCGTACTGGGAGAAGCCCGTTCCGTTGAGCTCCTTGGCCGTGACCTTGAACGACTGCCCCGACACACTGAACGACGCGGCAAGAGCGCCCTGCGCGAGGGCGACACCTATCGCGGCCGTGGCGGCCACGCTGGGCACCATGACCACAGCGAACCGCTTCCATCTGGTCCCGCCACGCACCTGGGACTCCATATTTCCTCCTTCTCGGACGTACATCTCCTGACCCTGGCTGCCACGGTCGACTCGGCCGCTCAGCCGGTCAGGGATGGGAGAAGTGCTACGTCCTCGGGAAGGAGAGCGCCCGTACTCGAAAGGCGCGAACCGCGCCCGAAACACCGGCGATCACCCCCGAGCGACAACCACTGGTCGCGCCTGACACACATCACGCACAACCTTGCCGGACAGGCTTCGCCGAGTGGGCGAAGACCCCCCTGTCCAAGAGCCGGCGCCACTGCCGCCGACTCTGCTCGGTGGGGACCCAGGAACTCCCGTGACCCAACCGGCTGTCGGGGTACGGGAAAGGACCGAGCGTGGCCGATCGTGGTGCATTCTCGCCGCCCGCACAAGGGGCTTCGTTACTCAGTAGTAACGGCCGGATAACCGAACAACGACCCGCGGGTCTCGGGCAGCGACTCAGGGTGCCCTCGGGTCACCGGACAAATCCGAGTATCACCGGACAGGATCTGACAGAAAGATGCCCACCACTTACCCGCAGTAACCGCGGCCGTGATTACCAAGTTTTGGTAAAGCACGGCCGCACTGGTCGTCTCTCGGCAGTTCTTTCACTCGGGCAACACGCGCCCGCGCGTTTAGCGACTGGTCAGAACGGGGCCACCGCCCCGCTCGCGAACACGTCAGAACAAGGCGCGCGCCAGCGCCCTGCGCGCCGCCGCCACCCGCGGATCCTCGGCGCCCACGACCTCGAACAGCTCCAGCAGTCGAAGCCGTACGGTGTCCCGGTCGTCACCCACCGTGCGTTGCACCGTCTCGATGAGCCGCCCGAAGGCGTCCTCGACATGCCCGCCCACCAGATCCAGGTCGGCCGCGGCGATCTGCGCCTGCACGTCCGCCGGCTTGTCGGCGGCGTCCTTGCGCACCTGCTGCGGATCGGCACCCTGCACCCGCTGGAGCAACTCGGCCTGGGCGAGCCCGAGTTTGGCCTCCGAGTTCCCCGGATCCTCGTTCAGTACGTTCTTGTACGCCTGCACAGCACCGCCCAAATCGCCCGCGTCCAGGGCCTGTACGGCGGCCTCGAGCAGGGCGTCGTGGGGACCGGCCGGCGCGGCGGGAGCGGCCTGGGCGGCGCCGCCCGGCTCGGCGTCGGCATCAACCGTCAGGCCGGTCAGACCGAACCGCTGCTCGGCTACGGTGACGAGCTGGTCCAGCGTCTCGCGGATCTGCGCCTCGCCGGCCGCCCCCTGGAAGAGCGGCAGCGCCTGCCCGGCGACGACGGCGAACACGGCGGGGATGCCCTGCACGCCGAACTGCTGCATCAGCATCTGGTTGGCGTCGACGTCGATCTTGGCGAGGAGGAAACGGCCGTTGTACTCGACGGCGAGGCGCTCGAGGACCGGGCTGAGCTGCTTGCAGGGCTCGCACCACTCGGCCCAGAAGTCGATGACGACGGGCACCTCGGCGGAGCGCTGAAGGACTTCCCGCTCGAACCCGGCCTCGTCGACATCGATGACGAGATCGGCGGGCGACACTGCACCGCCGCCCCCGCCCTGCCGGGCGGCCTCGGCGCGCGCCTGCTCCGCCTTCGCCTTGGCCTCCTGGGCCGCCTTCACCGCGGCGAGGTCGACGACTCCGCTCATGGACATGTTCCGTGGCTGCATGCGTCTATCCTCCCCCGTTCGGCACGCGTCTGTGAAAAGTGGCCCGAAAGCCGCTCCCGGCCCGTTGCTACCCGGCGCCGGGTCCCCACCCCACGCCTGTGGTCATCTGCGGCCATCTGTGACCATCGCTTTCGATACGAGTCGTAGCGTAATGGCAGGACGACCCTCCGGAACACCACCTACCCGTGATCTCCCTCACGACCACACAGCAAACCCCCCGGATATGGTCAGGGCATGCAGAGCCGCGCCGCCGCCTCCCGCCCCGGACGCCCGCGCAGCGCCGCCGCGGACGCCGCGATCCTGGCGGCGACGCGGGAGGCACTGGTCGAACTCGGATGGTCCAAGCTCACCCTGGGAGACGTGGCCACCCGCGCCGGCGTTGCGAAGACCACGCTCTATCGCCGCTGGTCCGGCAAGAACGAGCTGGTCGTCGACGCGGTCGCCGAGCTCTTCGACGAACTCCGACTGCCCGACCGGGGCACCCTCGCCGCCGACATCGAGGGCGTCGTACTCCAGTTCGCGACGATCCTGGCCCGCCCGGAGGCGAGGAGCGGGCTGATGGCGGTGGTGGCGGAGTCGACGAGGGACGAGGCTCTGCGTGAGCGCATCCGCGCCTCGATCGTGGACCGCCAGAAGCACCTGGTCCTTCAGGGCCGCGTCCGGGCCCAGAAACGCGGCGAGCTTCCCCCGGAACCGGATCCGGAGGAAGCCGCACGCACTGTGGACCTGATCTTCGACGTGGTCGCGGGTGCGGTGGTCCACCGCACCCTGGTGAGCGCCGAGCCGGTCGACGCCACCTGGGCCCAGAGCTTCACGGCGCTCCTGCTGAACGGCCTGACGGCAGCCGTCAGTAGTCCGACACCCGGAACCTGACGGCGTCCATTACGAACTCGCCGTAGTGGAGGGCTGTTCCGGCCACCTCCAGCCGGTCGTACCGGTCCTGGGGCAGCGGTGCCTCCGGTGTGTTGAGGATGCACCGGAGCAGCAGCCGCAGCGCCAAGTCCGGCGTGCAATGGCGAGCGCATTGGACGAGCGCGTCGCGTACCTCGGTGGTCAGGAACTACGCCCGCTCGATCTCGGCGACGACCGCGTCCCTCTGGGACCAGCCGTCCTCCGCGTCTACCCCAGTGAGTGGACGCACCTCGGACATCGCGGACAGCCTGGCGTCACACAGGCCGACGACGGTGCGGGTCCACTCGTAGCCCGAGGTCCCCTCGAAGCTCGCCGTGTACTGAGCTCCGGCGGACCGCCAGGACCCATGAGGCATCCTCCGGCAACTGTTGCGCGACGACGTCAGCGGCGGTTTCTCCCTCGTAAACCCAGTCCTGGTGGAAGAAGCCCGTCACCCGAACTCGGTGAAACGCTGCACCGCGTATCGCCCCCCACTTCGGGTAGCAGGTCTTTCCAGGTAGGAGGTGTAGACGACGTACTTGCTTGGCTTGTGCTGCTTGCCCACGTACTTCAGTTTGGTGATCACTGTCGTGCCGGCAGCCACTCCCTGCGGACCTTCCTCACCCACTTCTGCCCGAGTGAGGGTTCCATGTCCCGGATCGTCCACTTGATCGTCTTCATGTCCCGGTCAGGTCAAGTCGCCCACTGAACAAGGTGCTCGACCTCGTCGACGTGGTACTCCCCGTACCCGAAGCGTTCACCGATGGCCCTGTACCGCTCGTACTGTCCCCGCGTGAGCGGTGCGGACAGCGCCCGCAGGACGCGGAGGAACAGCCGGAATCCCAGATCCGGATCGATCTGGACCACGACCTGTTCCACCGCGGCCATGGCCTCCACGGCCGGGAGGGGCTGCCAGTGAGGGCTGACGGCCTTGTCTGCCACGGCGAGCGCGGTCTCCCGGAGCTCCCGCGACACCGGGTCCGCCAAGTCCGCGCGAGCGGGCGGAACTTCGGGGATGTAGGTCGGGGCGGTCTTCCTCAGCCGCTCCTCGCACACGTCTGCGACCAGGCGTAGCCACGCGCGGCCGTCGGTGCGCAGGGCCGCGTCCGAGACGGCCACCCACAGGGTGGTGAGCGTGTCGTCGGACAGCGGGGAGTGCAGGAGACGGAGCGCGTCCTCCAGGAGGAGGGCCGCCGCCGTGCCGGGGGACTGGCCGGGCTCGTCGGCGTACGCCACCAACTGGATCTCCCGGCGGGCGGTGCTCTGCCGCCAGTCCTGGTGCGCGTTCCCGGCGAGCTTCGAGAGTCCGAAGTCCCAGTCGGTGGCACGGTGTTCCGTGTCGATGGGCGGCCAGTCGACGTCGAGGCCGTCGCGGACGAGCGCGACCGGATACCCGAGCCGCTCACCGAGCTCGAGGAACCTGTCGTACTGCTCCTTCGGGACCCGGACGGCGTACGCCTTCAGGGCGCGGAGGAAGAGCCGGAGGCCGAGGTCGGCGTCGGTGCGTCCGGCCACCCGCTCCAGGGCCGGGACGAGGTCCGGGAGCCCGGCCGCGGCGGTGAGCGCCGGGGCCAGGGCCCGGATCTCCGCCACGACAGTCCCGCACAGCTCCTCGTCCCGCACCGGCCGGACCGGCGGCGGGACGTAGGAGCGCTTGTTCTGCCGGAGGCGGGCCGTGGCCAGGTCCGAGACCGCCCGCAACCAGCTGCGCGCGTCCATGCCATGGCCGACCGGATCGAACACCCGGCCGACCGCGGCCAGCCACACCGTGTGGAGGACCTCCTCCGACAACGGACCGTCCAGCAACCGACGGGCGTCCTCCTCCAGTTCCACGGCCTCCTCGCCGTCGGACCCGTCCGCCAGACCGGCCGCGGCCGCGAGGGCGGCCGGGAGATCGTCGGCGGAACCGGCGCGGGTCCGGTCCGGGGAGCACAGCCGCTCCGCCAGACCGGTGAGCCCGAAGTCCTCGGAGTAGCCCAGTGCGACGTACGTCGGACGATTCTGTGGCATGGATCCTGTCCTACGCGGTGCCCGTGGGGTACGCGGTCTTGATGACGTATCCCCCACGCCCCTTGCCCGTGTGGCCCTTGACCTTCATCAGGATCACCGTGACCGTGTTGCCAGCGTTTTCGACCCTCCCGTTCGGATGGTACGTCTTACCCAGGGAAGGGTAGGCATCCCACTTGCCGGTGATCGGCCGGTACTGCTCCATGTCGCCGGCTTTCGCGGCCCACTGCTCGAACTTCTTCCACTTCTCCTTGTCGAGGACCTTCGTGCCGTCCGGGAGCCGCTTGCTGAAGTAGTCGCCCACCACCCGGTCGATGGCCTGCTGGGCGATCTCCTCGCTGGTCCAGATCGTCTTGGGCTCGTCCTTCAGTCTGGCCAGGTCGAGAGCCTGCTGCGGAGTCCGCCTGACGTGGTCCTTCAGCGTGTGCATCACGTCCCGGTACCGCTGCGGCAGACTCGCGAGGTCCTCGTCCGACAGGTTCATGCAGTTGTGGACCATCACGTCCGTCGCCGCGGAGCCCTCAGTACGCACGTAGAACGTGTGCAGGCCGTCCACGGTGAGGTCGTGCACCCGGCGCGGGGTGAGACCCGGCCGGTCGCGGACCTCGGTCACGGCGCGGAGCGTGCCGTCCGCGCCGATCAGCCGGTCGCCCGGGCGCAGGTCGGAGGCGAGGACCCAGCCGCGCTCGTCCGTGCGGATCTTGTGACCGGCGGTGGTGTCCAGGCTGCTGCCGCCGGCCAGGCCGATGGTCACCAGCCGTTCAGTGTCGTGCCGGAAGGTGTCCGTGACGGGCTCGGCCCGCAGGGTTCCGGTGGTCGGGTCGCCGGCCATGACCCGGTCGCCCTCCCGCACGTCACGGATCGCCCGGCGGCTGCCGTCGGCCATCAGCACCAGGGTGTCGCCCGGGAAACTGTTGACCTTGCAGGTCGTGATCACGTCATCGTAGGCGTTCACGCCGGCCTCGAGCTTGGCCAGCGTCGCCGGGTCCACATCCAGGGCCTTCAGCGCCTTGAACGCGTCCGCGACCCCGACCCCCGTCTTCATGGCGGCGTCGAGCGCGCGGATCCCGTCGGCGATCTTCGTGAACACCTTGCCCGGGATGAAGTTGGACGCGAACCAGGCGCAGCTCGACTTGTCGCCGTGGTAGCAGCGGGCGACGTCACCCAGCACGATCTCGTACAGGACGGCGCCGACCGTGTCGCCGAAGAGGTTCTGCCAGCCGATGCGGGTGATCTCTCCGAAGCTGAAGTGGTGGGTCCACTTCTGCTTCTGATTCCTGAGCGTCTCCGTCTTGAGGAAGACCGTGTCCGACTTCGGGCAGCCGGACTCGGTGGCGGGGACCTCGGGGTTGACACAGAAGTAGTAGCTGACCGTGACGTTCAGGTTCAGCTCGTACGTCACCGTGCAGCCCTGGGGCACGTACTCGCACTTGTCGAGCGGCTTGGCCGGTCCCGCCTCGGTGATCTTGTCAACGATGTAGAAGACTCCGCCGACTCCGGTTCCGGCGCCGTCCTGGACGACCTGGTTGGCCGCCTTCCGTTCGGCGGACTCCGCCGCCCGCTGGGCGGACTCGGCGTACTTCTGGGCGTCCTTGGCCGCTTCCTCGGCCGCGGTGGCGGCGGCGTCGGCGCGCTGCGCTGCGGCGCGGG
>NZ_JBNGGG010000067.1:0-40116 GCF_049974585.1 Streptomyces sp. UG1 | reverse complement strand
GGCTTCACGGCCGAGGACTTCGCCGAGGTCGCCGACGTCATCGCCGAGACGCTGAAGCCGTCGTACGACGCGCAGGCACTGAAGGCCCGGGTCAAGGCCCTGGCCGACAAGCACCCGCTGTACCCCGGTCTGAACAAGTAGTTCCTTTTCGTGGGGTGTCCCGCACACTGGTCGGTGAGCGGCGGGGCACCCCGCGGAAACCTTTCGCACCACCCCGTATTGAGGAGTCCCCGTGGCCATCTCGGTCTTCGACCTGTTCTCGATCGGCATCGGCCCGTCGAGCTCCCACACGGTGGGCCCGATGCGCGCGGCGGGCCTGTTCGCCCGCAAGCTGCGCAACGAGGGCGTGCTGCCCTCCGTCGCGTCGATACGCTCCGAGCTGTACGGCTCGCTCGGCGCGACCGGCCACGGCCACGGCACCCCCAAGGCGGTACTGCTCGGCCTGGAGGGCGACTCCCCGCGCACGGTCGACGTGGAGACCGCCGACGAGCGAGTGGAGAGGATCAGGTCGCAGGGCCGGCTCGGGCTTCTCGGCGACCACGAGATCCCCTTCGACTTCGACAAGGACCTCGTGCTGCACCGCCGTAAGGCACTGCCGTACCACGCGAACGGCATGACGCTGTGGGCGTACGACGCGTCCGGCGCCGAGCTGATGTCCAAGACGTACTACTCGGTGGGCGGCGGCTTCGTCGTCGACGAGGACGCGGTCGGCGCGGACCGCATCAAGCTCGACGACACGGTCCTGAAGCACCCCTTCCGCACCGGCGACGACCTGCTGCGCCTGACCCGGGAGACCGGCCTGTCGATCTCCTCGCTGATGCTGGAGAACGAGCGGTCCTGGCGCACCGAGGAGGAGATCCGCGCGGGCCTGCTGGAGATCTGGCGGGTGATGCGGGAGTGCGTGACCCGGGGCATGTCGCGCGAGGGCATCCTGCCGGGCGGCCTCAAGGTCCGCCGCCGGGCCGCGAACACGGCCCGCAAGCTGCGCTCCGAGGGCGACCCGAAGGCGCTCGCCATGGAGTGGATCACGCTCTACGCGATGGCCGTGAACGAGGAGAACGCGGCGGGCGGCCGGGTGGTGACCGCCCCCACGAACGGCGCGGCCGGCATCATCCCCGCGGTCCTGCACTACTACATCAACTTCGTGCCGGGCGCGGACGAGGATGGGGTGGTCCGCTTCCTGTTGGCCGCCGGCGCCATCGGCATGCTCTTCAAGGAGAACGCCTCGATCTCCGGCGCCGAGGTCGGCTGCCAGGGCGAGGTCGGCTCGGCCTGCTCGATGGCGGCGGGCGCGCTGGCCGAGGTGCTCGGCGGCAGCCCCGAACAAGTCGAGAACGCCGCCGAGATCGGCATGGAGCACAACCTCGGCCTCACCTGCGACCCGGTCGGCGGACTCGTCCAGATCCCCTGCATCGAACGCAACGGCATGGCCGCGGTGAAGGCGGTCACAGCGGCGCGGATGGCGATGCGCGGCGACGGCTCGCACAAGGTGTCCCTGGACAAGGTCATCAAGACCATGAAGGACACCGGCGCCGACATGTCGGTCAAGTACAAGGAGACGGCGCGCGGCGGGCTGGCGGTCAACATCATCGAGTGCTGAACAGCTCGACTGCCCCGCCCACGCCCCGTTCACCACGCCTTGTACCTCTTGGCGCCGCCCGGAATCGCCCGCCAAGAGGGTGAAGCCGGCCACCGAGAGCAACGGACGCACCACGCCTCGCTACCGTCTGAGTGGTGACTGGCTTGCATGCCGCGCTGTGGGGGCTGCTGGGAAGCGGCGTCGCCGAAGCGCTCACCCTCTCCGCATCCATGCGTCCGACCGGGCCGCGCCGCCGCTGGCGATGGCCGTGGAGTAACCGTGCCGACCGCCCGGTGATGCTCGTCGCCATCATATTGCGGCTGTTCGCCGGCGCTGGGCTCACCGCCGCGCTGGGCGCCTCGGGTCAACTGTCCAATGCGACCATGGCGTTCGTCACAGGTCTGGCAACGCCATTCATCGTCGCGCGGCTCTTCCAGTCGATCCCCGTCGGCGAACCCGGGCAGCCGCAGACTTCCCCGCAGACCGGTCGGCGGCCGATCGGGGAGATGTACGGGGACCTGTCCGAGGTGGGAGACGGGAGCACCGATGCTGCGCGCTGACAGCCGTCTGGGTCGCCTCGTGCTCGCCCTCGCCGCCATGCCCCAGGCCCCCGCCGAGCACTCCGGGCGAGCCCGGTCTCGGCTCGTGACGGCGCTGGCCGCCCAGCAACTCCCCGCGCGAGAAGTCCCCACGATGGGTGAGAGCAGGATCCCTCGCGCGCGAAGAGCGGGTTGGCTCCCCCCGTTCGTCGTCGCCTGCGTCGTCGTGGTGACGTCCATGGCCGCCCTCACGGTTCTGGGCGTCCTCCCCACGCCGTGGCAGGTAACGCCCCGAGACACGGACCCGCCACGCCCCGAGCGGTGGCGTCTCGCGGGTGACGGCGGGGGCGAACCCGGCGGGTACGCCGACGCACTGGCGTTCTCACCACAGGACGGCCGGACGCTCGTGCTCGCCTCGGGTCAGCGGGTGCAGGCGTGGCACCTCACGGATCCCGAGCACCCGGAAAGGGTCGACCTGCCCGCGAGGAGCTTCGACGGCGTCTCGGCGCTCGCTGTCACACCGGACGGCGAGACCCTCGTCACAGCCGCATCCACGGAGGTCCACGGGCTGAGCATGGACACCGGAGTCCTCCGCTGGAGTGTGGCCGGCCTCCATGACGACATCAAAGCGGTACAGGCGGGCGAGCGCACCGTGAGACTCGCCGTCTCCGACGCGGACAACTCCACGTCGGTGAGGGAGATCAGCCTCCCCGGCGGCAGGACCGCGGCCATCGGGCGCAGACTCTCCCCAGCCGCGCATGCCGCGCAGTTCTCGCCGACCGGGGACCTGCTCGCTCTCGCCGGCGCCGACGGGCAGGTACATCTCTGGGACGTCTCCGATCCGGAGGCCCCCAGACGCGACGCACGGTTCCGGACCAACGGCGGCGAGGCCACCGGCCTCGCCTTCAGCCCGGACGCCAGGCTGCTCGCAACAGTGGGCCACGACGGCATCGTCCGGCTGTGGGACGTGTCCGACACATCGAAGCCGCGCTATCTCGGGCGCCCCATGGCCGACCGCACCGAGCGAGCCCGCGCACTGGCCTTCAGCTCCGACGCTCGGCTCCTGGCCGTCGTGAACGCCGCGGGGATGGCGCAGGTGTGGTGGCGTTGAACGATTCCATGGGCGGCAGCCGGTCAACCACGTCAGGATGGGGTATACAAACATCAACTCCAACTCCTGTCACCCCACGGACACTTGAGGGAGCCCCCCATGCTGCGCGGCATCGACGTGAGCGCATACCAGTCCTCGTCCTATGACACCGACGGCATCTCCTTCGTTTTCATCAAGGCGACAGAGGGCCGCTCCTACGTCAACCCCAAACTCGCGGCCCAGACCAAACGCGCCCGCGACGCCGGCCTGGTCGTCGGCTTCTACCACTTTCTCTGGCCCGGCAACCTCTCTGCCCAGGCGGAGTACTTCGTCAAGCACGCTCCGGAGAAGGCGGGTGACATCCTCGCCGTCGACTGGGAGACGACGAGCGAGGGAACGCATGCGAGCAATGCGGAGAAGGATCTGTTCATCCGAAAGGTGAAGGAGAAACGGCCCAATAATCCGGTCGTTCTCTATGCAAACAGGCACTACTGGCTCAGCGTCGACACGACGTCATACGCCGGTGACGGTCTTTGGATCGCTGACTACGTGACTGCGGGCAAGCCCCGCATCCAGGCGAAGTGGCGATTCCACCAGTACACCGACAATCCACTCGACAAGAACGTGGCCGATTTCTCCAGCAAGGCCGCGCTGCGCGAATGGGCCGCGAACGCATGACGCCTGGAGGCTTCTGTGTCTCTGGACTCGCCGGCCACCATCGTCCGGGATCCGGCCGACCTTCTTCACATCGATGTGGACCATGTCTCCGCTCACGCGCGGGAGATGCCCGTCTCGGACGCCGTATGGGCGATCGGGCGATGCCGGCAGCACTGCACGAGCCGCAGCCGCACCTCGGGAGACAGCGGAGCATCGCGATGAATCACAGGCGTTCCTAACGCCAGGGATCGAGGGCGAGTTTGCCGCGGGTCCGGCCCGCTTCGAGCAACTGCAGCACCGCCGGTCCTTCGGCCAGGGGATGGACGTCGGGAGTGCCTGGCGGGTACACGCCGCGGGCGATGAGAGCCTCGATCTCGACGAGCAATGCCTGGTAGATGGACGGGACCGCGACCGCCAGCGCACCAATGTGCAGGCCCTTGACCTGGACCTGATGGGTGAAGACCAGATCGTGCGTGGTCAGAGTGGCATCGCCGGAAGCGGCACCGAACACGACGACGCGTCCGGTGAAGGGTTTGGTGACCGACAGGCTGACCTCGAACGTGGCCTGCCCCACCGATTCCAGGACCAGATCGACCCCGCCGGTCAAGCGGGTGATCTCCTCAGCCAGATCAGGGCGTCGGCTCTCCAGGACCTCGCCGGCGCCGAGCGCTCTGACGATGTCGTGCTTCGCTGGTGACGCCGTAGCGATCACGCGCGCGCCGTAGTGGCGGGCGAGGCGGACAGCGGCCTGCCCAACGCCTCCGGCCGCAGCATGAACGAGCACCACCTCACCCGTCTTGATCTCGCCCACCGGCTTCAGTGCCGCCAAGGCGGTGGCCCAGTTCAGCACCAGGCCGAGAGCTTCGGCATCGCTCCAGCCCGAAGGCACGGGAAGTACACCCGCGGCCGGCATCGTCATGTACTGCGCGAAGGCTCCCGGGCCTGCTCCGACGACGTGGGTGCCGAGTTGCAGCGGGCTATCAACGTCCGGGCCGACACCCACGATCTCGCCGGCGGCCTCGAAGCCCGCCACATAGGGCGCCTGCGGGCCTCCTCCGTACGTCCCATGGCTCTGCATGACGTCAGCGAAGTTGACCCCGGCGGCACCGACGCGGATCAAGTACTCGCCGGGCCCCGGGGCGGGGCGGCGATGATCGGTGGTGAGGGTCAGACCCTCCGGCCCCCGGCGGGACCGCTGGACCAAGGCTCGTACCCGCTGCTCGGCAGTGTGCTGCCGCACGTTGATCTCCATCCACCAAACATAGGAATCTGACACTTACGTCAAGGTCAAGTGGCAGTTATGGGCCAGTACAGCGGGCCTCTCGAAGGTAGGCGTCGAGTGCCGCCTGCCGATCGCTCAGAACGGCAATGCGGGCAGCGAGCCGATCGCGATAACTCTGCACCTCGTGGAGGAACTCGGCGCACACCACATCCATGCCGGCATCAGGTTCATCAGTGAGGCGGGGCAGAGCTTCTCTGATCAACCGCACGGGCAGCCCAGACTCCAGCAGCGAGCGGATGACGAGCACCCGGTCGATGGTGGACTGGCAGTAGTCGCGGAACCCGTTGCTGGAGCGGCCCGGGACGATCAAGCCCTCATCCTCGTAGTGGCGCAACGATCTCGCACTGACGCCGCTGACTCTGGAAGCTTCGCCGATCTTCATACTTGGAGGCAACGTCCAGGAACATCGCGCTCTTCCAGGACTCATCGCTACGCCGAGTTGAAGACCTGCTCAGGCGTCAACAACCTGCTCCTGACCTGTCGCCCCGACCTCGGTATCAGGCTCGACCGGATCGAGGACGTGCTGGGCCCCTTCCCGGACCGGGCTTCGCCTTCGACGAGTTCGAGCCCTGGGAATCCGCCCGCCCAAAGCTCCTGCTGGCCGGGCGAAGCCCATTTCGGCCGCTATGGCAGTTCACCCTGGCCAACTCCGGCCATTCGAACCACGTGGTGCAGATCCGGGCCCTGCACCGCTAGCTACCTGCGCTTGCGCAGCGCCAACGCCCGCCACCCCGACGCACTCGCCGCCCGGCGCAGCACTAGCGGCCCGAGCGCGCGTACCACCGGCCGTCGTGGCGGGCCACATGAATGGGGCGTCCGAAGCAGACCGTCATGTTGTCCGAGGTGAGCACGCCGTCGACCGGGCCGGATGCCAGCTCGCGGCCTTCCTTGAGCAGAAAGGCATGAGTGGTGTTGGGCGGGAGTTCCTCCAAGTGGTGGGTGACCGTGACGGTGGCGAGGTCGGCCCGGTCGGCCGCCAACCGATGCAGTGCGTCCACGAGGTCCTCGCGGGACGGGAGATCGAGGGCGTTGAACGGCTCGTCGAGCAGGAGCAGCGACGGATCGGCCATCAGGGCACGGCAGATGAGGATCCGGGAGCGCTGGCCGCCCGAGCAGTCGCCGAAGTGGCGCTCGGCGAGACCCTTGCACCCAAGCTCGGCGAGCAGGACATGGGCGCGCTCGCGGGTCGCGGTGTCGTACTCCCGCCACAAGGGCTGCACAGTGCCGGTCGCCCCGGTGAGGACGACGGTGTGGGCGGTGGCGTCCAGCGGGACCTTCTGGGAGGCGGATACCAGGCCGACGCGCGCTCGTAGCTCGCGCACATCGACTCGGCCGAGTCGATCACCGAGGACCTCGACAGTGCCGACGGTGGGGTGCAGAACCGCCCCGACGAGCCGGAGCAGTGTGCTCTTGCCGGCTCCGTTGGCGCCCAGCAGCGCCCAGTGCTCGCCAGGCAGAACGGTCCAGTTGATCCCGTCGAGGACAGTTTCTTGTCCGGTGGTACGACGGTGGACAGCAACATCCGTCAGACCGACGACGGCGTGGGGTTCCTGGGTTTCGGTCACGTCGGCAGACTAGTGCTGCAACCGGTCACAGCACTCGGGCCCCGACGATGCCAGTTCTGCCCTGAGCCGCTTCACAGGCGGATCAGCGAGGTACTCGTTGATCAGATCAAAGGTACGAAGACGAGCCCTCGCACACATCCACCACAACTGCGCCTCCCTGGGCAACAGGCGTGATCGTGATCGATGTCCATGGCTCTCTCGCCGGAAGCGTGCGTTGCAAGGCTTGCAGTACGGCCGCAAGGCGCCTGATGCGTTGAGCGTCGAGTACTCGGCGACAGGTTTGTGCTCACCGCATCCGCGGCACTCGATGACGCCGCTCCTGACCATCTCCTGAACTGCACCGTTGGCCCTCTTCGCGCGCAGCGGAGTGAGCGGCCAGCCCCTTCGTCAATGGATGCCTATCGGCCAACCGGTCACATGCCCATCCGCCCCCACCCGCTTCGCACCTTCACCCGATCCCCCAGTCGTAGAACCTTGTTGACCTACCTTCCGATCAACGAATCGGCCGAACATCAGTCACGACTCCGCAAGCAAGAGCGATCCCTGGCCAATGATCGAGCCCAGCTAACCCCCGAACGGATCCTGCAACTCCTTGCGCAGCACCTCCGCCGCCGTCTCCGCGTCCCCGCCCGCGACGGCGCGCACCAGTGCCGCGTGGGCGTCGTCGGCCGTGTTGGGGTCGTGGGTGCGCAGGCCGGTCAGGGTGAGCAGTTCGACGAGGCCCTCGCGCAGGACGGGGGCGAACTCGGTGAACAGGTCGGCCAGTACGGGGCTGTGGGCGGCGGCGACCACGGTCGCGTGGAAGGCGATGTCGGCGTCCACGAAGGCCACGTCGTCGCCCGTGGACGCGGCCCGGCGGCCCTCCAGCGCGGCCTCCATCGCCGTGACGTCCGCGGGTGTGCGGCGGTGCGCGGCGAGCCGGGCCGCGTGCACCTCGACGGCCATGCGGACCTCGTAGACGTCGTTCACCGCGGCCCCGCGCAGCCGGGTGGGCCAGTCCTCGACCGGCTCGGTGGCGAAGACGAAGACGCCGGCGCCCTGGCGCGGCTGCAGGAGGCCGGCGCCCGACGGCGCGCGCAGCGCCTCGCGGACGGTGGAGCGGCCGACGCCGAGTTCTTTGGCCAGGATGGTCTCGCCGGGCAGCTTGGTGCCTACGGGCCAGTGACCGCCGACGATCTGCTCGCGCAGCCGCTCGGCGGCCTGTTCGCTCCGGCACCCATCAGGACGCGATCAGCAAGGGACTGGCCCATCACGCGCGCAGGGCGGCCGAGTCGGGGGTGCCGGAGCGGCAGGCGCCCTGGGAGGTGCCGTATCTGCCGATCGACCCCGCCGACATCGGGCGTTCCTACGAGGCGGTGATCCGCGTCAACTCCCAGTCGGGGAAGGACGGAGCGGCGTATCTGCTGCGCGCCCACCACGGGCTGGACCTGCCGATGCGCATGGGGGCCGGCTTCCCCGCCGCGGTCCAGGCGGCCGCCGACGACAGCGGGCGGGAGATCACGCCGAAGGAGCTGTACGAGCTGTTCCGGATCACCTATCGCGCACCGGGTGCGGTACGGCTGCACGACTGGTGGGCGCACGAGGAGACACCCGGCGTCCACCGCTTCGTGTGCACGCTGGAGAGCGGCGACCGCGTCGGCGACTACGAGGGAACGGGCGGCAGCGTGGTCTCGGCCTTCGTCGCGTGCCGGGTGGACGGCGTCACGGCCTGGGGTGCGTAAGAGGGCGCGGCGGCCACCGTCCAGGCGGTGCTGTCCGCGATGAATGCGCTGAGGGAGATACCGCACGCCGAGAACGGCTGTGTGCCCAGGTATGACGAAGGGGCGCCCGTCCCGTCGGGGAGGGCGCCCCTTCGAGGGGCGTCACTTGTTCAGGAAGGCCCAGAACTCGTCGAACGACAGCAGCTTGTCGCCGTTGAGGTCGCGGCTGTTGATGATCGCCTCGGCGACGGACTCGGTCACGTTCCAGTCGCCGCCCTGGGCCAGGGCGGTCTTGAACTCGGCTGCGGTGATGGTGCCGTCACCGTCCGCATCGATGCGCTCGAACTGCTTGCGTGCTTCCTCGATGTCGATGTGCCCCACCGATCCGCCCCTTTTCGTCGTACTTTCGCGGCACGTTGATGCCGTGCCTTGACGTTCTTGCTGACGACGGTCAGATTAACCGGCCACGCGCGCCTCCGGCGCGATGCCCTGCCACCGGCCGGCTCCACCCAGGGGCGCGGGCCGGCTCGCCGATGGTGAAAAGTCCGGTGCCGTCTTCGATCATGTCTGCGAGTGTGGGCCTTCCGGTGGGTGGAGACTCGAGGAGCGCGGGGTGGCGGGGTGGGGGGAATGGCGGAGAACTTGCGGGACATCCTGGACGCCGCGGCACGGGGTGTCTTCCCACCGCCGGACGGCCGTACGACGGTCGTGCCCCAGCCCTGCCCCCGGAACGCGGGCGTCGTCGCCTTCACCGCGCACTCGGTCGTCTTCACGGACGAGGATCCGCAGTGGGTGTACGACACCCTGCGCCGCGTGGACTGCGACCCGCTGGCCGCGACGATGAACCCGGTCTTCCTGGCCGCCCTCATGGAGCGGACGGGACGTACGACCGAGACCGTCGACTCCGTCCTGGTCGGCGACCCGCTCCCCGGTGAGCCGCCGCTCGCCCTGAAGGAGATCGAGGACGCCGGCCATCCCCGGATCGTCTACGCCCGACGGCGGCGCGACGAGGTGCGCGCCTGGACGGTGCAGGGCGCGGTGCTGGTGATGGGCCGCGGGGTCGCCGGGCGGCTGGAGGTGTCGGTCGAGGTGGACGAGGGAGTACGCCACCGAGGGCTGGGGCGATTGCTGGTGGCCGCGGCCCGGCATCTCGTGGCCGAGCCGCTGTGGGCACAGGTGGCGCCGGGGAACGCCCGCAGCGTGCGGGCGTTCCAGGCCGCCGGCTATCGGCCGGTGGGCGCGGAGCTGCTGCTCAGTGCCGGGTCGGGTCGGGGTGATGCGTTCGACGTCGACGCGGCGGTCGGCGGCGGGTCTTGATCCTGTCGTCGAACTGGACGGACAGCGGCGGGTCGGGCATCTTCACCCGTTCGGCCGCGTGTCCGCCGACCGGGGGCAGTCGGTCGTCGGTCAGCGGAAGATGCCGGTGTGGCCCAGGGAGTAGCGGCCCGGCTGCGGGTAGACCGCGAGGCCGTGCGGGCCGTCGCCGACCTGGATGCGGGCGAGTTGCTCGCCGGTGCGGGTGTCGATGGCGTACACCTCGGAGTCGTAGCGTCCCGACAGCCACAGGACCTTGCCGTCGGCGGAGACGCCGCCCATGTCGGGGCTGCCGCCGTCGGGGAGGTGCCACTTCTTGGTGAGCTTGTCGCGGGTGAAGTCGAAGACGGAGACGGTGCCTTCGCCGCGGTTGGAGACGTACATCTCGCGGGAGTCGCGGCTGACGTAGAGGCCGTGGCAGCCCTTGCCGGTGGGCAGCAGCTTCGGGGTGTCGAACTTGTCGCCGTCCAGCACCCACATGCCGTCGGCCATCATGTCGGCGATGTAGAACTTCTTGCCGTCCGGGGAGACCTTGACGTCCTGCGGCATGGCGCCGTCGAAGGGGAGTTTCTGCTGGCCGACGACCTTCATCCGCTCGGTGTCGACCTTGAGGAGTTCCCCGCTGAACTCGCAGGAGACGATGAAGTAGCGGCCGTCGAGAGAGAAGTCGGCGTGGTTGACGCCGTAGCAGGTGACCGGTTCGGTCTTGAGCCGCTTCATGGTGTGGGGGTCGCGGAAGACGAGTTCGCGGTCGAGGGAGGCCATGACGACGGCGTACTTGCCGTTGGGGGTGAAGTAGAGGTTGTAGGGGTCGTGGACCTTCACCTCCTTGCCCGCCTTGCCGGTCCTGGGGTCGATGGGGGTGAGGGTGTGGCCGCGGTTGTTGTTGACCCACAGGGTCTTCAGGTCCCAGGACGGGACGACGTGCTGGGGCTGACGGCCGACGGGGATGGTCTCGATGATCTTGTAGGTCTTGGGGTCGATGACGGAGACGGTGTCCGACTCGGTGTTCGGGACGTAGACGCGCGAGGGGAAGTCCTTGACGACCGGGGAGAGCTTGCCCGGCCGGTCGGCGGCGTAGACGTCCTTCGGGTCCAGTACGGGGGGCATGCCGGGGAGGCCCTGGACGGACTGCTCCTTTGCCGGGGCGGGGACGGCGGCCTGGGTGCCGTGGGGTGATTCGGGGTGGTGGCGGTCCTTGCCCTTGGCGGACTCGGTGCCGCAGGCGGCGAGGGCGAGGAGAGGCAGGAGGGGGAGGGCGGCGAGGAGGGTGCGGGGGGTGCGGTGCGTGCGATTCATCGGCAGTTCTTCCGGTGCGGCGGGGGTGGGGCGCGGCGGTCACCAAAGATTCACCGAACCATTTAATGATCAATACGCCGAAAATCACGCTATTTACCCGATAAGCGTCGACCACGGGTCGTCGTCGCGTGCGCCAACCGCCTGAACTAGCGGTCCGCCACCCTCATCTCGAACCACGTCGTCTTGCCGCGCGGCAGCAGGTCCACGCCCCAGCGGTCGGAGAGTTTGTCGACCAGGAACAGGCCCCGGCCGCTGACGTCCAGTTCCTGAACCGGCATCAGGCAGGGCAGTCCGCGCGACGGGTCGCGGACCTCGATGCGGATCCAGCCTCGGCGGCGGCGCATGCGCAGACCGAAGACGCGGGCGCCGGTGTGGCGGACGGCGTTGCCGACCAGTTCCGAGACGAGCAGGACCGCGTCCTCCGTCATCTTGGGGGTGAGGCCCCACTGGCGCAGTACGACCACTTGGGCCAGCCGGCGCGCCGTGGCGGCGGACTCGGGGCGGGACGGGAGCGGAACCTCGGCCTCCGTGGGATTGCCGAACAGCTCCAGCGCCTTTGATGCAGCTTCGTCCTCGACCGCCGGCGACCAGCGCGCCGCCGTCGCACGGCCGTTTCCCCGCGGGTGTTCGACACCCTCCAGCCCCGCCATGCCCCCATCATGGCCGCCCGCGCGGCCCTCCGTGGCCGTTCCGGAGGAATACACCCCCCGGAAGCCCTCATTCCGGATCATCCGACTGGCATATGACACCGGCAGTTCGGGGTCCGTCACAGCCCGTCTGGCCTGCGACGAAGGGTCCACTGGTGGCAAGCGACGGGCTCCCTCGACAAGACAGGCTTAAGGCTGCCTTAAGGCTCCCATAAACCGCCCCAACGAGGGACCCGGATCAGACACACCGTCAATTGCAAGGGGTGCGCAGGGGCTTGCCGGCGTCAGACGAACTTCGCCTTGCCCGGACCCTCCTCCACGAAGCTCCGCATCCCCCGCTCCCGGTCCTCCGTCGCGAACAGCCCCGCGAACCAGTTCCGTTCCACCGCCAGGCCCGTCTCGATGTCCGTCTCCAGGCCCGTGTCGATCGACTCCTTCGCCGCGCGCAGCGCGATCGCCGGGCCCTGCGCCAGCTTCGCCGCCCAGGCGTGCGCCTCCGCGTAGACCTGGTCCGGCGCCACGACACGGTCCACCAGGCCCAGCTCGCGCGCCTCGTCGGCCTTGACCATACGGCCCGTGAAGATCAGGTCCTTCGCCTTGGACGGGCCGATCAGCCGGGCCAGCCGCTGGGTGCCGCCCGCGCCCGGGATCAGGCCGAGCAGGATCTCCGGCTGGCCCAGCTTGGCGTTGTCCCCGGCGATCCGGTAGTCCGCGCACAGCGCCAACTCGCAGCCGCCGCCGAGCGCGTAGCCCGTCACAGCCGCGACGACCGGCTTGGGGATCCGGGCGACCGCCGTGAACGACTCCTGCAGGGCCCGGGAGCGCAGGACCATCGCGGTGTGGTCCATGGCCTGCATCTCCTTGATGTCCGCGCCCGCCGCGAACACCTTGTCCCCGCCGTAGATCACCACGGCGCGCACGTCGTCCCGCCGGGTCGCCTCCTCGGCGAGTTCCTTGAGCCGGTCCTGGGTGGCGACGTCCAGCGCGTTCATGGGCGGGCGGTCGAGACGGAGGGTGCCGACGCCTTCGGCGACTTCGAGATTCACGGTCATGCGAGCAGGTTAACGGGGGCTAACGGCATCGGCCCCGGTGCCGTACCTCACATCGAGGCGGGCGCCGGGGCCGTACGTCCGGAAGGGGGCTATGCCTTCCACTTCTCCCACGACATGTTCCAGCCGTTCAGGCCGTTGTCGGGAGCGACCGTCGCGTCGTTGGAGTTCTTCACGACCACCACGTCGCCGATCATCGAATGGTTGAAGAACCACGCGGCCGGCGTCCCGCTGTCGTAGGCGCCCTTGACGTCGCGCAGGCCGATGCAGCCGTGGCTGGCGTTGTAGTTGCCGAAGGCGCCGCCGCCCCAGTAGTTGCCGTGGATGAAGGTGCCGGAGTCGGTCAGGCGGGTGGCGTGCGGGACGTCCTTGATGTCGTACTCGCCGGCGTAGCCGACCGTGTCGCCGTTCATCCGGGTCTCGACGTACTTCTCGGTCATCACCATCTGACCGTTCCAGGTGTCGTACCCGGGCTTGCCGGTGGTGACGGGGATGGTCTTGATGACCTTGCCGTCCTGGGTGACCTTCATCTGCTTCGTCTTCACGTCGACCACCGAGACCTGGTTGCGGCCGATGGTGAAGGTGACCTTCTTGTCCTGCTCGCCGTAGACGCCGGGGCGGCCCTCGACGCCGTCGAGGTTGAGGTCGACGGTGACCTTGGTGCCTTCCTTCCAGTACTTCTCGGGGCGGAAGTCGAGGCGGTCGTTGCCGAACCAGTGACCCGCGACCTCGACGGCCGGCTCGGTCTTGATGGTGATGGCCTTCTCGACGTCCTCGGGGTTGGTGATGCCCCGGCTGAAGCGCAGGGAGAACGGCATTCCGACGCCGACCTTGGAGCCGTCCTCGGGAGTGAAGCGGCCGATGAAGGTGTTCTTCGGGGTCAGGGTGGTGAAGTCGGCCTCCTTGGCGGCCTCCAGGCCCGCGGAGTCCTTGGCGACCGCGTGCACCGTGTACGCGGTGGCCGCGGCGAGATGCGTGGACGGCGTCCAGGTCGCACCGTCACCGGATATCTCGCCCGCTATCGCGTTGCCCTTGGCGTCCTTGACCTCGACGCTCGTCAGCTTGCCCCTGGCCGCGGTCACCTTCAGCGCCCCGCTGGTGTCGACGGACTTCGCGCCGTCGCCCGGCGCTATGGTCACGACCGCCTGGGACTTCTTGGCCTCCGCCGTACCGGAGTCACCTCCCTTCCCCTCCTCGGCACCCGAGTCCGATCCGCCGCCCGGGCCGCACGCGGCGACGGCGAGCAGCAGCGCCCCCGCCACCACGGACAGCCCCTTGCGGCTCCGCCCTCGCGCCCCCACCGACGCCCCCACCGACGCCCCCGATATCGGCCGCACGTTCAAGTCCCACTCCCCTCCCCGGACCCGAAGGCCCCGGTCCCCCCGCGCGCCCGCCGCGCGCATCGGCGCATATTAACCTCAAGGCCAGGCGCGTCGGCGCGGTCTGTCTGTCACCGTTCCGTTCCAACATCGGCAGATGGCCGACCGGTCGGGTGACCCACCCCAACTCACCCCCCTGTCGGATTACTTCACCGCACTACCCGCCTTCCACTCCTTCCAGCCCATATTCCATCCTCCTAGGCCATTGTCGGGAGCGACCTTTTTGTCATTGCTGCGGACCACTTCGACGACGTCCCCGACCAGGCTGCGGTCGAAGAACCAGCCCGCGGGCGTGGCGGAGCCGCCGCCCTTGACGTCCATGAGGCCCACGCAGCCGTGGCTGACATTGGTCCGGCCGAAGATCGAGGCGTCCGCCCAGTAGTTGCCGTGCAGGAAGGTGCCGGAGTCGGTCAGGCGCATGGCGTGCGGGACGTCGGGGATGTCGTACTCGCCCTTGCCGTTCTTCTTCTTGAAGCCGACCGTGGCGCCGTTCATACGGGTCAGGTCGAACATCTCGGTGACCACCATCTTGCCGTTGTAGGTGGTGGTCTTCGGGGCGCCCGCGGTCACGGGGACGGTGGCGAGCAGTTCACCGTCGCGCCGGACCTCCATGGTGTGCTTGGCGGCGTCGACGCGCGAGACCTGGTGGCGGCCGACGGTGAAGGAGAAGGTCTTGTACTGGAGTCCGTAGACCCCGGGCGCCCCCTCGACGTCCCGCAGGCGCAGGGCGACGGTGACCCTGGTGCCGGGCTTCCAGTAGGTCCGGGGGCGGAAGTCGAGGCGGGCCCTGCCGAACCAGTGCGGGCGGACCTCCACGGCCGGCTCGGCGGTGACGTGGACGGCGCGTTCGACGGCCGCCCGGTCGCGGATCTCCCGGTTGAACTCCAGGGAGACGATCATCCCGGTGCCGACGGTGGAGCGGTTCTCCGGGGCGACGTAGCCGATGAACCGCTCGTCGGGGACGTACGTGGTGAAGGTCGTGTGCCGTGCGCTACGGCGCCCGTGGCCGTCGAGGGCCACCGCGTCGATCGTGTACTTGGCGGCCAGCGCGAGCCTGTCGTCCTCGGGCTCCCAGCGCAGGCCGTCCTTGGAGATGTGCCCGGGGACGGGGGTCTCCTGGGCGTCCTGGGACTTGACGACCCTGACCGACTCCAGGCGCCCGCTGGGCACCCGGACGAGCAGCCGGTCGTCGGGGCGTGCGCCCTTGGAGCCGTCGTCGGGGGTGACCCGGATGACGTCCTCGGGCGCCGGCGCCTTGCCCAGCATCTCGCCGATGCCGCCGTCCGAAGTGCAGCCGGCCGCGCCGGCCAGCAGTCCTGCCCATGTCACTACGGCGGCCAACACGGCCCCCGCGCGCCGCGCGCGCCCTTGTACGTGCCTCACGAAGACCCCAACGACGGGGGCGGCCCTGGGGAAACGTGAGTGCGGGGCGCTCCGCTGGGGGTGCCGCGATGGGCCGTCCAGCGTCTGCGGGTCCGTCGTGGCTGGTCGCGCCCGCGCGGCGGAGCCGCATGTCGCTGCGGCCCCGCGCCCCTATGGGGCGCGGCCGACTTCCCGGGGTCGCTTGGCCGCGCGGTGGGCAGAACATGTGGGAGGACGACGCGAAGGGGAGCCGCGGCCAGGGACGACCGCGTGCCCCCTTTCCCCATCGTGTGGTCCGTGAGCCGTGGGAGGCCGAGAGGTGTCGAGCGCAGCCGAGCAGGAGGCGGTGGCCGGGGCGGTCGCCGCTGGGGAGGGGCGCCCGGCCGCCGTCGTGAACGGCGCGCGGCGCAAGGCCCCCGGGGTGCCCGTGTGGCCGGGCACGCCCGTGCCGCTCGGCGCCCGCTTCCGGGTCGGCCCGGACGGGGTGGCGGGCACCAACTTCGCGCTGTGGGCGGGCGGCGCGGAGGCCGTGGACCTGTGTCTCTTCGACGAGGAGGGGAAGGAGACACGGGCCCGGCTGACCGAGCTGACGCACGAGATCTGGCACGGGTTCGTGCCGGGTGTGATGCCCGGTCAGCGCTACGGCTACCGGGTCCACGGCCGCTGGGACCCCTGGACCGGCGGCCGCTGGAACCCGGCGAAGCTGCTCCTCGACCCGTACGCGCGCGCGGTGGACGGCGACTTCAGCCTGCCCCCGGAGGTCTACGGCCACGTCCGCGACTGGCCCCAGCAGCATGTCGCCGACACCGTGCGCGACGACCGGGACTCGGCGCCGTACGTCCCGAAGGGCGTGGTCGTCCACGACGACGCCCCCGACGACGAGTGGATGGACGACCGCCGGCCGAAGACGCCGTGGGCCGACTCGGTGATCTACGAGGTGCATGTACGGGGGTTCACCAAGCTGCACCCCGGGATACCGGAGGAACTGCGGGGCACGTACGCCGGTCTCGCGCATCCGGCGGCGATCGAGCACCTCGTCAAGCTGGGCGTGACGGCCGTCGAGCTGCTCCCCGTCCACCAGTTCGCGCACGAGGACCATCTGCTGCGCAGGGGCCTGCGCAACTACTGGGGCTACAACTCCGTCGGCTACTTCGCCCCGCACGCCGCCTACGCCGCCTCCGGTACGACCGGTCAGCAGGTCGGCGAGTTCAAGCGCATGGTCCGCGCCCTGCACACGGCCGGCATCGAGGTCATCCTCGACGTCGTCTACAACCACACGGCGGAGGCCGGCGAGCTGGGCCCGACGCTGTCGCTGAAGGGCATCGACAACCGGGGGTACTACCGACTGCAGTCGGACGCGCGCAGGTACGCCGACTACACCGGCTGCGGGAACACGCTGCACGTCGTGCAGCCGCAGGTGCTGCGGCTCATCACCGACTCGCTGCGGTACTGGGTGACGGAGATGGGCGTGGACGGCTTCCGCTTCGACCTGGCGGCCGCGCTGGCCCGCTCCATGCACGACGTCGACATGCTCTCGCCGTTCCTCGCCGTCATCGCGCAGGATCCGGTGCTGCGGCGGGTGAAGCTGATCGCCGAGCCGTGGGACGTGGGGTCGGGGGGCTATCAGGTGGGGGCCTTCCCTCCCCTGTGGACGGAGTGGAACGACCGGTACAGGAATGCCGTACGGGACTTCTGGCGGGGGGCGCTGCCCGATGTGCGGGACCTGGGGTATCGCCTGTCGGGCTCCAGCGACCTGTACGCGTGGGGCGGGCGGCGGCCGTACGCCTCCGTCAACTTCGTGACCGCGCACGACGGTTTCACGCTGCGGGACCTGGTGTCCTACGAGCGCAAGCACAACGAGGCGAACGGCGAGGGCAACCGGGACGGCTCCGACGACAACCGGGCGTGGAACTGCGGGGCCGAGGGCGAGACGGACGACGAGGGGGTACGGGCGCTCAGGCGGCGGCAGTTGCGGAACCTGCTGACGACGCTGCTGCTGTCGACGGGCGTGCCGATGCTGGTCGCGGGCGATGAGCTGGGGCGGACCCAGCGGGGCAACAACAACGCCTACTGCCAGGACAACGAAATGAGCTGGCTGGACTGGGGGCTGCTGGCGGAGCCGGGCTGGAAGGCGCTGTTCGACCTGACCTCCCGGCTGATCGAGCTGCGGCACCGGCATCCGGTGCTGCGTCGCCGGGCGTTCTTCTCCGGGCGGGCGCATTCGGCGGACGGCTTGCGCGACCTGGCCTGGTTCACGGCACGCGGCTCGGAGATGACGGAACGGGACTGGTACGCGCCCGCCGCGACGCTGGGCATGTATCTGTCCGGGCGGGACATCCCGGGCCGGGACGAGCGGGGCGCGCCGATAGTCGACGACAGCTTCCTGGCCGTGCTGCACGCCGGGGAGCGGCCGGTGAGCTTCGTGCTGCCCGGGCCGCCGTGGGCGGAGCGGTACGAGGTGGTCGTCGACACCTCGCGGGAGGAGCAGCAGGAGGCGCCGGGGGTGGAGCACCGGGCGGGGACGGCGATCACGGTGCCGGGGCGGGCGGTGCTGTTGCTGAAGGTGGCCGACTGAGCCGGCTCAGCCGAGGATCCGCCGCTCGTACGCCGTCGCGACCGCCGCCGCGCGGTCGTTGACGCCCAACTTGGCATACAGGTGGGTCAGGTGCGTCTTCACGGTCGCCTCGCTGATGAACAGCTCACGGGCGATCTCGCGGTTGGAGGTGCCCTTGGCGACCAGGGCCAGGACCTCGCGCTCGCGGGCGGACAGGGGCTCGCCCGCCGGGGCCTTCGGCGCGCGGACCGCGGAGACCAGGCGGGAGGCGACGGCCGGGGAGAGCACCGTGCGGCCCTCGGCGGCGGCCCGGACCGCGGTGAACAGCTCGTCGCGCGGGGCGTCCTTGAGCAGGTAGCCGGTGGCTCCCGCCTCGATGGCGGGCAGGGTGTCGGAGTCGGTGTCGTACGTGGTCAGCACGAGGATCCTGGCGCGGGCGCCGACGCGGGTGAGGTGGGCGATGGCCGCGACCCCGCCGCCGCCCGGCATCCGCAGGTCCATCAGGATCACGTCGGGGTCGAGGGCGGCGGCCCGCTCCAGGGCCTCCTCGCCGTCGGCCGCCTCACCGAGCACCTTGAATCCGGGTGCGGACTCGAACATGCCGCGCAGACCGTCCCGTACGACGGGATGGTCGTCGACGATCAACAGGGTGATGGAAGCCTCGTCGCTACTCATGGCGCACCAACGGTACGCGAGCCGACAGGGCCGTGCCGCGCCCCGGTTCGGACTCCACGGTGAGGCAGCCGGCCATGCGCTCGGCGCGGGCGCGCATGCCGGGCAGTCCGAAGCCGCCGTTGCTGCCGCGCTCGGGGAGGGTGAGGAGGTCGAAGCCCTGGCCGTCGTCGCGGATGTCGAGGATCACCTCGTCGCCGAGGAAGGACAGGGTGACGCCGACGCGGGTCGCGCGGGCGTGCCGGGAGGCGTTGGACAGGGCCTCCTGGGCGATCCTGAGCAGGGTGGCCGACAGCTCGTCGTGGAGTTGTTCCGCGGTGCCGGTGACGGTGAAGTCGGCGCGTACGCCGGTGCGTTGCGCCCATTCGGTGACCGTGCTCCGCAGCGCCTGCGGGAGCCCGTCGTGCTCCAGCGCCACGGGGGCGAGGTTGTGCACGGAGCGGCGGGCCTCGCCGAGGCTGTGCCGGGCGAGGGCGGAGGCGCGGTCGAGATGGGTGCGGGCCGTCGGCAGGTCGGGGGCGTTCGCGACGACCTGGAGCTGGGCGATGATGCCGGTCAGGCCCTGGGCGATGGTGTCGTGGATCTCGGCGGCGAGCCGGCGGCGCTCATCGGCGACACCCGCTTCCCGGGCCTGGACGAGGAGTTGGGAGTGGAGGGCGGCGTTCTCGTCGAGCGCCTGTTGCAACGCCGCGTTGGTGCGTTCGAGTTCGGCGATGGTCTCGGCGCGGGCGCGGGAGCGTTCCTCCTGCTGTGCGGTGAGATGGCCGACGACCGTCAGTATGACGCTGTTGACCACCACGAGCCCGGCGAACACCGCCCACTGCACCGGCTCACGGAACGGCATTCCCCCGGCCTGCGCACCCGAGACGGCGATCGCGCAGGCGAACGGGCCGATCCACCGTAGCCTTCGGCCGGGCATCAGCTCGTCGGCGTCGAAGTAGCCGGCCGCCACGTAGAACGCGAAGAACGGATTGAGCCATGTGAGGGCGAAGCCGAGCCCCCAACGCACGGCGTAGTACACGGTGCCGGCGTTCGACGGACCCGGGCGGTCGCGGCTCGCCCGGCCCCACCACACCTGGAGTCCGAGCCCCGCGGCGACCAGCACCGCGACCGCGATCCGTTCCGCCGTGCCCGGCGTCAGTTCGGCGGTGGCGACCGACAGCAGCGTGGCCACCGCGAGCAGCCCGTACGGGCCCCTGCCGCGGATCAGCTCCCAGCGCCGCTCGATGTCCGTGTCCGCCGCGGTCATGCCACCAGTGTGCACGGCGGGCCCCCTACTCCCAGCGGAACCAGCGCGCGGCACCGGCCGTGAGCAGCACCGTCCAGGCCACGAGCACGCCCAGGTGGCCCCAGCCCGGCCAGTCCCCCGCCGCCGCCTGGTTCAGTGCCTCGGCCGCCGCGCCGAAGGGCGTGTAGCCGACGCAGCGGGCCAGGACGTCCGGCATGGTCTGCACCGGCATCCACACGCCCGCGCAGAACATGGCCGGGAAGAACACGGCCGACCCGATGGCGCCGGCGATCTTCGTCGTCCGGGACAGCGCGGAGATCACGGCACCCAGCGCGAGGGCGACCAGCACGGCCAGGAGCAGGGCCAGGGCGTATCCGTAGCCCTGCCGCGGCAGCCGTACGTCGAAGGCGAGCCGGCCGACCACCAGGGCGAGCAGCGCGGAGACCAGGGCGGCCCCGCCGTACAGGAACATCTGCACGGACAGCAGGGTGGCCGGACGGACGGGGGTGGTGGACATCCGGCGCAGGATGCCGCGCTCGCGGTAGCCGGTGAGGGTCTGCGGCATCGCCTGGATCCCCCCGACGATCAGGCCGAGCAGCACGGACACCGGCACGTAGCCGTCGATCGGGCGCAACCCGCCGAAGGCCGGGTCGGTCTCCCGGAACGCCGGGATCGAGCCGAGGATCCCCAGCAGCAGGGGCGGGAATCCCAGGATCCAGAAGAGGGCACCGGGCTCCCGGCGGAAGAGCCGGACCTCGCTCTTCAGTACGGCGGTGTTGACCAGGGCCGCGCTCATGCCGCTGTCTCCTTCGTCAGGTCGAGGAAGGCGTCGTCCAACGTGGCGTCGGTGACGCGGAGTTGATGAGCCGTGATGTGCGTGCGAGCGAGGAGGGTGATGACGGCGTTGACGGTCTCGTCGGTGCCGGAGAGGGTGACGCGGCCGTCCTTGTGCTGGAGCGAGGCGAGCCCGGGCAGCGCGTTCAGGTCACCGTCGTCGAGCGGGGTGGACGGCGTGAAGGTGATGACGGTGGCGCCCGCCGAGCGGCGGATGAGGCCGGCCGGCGTGTCCAGGGCGGCCACCCGCCCCTTGTCGATGACGGCGATCCGGTCGCACAACCGCTGTGCCTCCTCCATGAAGTGGGTGACGAGGAGGACGGTCACACCATTGGCGCGGATGTCCTCGATCAGCTCCCAGGTGTCCCGGCGGGCGCGCGGGTCGAGGCCGGTGGTCAGCTCGTCCAGGACGACGATCCGGGGGTTGCCGATGAGGGCGAGGGCGATGAACAGGCGCTGCTTCAGGCCGCCGGAGAGCTTGCCGAACCGGGTGCCGAGCCTGGCGGCCAGGCCGAGGCGCTCGGCGAGGAGCCGCCAGTCGGCGGGCCGGTCGTAGAACGCGGCGTACAGCTCCAGCGCCTCGCGGACGGTGAGCTTGGCCTGCAGCTCGCTCTCCTGGAGCTGGGCGCCGAGGACGCGGGCCACGCGCGCGTGGTCGGCGACGGGGTCGAGGCCGGTGACCCGGACGCGGCCGGCGTCCGGGACGCGCATGCCCTCGACGCACTCGACGGTGGTGGTCTTGCCGGCGCCGTTCGGGCCGAGGATGCCGAAGATCTCGCCCTCCTCGACGGCGAAGGAGACTCCGTCGACGACGGTGCGGTCGCCGTAGGACTTGCGCAGATCGGTGACTTCTATGACGGACATGGCATCAGGGTCGCCCGGCGGCGGGGTCCGGCACATCGGCCGTCCCGCTCGAGCCGGCATCACCCGATCGGCTGATGCAGCGGATACGACTTCACCGCCACGGCCGTACGACCCCTCGAACACGCAGGTCGTAGGACCAGCGGCCGATCGCGAACCGTCCAAAACTCGGTGGGCACTGTCAGTGGCGATCCGTAGGCTCGCTGCTGATGGTGACGACACGTGCAACCGCCGAGGACAGGTCCGGACAACGTTCCGCCGTACGTACGCTGCTGCGCCTGTGGCCGTACGTGCGGCCCGTGCGGGTGCGGCTGTCCATCGCCGCGTTCGTGGCGATCCTGGCCTCCTGCCTGTCACTGGTCATTCCCCTCGTCCTGAAGTGGATGGTGGACGGGCCCGTCGCCGACCGGGAACCGGCGGGGGTGTGGCTCGGGGCGCTGGGCCTGCTGCTGCTCGGGTTCGCGGAGGCGCTGCTGTTCGGGCTGCGGCGGTGGCTGGTGGCGCGGCCGCTGGCGGGGGTCGAGGCGGCGATGCGGGCGGATCTGTACCGGCATCTGCAGCGGCTTCCGGTCGCCTTCCACGACCGGTGGGCCTCGGGTCAGTTGCTGTCGCGGGGCACTACCGATCTGATGCTGCTGCGCATGTTCCTCGCCTTTCCGCTGACGTTCCTGCTGGTCAACAGCGTGACGATTCTCGTCGGCGTGATCATCATGCTGCTCCAGGACTGGACGCTGGGGCTGGTGGTCCTCGTTCCGGCGGTGCCCGTGATGGTCACCTGCGTGGTCTTCGAGAAGCGGTACGCCGATGTCGCGCGCCGGGCGCAGGACCAGGTCGGCGATCTGACGACGGTCGTCGAGGAGAGCGTGCTCGGCATCCGGATCATCAAGGGGTTCGGGCGGCATCGCAGTCAGGCACGGGCGTTCCGGGAGCTGTCGCGGACGCTGCGCGGCACGGAGCTGCGCAAGGCGCGGCTGCTGGCGACGATCTGGGGCGTCATCGTGACGCTGCCGGAGGTGGCCATCGGGGCGGCGCTGGTGCTGGGCGCGGTGCGGGTGGCGGACGGGGAGCTGTCGGCGGGCACGCTGGTGGCGTTCCTGTCGACGGCTCTGGCACTGCGGTGGCCCGTGGACTCGATCGGGTTCCTGCTGGCGATGAGCCAGGAGGCGGCGACGGCGACGGAGCGGTACTTCGAGGCGATGGACGCGCAGCCGGAGGGCGCCGCGCTCACGCCGGCGGAGGGGCACGACGGTACGGACCTCGGACTCCGGTTCCACGACGTGCGGTTCCGCTACCCCGACGCCCCCGCCGGCTCCCCGCCCGTCCTCGACCGCGTCGACCTGCACATCCGCCCCGGCGAGTCCATGGCCCTCGTGGGCGCGACGGGCAGCGGCAAGACGACGCTGACTGCCCTCGTCCCCCGCCTGCACGAGGTGACGTCCGGCCGGATCACCCTCGACGGGCAGGACATCACGGCGATGACCCGCGAGGAGCTGCGCACCCTCGTCGCCGTCGCCTTCGAGGAGCCCACGCTCTTCTCGGCCAGCGTCGCGGACAACGTTCTCATGGGGGCGACGGACGGTGCGGGCGAGGCTGAGCTGGAGCGGGCGCTCGGCGTCGCGCAGGCCGGCTTCGCGCACGCCCTGCCGCACGGCACCGGGACACAGGTCGGCGAGCAGGGGCTCAGCCTGTCCGGCGGGCAGCGGCAGCGGCTGGCGCTCGCGCGGGCGGTCGTGGGCCGGCCTCGCTTCCTCGTCCTGGACGATCCCCTGTCCGCCCTCGACGTGCACACCGAGGCCGCCGTCGAGGCCGCCCTGCGGGACGTGCTCGCCGAGACCACCGCCCTCATCGTCGCCCACCGCCCGTCCACGGTCCTCCTCGCAGACCGCGTCGCCCTCCTCTCCGACGGCCGCATCACCGCCGTCGGCACCCATCACGAACTACTGTGCGACAACGCCGAGTACGCCCGCCTGATGGCCGGAACGGAGGGGGCGGACGACGTGGCCGCGGCGAACGGAACGGTTGCTGGGGCGGGCCGGGTGGGGGGAGGTCGCCGGGCGGAGGAACGTCCCCGGGCAGAGGAACGTCCCCGGGCGGAGGAAGGTTCCCGGGCGGAGGAAGGTCCCCGGGCGGACGGAGGGAGCCGGGTGGACGCAGCCAGCCGAGCGGACGACGAGCGCCGGGCGGACCGCGCTACACGGGTGGACGAAGAGGACCGGGCGGACGTAACCGGCCAGGAGGACCGGGCGGACGGAAGCGGCCGGGCAACCCGAGACGCCCGAGCCGACCGAGAGGATCAGCGGCACCGAGCCGGCCGGAGCGACCAAGAAAACCGGGCCGACGAAACCAGCCGAGCCGCCCGAAAGGGCCGGCCGCACCGAACCACCCGAACCGGCCAGGACGACCAGCCCCACCGAACCGGCCGAGCCAACCAAGAAGACCAGGCCGACGAAACCAGCCGAGCAACCCGAGACGGCCGAACCGGACAAGAGCACCAGCCGCGCCGAGCCGACCGGACCAGCCAAGAAGACCGGGCAGGCGAAATCAACCGGGGCTCTCGCAGCGGCCCGTCATACCGAGCCGGCCAAGAAGGCCAGGCCACCCGAAACGACCAGCCGCGCCGAGATCGCCGGGGCGGCGCAGAAAAGCAGGCGCGGCGGACCGGCCCAACAGGTGACGAGAACCCGGCGGGCGGAGGGCACGAGGAGGTCCGTCGATGAGCTTGCCCGTCGCCACGACCGCCGCCGTCCCGGACAAGGGCCGCCCCGGCGGGCAGTCCGGCCACGCGGACCAGGACCCCTTCGACCGGGACGTCCTGCCCACTCCCCCGGGTGCCACCGCCGCCCTCCTGCGCTCCCTGCTCACCCCGATGAAGGCCCGCGTCGCCCTCACCACCCTCCTGCTGCTGCTCCAGCAGGCGGCAGTGCAGGCGGGCCCGCTGCTGGTGGCGTACGCCATCGACACGGCCGTGCCGGCGTTCCGGCGCGACGACCTCGGGCCGCTGGTCGCGGTCGGCGTCGGCTATCTGCTGTGCGCGCTGGCCTCCGGCACGCTCCAGTACGCGTTCATCCTGGTCTCCGCCCGCGTCAACCAGGACGTCCTGCTCGACCTGCGTGGCCGTATCTTCCGCCATGCCCAGGCCCTGAGCATCGACTTCCACGAGCGCTACACCTCGGGCCGGCTCATCTCCCGCTCCACGACGGACGTGGAGTCCCTGCGCGAACTGCTCAATGAGGGGCTGCAGGAACTCGTCACCGTCATCCTGTCCTTCGTCTACATCTCGGCGATGCTGCTGTGGCTCGATCTCGGGCTGGGCACGGTCGCCGTGGCCTCCTTCGTGCCGCTGTACCTCCTCGTACGGCTCTACCGGCGGCGCGCCGCACGCGTGTACACCCTGCGCTCCACGGCCATCGCCGCCGTGATCGTCAAGTTCGTCGAGACGATGAACGGCATCCGCCCGGTGCGCGCCTTCAGGCGCGAGGCCGCCAACGACGCCGACTTCCGGGTCCTCAACACCCGGCACGAGCGGACCAACGGCGACGCGCTGCTCGAGATGGCGCGTTACGTCGTCGGCTCCCGGCTCGTCGCCAACACCGCCGTCGCGGGGATCGTGCTGTGGGGCGCCCACCGGGTCGCGGGTGGCACACTGGCCCTCGGTGTGCTGGCGGCGGCGGTGCTGTATCTGCGCCGGCTGTACGACCCGATCGACCGGCTCGGCATGTTCCTCAACTCGTACCAGTCGGCGGCGGCCTCCCTGGAGAAGATCGCCGGGCTGCTGGCCCAGACGCCGTCCGTGCCCGAGCCGCGGGAGCCGCAGCGGCTTCCGGCGCTCCGGTCGGAGCACCCCGGCCGCGAGGTGGTCTTCGACTCCGTCCGGTTCGGCTACCGCACCGGCGGCGAGGTACTGCCCCGCTTCGACCTCACGCTCCCGGCCGGGCAGACGGTCGCCGTCGTCGGCTCCACCGGCGCGGGCAAGTCGACGCTGGCCAAGCTGCTCGCCCGGTTCTACGACCCCTCGGGCGGCCGGGTCCTGCTGGACGGCGTCGACCTGCGCGAGCTGGCCGTGCCGGAACTGCGGCGCGGGGTGGTGATGGTGACGCAGGAGGCGTTCCTGTTCTCCGGCACGGTCGCCGAGAACATCGCCATCGGCCGGCCGGACGCCACCCGGGAGGAGATCGAGCGGGCCGCGAAGGCCATCGGCGCGCACGACTTCATCAGCTCGCTGCCGGACGGCTACGACACCGACGTACGCAAGCGGGGCGGTCGTATCTCCGCAGGTCAGCGTCAACTCGTCGCGTTCGCCCGGGCGTTGCTCGCCGACCCCGCCGTGCTGATCCTCGACGAGGCGACCAGCTCCCTCGACATCCCCGGCGAACGGGCCGTGCAGCGCGCGATGTCGACGGTGCTGCACGGGCGTACGGCCGTCGTCATCGCGCACCGCCTGTCCACGGTCGAGATCGCCGACCGGGTGCTGGTCATGGAGCACGGGGAGATCGTCGAGGACGGCACACCGGCCGAACTCGTCGCCGGGACGGGCAGGTTCGCGGATCTGCACCGGGCGTGGCGGGACAGCCTGGCGTAGCCGAACGACAAGAGGACGACGAACGGGGCAGGGGGAAGGTTGATCGACGCGTACGAGGATCCGGGCGAGCCCGACTGCCGCGGTGGCGCCCGCTATCTGTGGTGGCTGGTCACCCAGCAGGCCGGGCGGTCCGCGCTCGGGGCCCTGATCTCCGCCGTGTGGATGGTGCTGCTGGCGGCGGCGCCGTATCTGCTCTCGCGGGCCGTGGACGAGGGGCTGGCGCCGGGCGACTACGCGATGCTGGCCGCGTGGACCGGGGTGCTGGCCGTCGTGCACGTGTTCAACGCGTGGCTGAGCATCATGCGGCACCGCACGATGACCCGGGTCCGGATGGACGCCATGTTCCGCACGGTCAAGGTCCTGGTCGGGCACTCGGTCCGGTTGGGCGCCGCGCTGCCGCGCCGGATCGGGGCCGGGGAGGTCGTCACCATCGGGGTGGGCGACGTCCAGACGATCAGTAGCTCCCTGACCGTCATCGGGCCCGGGTTCGGCGCGGTCGTCGCCTATCTGGCGGTCGCCGTGATGCTGGTGACGGTGTCGGTGCCGATCGCGGTGGTCGTCCTGCTCGGCATGCCGGCGATCGCCGTGCTGGTGGGTCCGCTGCTGGGCCGGCTGCAGGGCACGGAGGCGGAGTACCGGGAACGGCAGAGCGTCCTGACCGCCCGTATCGCCGACCTCGCGGGCGGCCTGCGCGTCCTCAACGGCCTCGGCGGCAAGGACCTGGTCGCGGACGCCTTCCACCGCGACTCCCAGCGGCTGCGCGCGCAGGGCTACCGGGTCGGGGCGGTGACGAGCTGGGTGCAGGCGCTCGGGGTGGGGCTGCCGACGCTGTTCCTGGCGGTGGTGACGTGGCTTGCGGCCCGGCTGGCCGCCGAGGGCGCGATCACCGTGGGCGAGCTGGTCTCCGTGTACGGCTATGTCGCGGTCCTGGTCCGTCCGGTGGCGTTCGTCGTGGAGTGGGTCTACCAGGTGACCCGCGCGGTGGTGGCGGCTCGTCGGGTCGTACGGTTCCTGCGGATGGAGCCGATGGCCGACACCGGCACCCGGGACGCGCCCACGGAGCCGGCGGCGCTGCACGACCCCGAGTCGGGCGTAAGGGTGCTGCCGGGCCGTCTGACCGCGCTGGCCGCCGCGCTGCCGACCGACGCCACGGCCGTGGTGGACCGACTCGGCCGCTACACCCCGTCCAGGGCGACCTGGGGCGAAGTCCCCCTGACCGAGATCGCGTTACCGCAGCTCAGACAGCGCGTCCTGGTCGCCGACCACGAGTCCGACCTGTTCGCGGGCCCCCTGCGCGAGCTGGTCGCCGGCGACGCGGACCGGGACGAGGCGGCGATCGCCCGGGCGGTGTACACGGCGGTCGCCGACGACATCGTCCGGGGTCTGCCCGACGGCCTCGACACCCCGATCGACGCCCAGGGCCGCAACCTCTCCGGCGGCCAGCGCCAGCGGGTCCGCCTGGTCCGCGCCCTGCTCGCGGACCCCGAGGTGCTGCTGGCGGTGGAGCCGATGTCGGCCCTGGACGCGCACACCGAGGCGAGGGTCGCGGAGCGCCTGCACACGGCCCGCCGGCACCGCACGACGCTGGTGACGTCGACGTCCCCGCTGGTCCTGGACCGCGCGGACACGGTGCACTACCTGGTCGACGGCAAGGTGGCGGCGACGGGCACGCACCGCGAGCTGCTGGACTCGGAGCCGGGATACCGGGCGTTGGTGGCACGGGACGAGGACGCCGAGGAGGTCGTACGGTGACCGCGGATTCCTCCGGCCGGCTCCCCGTCGCCGAGCGCGCCGATGTCCGGCGGGCCGCCCTTCGGCTGGTCCGTGTCGATGCGCGGGCCTTCGTCGCCGTACTGGCGTTGAACTCGCTCGCGGCCGTCGCCGGGCTGGCCGGGCCGTGGCTGGTCGGGCGGATCATCGACGAGGTGCGCGGCGGCAGCGGCGTCGGGGCCGTGGACAGGCTGGCCCTGGCCATCCTGGTCTGCTCGGTCGCCCAACTGCTCCTGGCCCGCTGGGCCCGCTACGTGGGCCACCGCTTCGGCGAGCGCACCCTCGCCCGGGTCCGCGAGGACTTCGTGGACCGCACCCTCGCCCTCCCCGCGAACGTCGTGGAGCGCGCCGGCGCCGGCGACCTCACCGCCCGCGGCACCGCGGACGTCGCCGTGGTCGGCACCACCCTGCGCGACGTCGGCCCGGAACTGCTCATCAGCTCCGTCCAGGCCCTGTTCCTGCTGGCCGCGGTGATCACCCTGAACCCGCTGCTCGGGCTCTGCGGGGTGCTCGGCTTCGGCGGGATCCGGTGGGCGCTGCGCTGGTATCTGCGCCGGGCCCGCGACGGCTATCTCGCCGAGGGCGCGGCCACCTCGGACGTCGCGGAGATCCTTGCGGCGACCGCGTCCGGCGCCCGCACGGTGGAGGCGCTGCGCCTGGCCAAGCGCCGGGTGGCCGCGAGCCGGGACGCGCTGGAGACGTCCCGTAGGACCCGGTTCCACACGCTGTTCCTGCGCAGCGTCTTCTTCCCGGCCGTCGAGGTGTCGTACCTGGTCCCCGTGGTGACGGTGCTGCTGCTCGGCGGGGTGCTGCTGGAGCGCGGCGTGCTCAGCCTGGGCTCGGTCGTGGCGGCCGCGCTGTATCTGCAGCAACTGGCCGAGCCGCTGGACGAGATCCTGATGCGGATCGAGCAACTTCAGAGCAGCGGCGCCTCGTTCGCCCGCGTGGAGGGGCTCGCACGGGCCCCGCAGGCGACGGAGACCGACTCCCCCGTCCCCGCGGACGACCGGATCGACGTGACCGGGGTGCGTTACGCCTATGACCGCGGCGGCGAGGTCCTCGGCGGCGTCGATCTGACCGTGCGGCCGGGGGAACGGCTCGCGGTGGTCGGCCCGTCCGGCGCCGGCAAGACGACCCTGAGCCGGCTGCTCGCGGGCGTGGACGCGCCGACCGCCGGCTCGGTGACGGTGGGCGGTGTGCCGGTCGTCGCGCTGGGCCCGGAGCAACTGCGCCGCCAGGTCGTCCTGGTCACCCAGGAGCACCATGTCTTCCTCGGCACGGTCCGCGACAACCTCCGGATCGCCGAGCCGTCCGCCACGGACGCGGACCTGTGGGCGGCCCTGACCGCGGTCGGCGCCGACACCTGGGTACGGGGGCTGCCCGACGGCCTGGACACGGCGCTGGGCGACGGCGGGCGCGGTACGGACGGCTCGCAGGCCCAGCAGCTCGCCCTCGCGCGGGTGGTGCTGGCCGACCCGCACACCCTGATCCTGGACGAGGCGACGGCCCTGCTGGACCCGACGACCGCCCGGCACACCGAGCGCGCCCTGGCCGCCGTACTTCAGGGCCGTACCGTCATCGCCATCGCGCACCGTCTGCACACCGCGCACGACGCGGACCGCGTGGCCGTGATGGAGAACGGCCGCATCACCGAGCTGGGCACACACGACGAACTGGTCACGGCCGACGGGGCGTACGCGGCACTGTGGCGCTCCTGGCACGGGGAGCGGCCCACCGACGGCGGCACTTAGAGACGCCGCGTCATCTGCCCGTCAAGGTCACTCGTCATCACCACCGCACATCCGCCGCAGCACCGCCCCGCACCGCCGCGCATACGCGTGCTGCAGGCCACGGGTGGCCGGGCCGCCCGCTCGGGTGTACCACTTGGCCGGGCGGCTGAAGGCGCGGACGGTCAGCCACACGGTGCCGTCCCCCGTGCGCTCCACCAGGAAGGCCTCCTCGCCGCACTCCGGATGGCCGGCGAGCGTGCCGTACGCCCAGCCGATCCTGCGGTGCTCCTCCACCGTCCAGACCACCCGGCACGGGGCCTTGATGACACCGGCGAGGGTGACCGTGACGTCGACGTCGGGGGCCGCGCGGTCGGCCGTGGCCTCGATGCCGACGCCCATCGCGCGGTGCATCTCCCAGGTCATGACCGCCTCGGCGGCTCTGCGGAAGACCTCCTCGCCCTCGCCGATGCGGGTGCGCACGTGCAGGGGGCGGAAGCCGGGCGGGCAGAAGCCGTTCTCCCGGGTCGCGCCGACGTCGTCGTACGTGAAAGGCCCCAAAGACATGGTTCCCAAGGGTAGGACGGCACCCGGGAATGCCTTCGTCCCGGGTGCCGTCCGCCGAGCCTGTGTCAACAGGCCCGTGCTCAGCTCACGTTGACGGCGGTCCAGGCCGCCGCCACCGCCTTGTGCTCGGTCAGCGCCTTGCACCAGATCTGGACCGCCTTGTCGCGGCCGCCCTGTCCTGACCGCGCCTGAACGGGTTTACGGGCTTACGGGGCTACGGGAAGGTCAGCTTCCAGCCGTTGATGTAGCCGGTGTCGATGGCCGCGTTGTCCTGGACGCGCAGCGTCCAGGTGCCGTTGGCGGTCTCGGAGGACGCGTTCACCGTGTAGGTGGTGTTCAGGTTGTCCGAACTCCCGCCGGTGCCGTACCCCTTCAGCGTGTACACCGTGCCGTCGGGGGCGAGCAGATCCACCTTGAGGTCGCCGATGTAGGTGTGGACGATGTCCACGCCGACCTGGAGGTCGGACGGCGCGTTGCCGGTCCGGCCGGACACGGTGATCGCGGAGGTCACGGCCGCCCCGTTGTCCGGGATCGACACGTCGGTGCCGCTCTCGAAGGTCGTACCGCCACCGCCGCCGCCCCCGTCGGAGCGCGTGCCCACGTTGACGCCGGCCCAGGCGTCCTGCACCGCCTTGTACTCGGCGCTCGTGGTGCCGTACAGCTCACCGGCCGCCGCCAGGGTGCCGGTACGGGCGCCCGCGTAGTTGGTCGTGGACGTGAACTTGGTGGTCAGCGCGCGGAACCAGATCTTCTCCGCCTTGTCCCGGCCGATGCCGGTGACCGGAAGGCCGTCCGAGGTGGGCGAGTCGTAGGTGACACCGTTGATGGTCTTGGTGCCGCTGCCCTCGCTCAGCAGGTAGAAGAAGTGGTTCGCGGGCCCGGACGAGTAGTGCACGTCGATCGAGCCGATGCCGGAGTACCAGGCGTCCTTCGACGAGCCGTCCCTGCTGGGCTTGTCCATGTAGCGCAACGGCGTGCCGTCACCGCGGATGTTGATCTCCTCGCCGATGAGGTAGTCACCGACGTCGGAGGAGTTGCCGGCGTAGAACTCGACGGTCGCGCCGAAGATGTCGGAGGTGGCCTCGTTCAGACCGCCCGACTCGCCGCTGTAGCGCAGGCCAGCGGTGTTGGAGGTGAGCCCGTGGGTCATCTCGTGCGCGGCCACGTCGATCGACACCAGCGGGTTGGCGTTGCCCGAGCCGTCGCCGTACGTCATGCAGAAGCAGCTGTCGGACCAGAACGCGTTGACGTAGTTGTTGCCGTAGTGGACCCGGGAGTACGCGCCCACGCCGTCGCCGCGGATGCCGCTGCGCCCATGCACGTTCTTGTAGTAGTCCCAGGTCAGCGCGGCACCGTAGTGCGCGTCGGCGCCCGCGGACTCCAGGTTGGACGGGCTGCCGTTGCCCCAGACGTCGTCGGAGCCGGAGAAGAGGGTGCCGGTGCCGGAGGTGCCGCGGTTGAGGTTGTACGTCCGGTGGTTGCCGCGCGCGCCGTCGGTGAGGTTGTACGTCGAACCGGACTGCGTGGTGGTCAGGTCGACCGTGCCGCTGTACACCGTGTTGCCGGTGCCGGTCTCGATGGCCTCCCACTCGTACAGCTTCGCGCCGGTGGTGGCGTCGGTGATGACGTGCAGCTCCTGCGGGGTGCCGTCGTGCTGGAACCCGCCGACGACCGTCTCGTACGCCACGGTCGGCTTGCCGTCCGCGGCCCAGATCACCTTGCGGGGCGCCCGGTTGACGTCGGGGCTCTTGGCGTCCTCGGCCTTCGCGGCGGCCAGCGCCTGCTTCTCGGCCTTGGCGGCGGGTACGGCGGCCGCGGTGGTGGCCGGCTTGATGGCGGTGCGGGTCGCCTTGACGACGGCCTCGGTCGCGCCGGACTTCGCGGTCTCGACGACCAGGTCGCCGCCGAGGACGGGCAGGCCGTCGTAGGTGCGCTCGTAGCGGGTGTGGAGCGTGCCGTCGCCGTCCTTGAGGACGTCACGGACGACCAGCTTCTCCTTGGCGCCCAGACCCAGGTCCTTGGCGGTGTCCGCCTTGGTGGCGTTGGCCTCGCGTATCAACTGCGCACGCTGGGCGGGGGACAGCTTGACGGACTCTGCGCCCGGTATGACCTTGCCCGCGGCCGACGGTGCCTTCTCCGGGGCTGCGGTGGCGGCGCCCGTCTGGACGGCCGCGGCGATCAGGGCGGAGACGCCGACGAGGGCGACGGCGGCGGCCCGGCGGTGCGTCGTGCGGCGCTGTGCTGCGTGGGAGGTGCGTCTGTGGGGGGTGCGTCTGTGGGGGGTGCGTCTGCGGGAGGAACTGTCTCTCAACACTGACTCCTTCTGCGCGGCCGCGGATCACGCGGCCAGGGGAGACCGGCCGGCGGGTGGGCCGTCCGGGCGGAACGTGGTGGTACGCAGAACGACGTGCGCGTGCGGGAGCTCGGCCGCGGGCACCGTCGTGTGACGGTGGTGTGGGGTTGCTGTGACGCGGCCGTGGGAAGCGTGTCAGGTGACCGCGGTTTCTGTCAGGGCCGCGTCAGGAAGTTGGCCGGAAATCGTCCGTTGTCCGGGAGTTCACGTTCGATAAACGAACCGGACGCCTCAGTCGTCGATGCGGTCGAGGTCCCGCAGCCAGGCAGCCGCGTTGCCGTCCGACGGCGCGCGCCAGTCACCGCGCGGCGAGAGCGAGCCGCCGGCCGAGACCTTCGGGCCGTTCGGCATGGCGGACCGCTTGAACTGTGCGAACGCGAAGAAGCGACGGCAGAACACCTCGAGCCAGCGCCGGATCTCGGCCAGGTCGTACGCCACCCGCTTCGCCTCGGGGAACCCGGGCGGCCAGGCCCCCGCGTCCGCCTGGTGCCAGGCGTGCCACGCCAGGAAGGCGATCTTCGACGGCCGGAAGCCGTACCGCAGGACGTAGAAGAGCGTGAAGTCGTGCAGCGCGTACGGCCCGATCTTCGACTCCGTCGACTGCATCTCCTCGCCCGGCACCAGCTCCGGGCTGATCTCGGTGTCGAGGATCGCGGCCAGCGTCCTGCCGGTCTCCTCGTCGAACTGCTCGCTGCCGATGACCCAGCGGATCAGATGCTGGATCAGCGTCTTCGGCACACCCGAGTTGACGTTGTAGTGGCTCATCTGGTCGCCCACGCCGTACGTGGACCAGCCCAGCGCCAGCTCCGAGAGGTCGCCGGTGCCGAGCACGATGCCGCCGCGCTGGTTGGCGAGGCGGAACAGGTAGTCCGTGCGCAGGCCGGCCTGGACGTTCTCGAAGGTGACGTCGTACACCGGCTCGCCGGCCGCGAAGGGGTGGCCCATCTCCTGGAGCATCAGGCGCGCGGTCGGCGTGATGTCCAGCTCGGCCGCGGTGACGCCGAGGGAGTTCATCAGCTTGTGGGCGTTGTCCTTGGTGTGGTCGCTGGTGGCGAAGCCCGGCAGGGTGAAGGCGAGGATGTCGCTGCGCGGGCGGCCCGCGCGGTCCATCGCCCGGGCGGCGACGATCAGCGCGTGCGTGGAGTCCAGCCCGCCGGACACCCCGATGACGACCTTGGGGCCGCCGATCGCGCCCAGCCGCTGCTGGAGGCCCGCGACCTGGATGTTGTACGCCTCGTAGCAGTCCAGGGCGAGCCGGTCGGCGTCGGCGGGCACGAACGGGAAGCGCTCGACCCGGCGCTTGAGCCCCAGGTCGGTCGTCGGCGGGTCGAGCCGGAACCGCACCCGCCGGAAGTCGTCGGTCCGCCCGGCGTGCGCGCGCCGGTTGTCGTCGAACGTGCCCATCCGGTGCCGCTCCTGCCGCAGCAGGTCCAGGTCCACGTCGGCCACCGCGTACTGGTCGTCGAGCGGGAAGCGGTCCGTCTCGGCGAGCAGGACGCCGTTCTCGTAGATCATGGTCTGCCCGTCCCAGGACAGATCGGTGGTCGACTCACCGAGCCCGGCCGCCGAGTAGACGTACGCCGCCAGACAGCGCGCGGACGCCGCCCGGCACAGCAGCCGACGGTCCTCGGCCCGGCCCACCGTGATCGGGCTGCCGGACAGGTTCGCAAGCACGGTCGCGCCCGCCAGCGCCGCCTCCGCGCTCGGCGGCACCGGCACCCACATGTCCTCGCAGATCTCGGCGTGCAGGACCAGCCCCGGCACGTCCTGCGCCTCGAAGAGCAGGTCGATCCCGAACGGCACCTCCTCGCCGCCGACCCGGATCGTCCCGCCCCGCTCGTCCTCGCCGGACGCGATCTGCCGGCGCTCGTAGAACTCCCGGTAGTTCGGCGGGTACGACTTCGGCGCCACGCCGAGGATCCGGCCCCGGTGCACGATCACCGCGCAGTTGTAGATCCGGTGGCGGTGGCGCAGCGGCGCGCCGACGACCAGCACGGGCAGCAGCTCCGCCGACCCGGCGACCACGGCCCGGACCGCCTCCTCGACCTCGTCGAGCACCGCGTCCTGCAGCAGCAGGTCCTCGATCGAGTACCCCGTCAGCCCCAGCTCGGGAAAGACGGCGACGGCGACGCCCTCCCGCGCACACCGGCGCGCCTGCCGCAGCACGGCCTCCGCGTTGGCGCGCGGGTCGGCGATGACGGTGTGGCCCGTACACGCGGCGACCCGCGCGAAGCCGTGCTGGTAGATCGACCAGAAGTTCAATGGACTGCGGCTTTCTGCTGTGGCTTTCTACCGTGGCTTTCTTCAGCGTGCCAGGGATCTCCTACGGCACGAGCATAGATCGCTTGTTCGCGACGCCTCGGCACACCCACAGCGCCCACAGCCCCCGCGGTCACCGCATCAGAACCCCCGCCCCCTCCCCCATCTCCTCGGACGGCACCGCCACCAGCCCCAGCTCCGCGCTCGACGCCAGCAGCCGGTGTGCCGGGAGGATGCGGACCGTGTAGCCGTACGGTCCCGTCCGGTCCAGGGACAGCGGGCCCTCGTAGGTCCAGCGGCCCTCCGTGTCGGAGCCCGACGCCGGCTTCAGGGGCACCGTCGAGGCGTGGGCGATGCGGTCCTCGGAGTCGACCCGGCCGGAGACCGCCTGGACCTCGACGTCGTCGGGGGCGAGGGCGCCGAGGGCGACGCGGACGCGGAGGGTGAGGGTGGTGCCGAGCTCCGCCGTGGCGGTGGCCGCGGACGTCTCCACGTGGTCGACGCTCACGTCGTGCCACGCCGAGCGGACCCGCGCCTTCCAGGCAGCCAGCTCACGCGCCGCGTCCGGCGTCATCGCGCGGTGGGCGTGCGCGGCGGGCGCGTAGAGGCGTTCCACGTACTCGCGGACCATCCGGCCGGCCAGGACCTTCGGGCCCAGCAGGGTCAGGGTCCGGCGGACCATCTCGATCCAGCGGTCCGGCAGGCCCGCCGGGCCGTGCTCGTAGAAGCGCGGCGTGACGCGCTGTTCCAGCAGGTCGTACAGCGCCGCCGCCTCTATGTCGTCGCGCCGGTCCGGGTCGGTGCCGGTGCCGTCCGCGGTGGGGATCGCCCAGCCGAAGTCGGGCTGGAACCACTCGTCCCACCAGCCGTCGAGCACCGACAGGTTCAGGCAGCCGTTCAGGGCCGCCTTCATGCCCGAGGTGCCGCACGCCTCCAGGGGCCGGAGCGGGTTGTTCAGCCAGATGTCGCAGCCGGGGTAGAGCTTCTGGGCCATCGCCATGCCGTAGTCCGGCAGGAAGACGATGCGGTGGCGCACCCGCGGGTCGTCCGCGAACCTCACCAGCTCCTGCACCAGGCGCTTGCCGCCGTCGTCCGCCGGGTGCGCCTTGCCCGCCACCACGATCTGGATCGGCCGCTCCGGGTGCAGCAGCAGGTCCATCAGACGGTCGCGGTCGCGCAGCATCAGCGTCAGGCGTTTGTACGACGGCACCCGGCGCGCGAATCCGATCGTGAGGACGTCGGGGTCCAGGACCCCGTCGATCCAGCCCAACTCGGCCGTTCCGGCGCCGCGTTGCCGCCAGGAGGCGCGCAGGCGCTCGCGCACCTCAAGGACGAGCTGCTCGCGCAGCGCCCGCCGCAGCTCCCAGATGTCCTGGTCGGGGATCTCCCCGACCGCGTCCCAGCGCTCCGAGCCGCCGAGGGTCATCGCGTCCTCGGTGCGCCGGGCGCCGATCTGGCGGGCGCCGAGGCGGAAGACCTCGGGGGCGACCCAGGTGGGCGCGTGCACGCCGTTGGTGACGGAGGTGATCGGGACCTCCTCGGGGTCGAATCCCGGCCACAGTCCGGAGAACATCTCGCGGCTGACGTTTCCGTGCAGCAGCGAGACGCCGTTCGCCCGCTGGCCCAGGCGCAGACCCATCACGGCCATGTTGAACAGGTTGGGTTCGCCGCCGGGGTAGGTCTCCATGCCGAGCCGGAGGATGTGCTCGACCTCGACGCCCGGGAGTTCGGCGTCGGAACCGAAGTGGTGGGCGACCAGCTCGCGGTCGAAGCGGTCGATGCCGGCCGGGACGGGGGTGTGGGTGGTGAAGACGGTGCCGGCACGGACCGCCTCCAGGGCGGAGTCGAAGTCCAGGCCCTCGGCGGCCAGTTCGGCGATGCGCTCCAGGCCCAGGAAGCCGGCGTGCCCCTCGTTGGTGTGGAAGACCTCGGGGGCGGCGTGGCCGGTCAGGCGGCAGTACGTACGGACCGCCCGGACACCTCCTATACCCAGCAGCATCTCCTGGAGCAGCCGGTGCTCGCTGCCGCCGCCGTAGAGCCGGTCGGTCACGCCCCGTTCGCCGAGGTCGTTCTCCTCGACGTCCGAGTCGAGCATCAGCAGCGGCACCCGGCCGACCTGGGCCAGCCAGACGCGGGCGTGCAGCGACTTGCCGCCGGGCAGGGCGAGGGAGACCCGGGCGGGGGTGCCGTCGGGTTCCTTCAGGAGGGTGAGCGGCAGCTCGTTCGGGTCCAGGACGGGGTAGTGCTCCTGCTGCCAGCCGTCCCGGGACAGGGTCTGGCGGAAGTAGCCGTGCCGGTACAGCAGCCCGACGCCGATCAGCGGCACACCGAGGTCGCTGGCCGCCTTGAGGTGGTCGCCGGCCAGGATGCCGAGGCCGCCGGAGTACTGCGGCAGGGCGGCGGTGATGCCGAACTCGGGCGAGAAGTAGGCGACGGCGGCGGGCAGTTCGGCGGACTGCTCCTGGTACCAGCGCTCACCGGTGACATAGTCGTCGAGGTCGCCGGCGACCGCGGTCAGACGGCGCAGGAAGCGGCGGTCCTCGGCCAGCTCGGCCAGCCGCTCGGACGACACGCTGCCCAGCAGCCGGACGGGGTCGTTGCCCGAGGCGGCCCAGCGCTCGGGGTCCACGGACTGGAAGAGGTCGCGGGTCTCGGCGTGCCAGGACCAGCGCAGATTGCGCGCCAGGTCGCTCAGGGGCCGGAGGGGTTCGGGGAGGACAGGTCGGACGGTGAATCGACGGATCGCCTTCACGGTTCACCTCGGGCAGCGCGTGGCAGGGGGCCCACGGCGGTGTGGGTCCCGTCATCGCCCCCGACGGTATCGGTATGCGGGGCTTCGTAACCACAGCGCGTTTTGCGACGCTCCACGCGACTCTCCAGCGGAGAGGGCGCCCGTCCGCGGGGCGGCGGAAGGCGTGCCTCCGGCTGAAATCGGCCGCAACCTTTACACACCCCCCATAGGCGATATGGCCGATTCCGCCCCCGTAGGCCTCCTTGTGGCGACTTCTCGCATCACGAGAAGGTGACAGTCGGCGCACCGGCCGGGCCGGGTGCACCCGGCGTTCCAGGGCCGCGGTGCGCCGAGTTGAGGAGGGGAACTCACACCATGGCACGGACGCTTTCGCGGCGTCTGCGCCGGGCGGGTGGCCTGACCGCGGTGACCTGTGTCGCCGCGCTTTCGGCCACCACCATGCCCGCGCACGCCGCACCGGAGGGGCAGATACTCGGCGCCGGGAAACCCGGCACCGTCAGCGGCAGTTACCTGGTGACACTCAAGGGGGGAACGAAGGCTCCGTCGACGGCCGGAAAGAGCCTCGCCGAGAAGTACGGGGCGAAAATCAGCCACACCTACGGCACGGTCCTCAACGGCTACGCCATCCAGGCGGGCGAGAGACAGGCCAGGCGCCTCGCGGCGGACCCCCGGGTCGCCTCGGTCGTCCAGGACACCCGTGTGACACCGGCCCACGCCCAGAAGAACCCGCCGTCCTGGGGGCTCGACCGCATCGACCAGCGGAACCTGCCCCTGGACAAGAGCTACACCTGGCCCGAGTCCGCGGGGGCGGGAGTGACGGTGTACGTGATCGACACCGGCATCCGCATCTCGCACAAGGACTTCGGCGGACGGGCGCGCTACGGCTGGGACTTCGTCGGCAACGACAGGACCGCGAGCGACGGCAACGGCCACGGCACCCATGTCGCCGGCACCATCGCGGGCAGGCAGTACGGCGTCGCCAAGAAGGCCAAGGTCGTCGCCGTACGCGTCCTCGACAACGCCGGCGGCGGCACCACGTCCGACGTCATCGCGGGCATCGACTGGGTGACCAGGCACGCCAAGAAGCCGGCGGTCGCCAACGTCAGCCTCGGCGGCTACCGCAACACGCAGTTGGACGCCGCCGTACGCAACTCCATCGCCTCCGGCGTCATCTACACGGTCGCGGCGGGCAACGACGGGCTGCCGGCCGGCCTGTACTCCCCCGCCGCGGTACGGGAGGCCATCACGGTCGGCGCCACCGACCGCAAGGACGCCCGCGCGGGCTTCTCCAACACCGGCACGGCCCTTGACCTGTTCGCCCCGGGCGTGTCGATCACCTCCGCGTCGTACGCGAGCGACACCGGCCGGGCGACCTTCTCCGGTACGTCCATGGCGTCGCCGCACGCGGCGGGCGCGGCCGCGCTCTATCTGGCCGACCATCCCAAGGCACCGCCCGCACAGGTGTCCAAGGCGCTCGTGGCGCGGGCCGCGTCCGGCAAGGTCTCCGGCCGCGGGCTCGGCTCACCGAACAAACTGCTGCAGGTACCGGGCTCGTAGCGCCCTCTTCACGCCGAAGTGCGGACACCGGCCCCGTTCTGCTGGAACGGGGCCGGTCTTGTGCGTAGACATACGCGTGAGTAGTTAACAAAGTGCCGGATTGCCCACCCGAATAGGGTGGGAAGGCTCCTTCGGTACACCCCACCCGTGCACCCCCGGGTGCACTCTGCACCACCACGCAGGACCCACCTCCCCACAGCCATCCGCCCACCCACGTTGACGCGGACAGGAGCGGTCATGCCCGCCATGCACCACCAGTCGTCCTCACCCCCGACGCCTCGCACCGAAGCACTCCCGAAGCCCCGCGCCGTCACCGCCGACCCCGGACCGCCGGCCCCGGAGCGACCCTCCACGACCGACATGGCCGGCGGCGTCGGGCGCATACCGGTTCTCGACGTCCGCCCGATCGTCCAGCACGGGCGCAGGCCCGCGAAGGCGGTGACCGGCGAGACCTTCGAGATCTCGGCGACCGTGTTCCGCGAGGGCCATGACGCCGTGGCCGCCAATGTCGTGCTGACCGGCCCGGACGGCCGTCCCGGCCCGTGGACGCCGATGCGTGAACTGGCCCCCGGCACCGACCGCTGGGGCGCCGACGTCACCGCCGGTGAGCCGGGTCACTGGACCTACCATGTCGAGGCCTGGGGCGACCCGGTGGCCACCTGGCGGCACCACGCGCAGATCAAGATCCCGGCCGGGATGGACACCGAGCTGGTGCTGGAGGAGGGCGCGCGGCTGTACGAGCGCGCCGCCGCCGGAGTGCCCGAGGGCGAGGGGCGGCCGGTGATCCGCGCGGCTGTGGCGGCCCTGCGGGACGAAAGCCGCCCGGCCGCCTGGCGGTTGGCGGCGGCGCTGACGCCCGAGGTCGACGCGGTGTTGGGCCGGTATCCGCTGCGGGACCTGGTCACCGCCACCGACCCGCTGCCCCTGCTGGTGGAACGCGA
>NZ_JBNGGG010000066.1:0-40661 GCF_049974585.1 Streptomyces sp. UG1 | reverse complement strand
CCCCACCCCGCGGAGCAATGCTCAAGACCTGTGGATCAGACCCGGCAGGACATGCCTCCCCGGAGGATTGATCGATGGGTCACCGAGCAGGGCCGACGTTGCCGCGTCGACCGGAAGGCACGTGCGTGCTCACCGTAGTCACCGCCGACGGCACCCCCAGCGGCGGGTCGTCGCCGATCGACGAGATCGTCCGGCAGGGCGCCCGGAGGATGCCGGCCGCCGCACCGGAGGCCGAGATCAACGCCTGCACAGCCGAGTTCGCAGAACAGCGAGACAACACCCGCCGGCGCCCGGTGGTCCGCAATGGCCACCAGGCGCGGAAGGTCACCACGGCGGCCGGGGCGGTCGAGGTGAAAGCACCGCGGGCCAACGACCAGCACGTCGACGAGGCCACGGGCGAGCACAAGAGGTTTCCCCCGGCGATCTCCCCCAGCCTGCGGCCGGGAGGTGCCCCCAGCCGCCGCGGTGCCGCAAGCCCCGAAGACCAGCATGGTGTTGCCGCTGCTCTGACTGCACGGCCTGCCCTGCGGCGACTCCGTACCTGCGCCGGAGCAGTTCCCCGGCTCGACGGCCGGACTGTCGCCGGCGACGCTCACCCGCCTCACCCGGCAGTGGCAGACCGACCACCAGACAATCGGCGAGCGTGACCTGTCCGGCAGCGACTGCGTTCACGCCGCTGATCGGCGAGATCCTGCTCATTGATCTCGACGCGACCAGAAAACAGCGCCACACCGTCACCGGAGGACCTACCGCCGTCTGATCGACGAGCACTCCTCGTCCGAGGCGTTGCATTGACCACCTGAACCCGCACCGATGAGAAGGCGCAAGCGTCCCGCGAGCAACCGCGCGGTCCGGCCAGGGACTGAGAGTCCGGTGTTCATACCTTGCTCGCGACCACCATGTAGTTCTCGGCCTCAAGATCGAACGTGCTCAGTTCCGTCCGGAGTCCGACCCGGTGCAGCTCGACTTCGAGTTCCTCGTACCGGTAGGGCCAGCAGGACAGCAGTTCCGAGCGGACAAGAACCAACCCGGCCGCATCAACTTGCGCGATCGCAATCTCGATGTGGTGCTCCCCCTCCCAATGCGGCGCAATCTCCCAGCGGTAGACCACGACGGCATCACGACCGTTCCGGCGGACGAGTCGGTCACTGATCTCCAGCCGGGAACCTCTGGCCCTCACGAGTTCCCAAGTGCGGGATGTGAGTACCAAGCGCCCGCCGGGGCGCAAAAGCCGTGACATCGACTCCAGAGCAGCACCCCTGCCCGTCGCCCCCGCGGCATGGTGAAGCGAGTTGCCAACGCAGAACACCATGTCGAACATGTTGTCCTGGAAATGGTCGGGCAACTCCTCCCAGCTCGCCCGTACGGCCCGGACGGATACCCCGAACTCCCCAGACAACTCTGCAGTCCGACGAACCATCGCCTCGCTGGCGTCAGTTGCGACAACCTGCATGCCACGACCGGCGAGGCCAACCGCCAACTGTCCGGTTCCGCACGAACAGTCGAGGACGTGAGCGTTCGACGGCAGGAGATCGAGGACGTCGTCGAACGACGCAGCGAACTCGGCCGGAGGCAACTTTGCATCCGAGATGAGCCATTCGTACACCTCGGCAAGCACGTCATAACCCGTCACAACCACTACCTCCGTCACACGGCAGACTCACGGTAGGACGTCAGTCCATCAGCGGAGCAAGCCGGGCACCAATGGTTTCCGCAAGGATGGCTCTGACGGTGTTTGTGGGTCGTCAGTTGTCCGTCTGCGTGGATGTCACCGGCTGGTTACTGATCTCTTCGGATTGTTGTCGGGGGGCTGACGCGTGGTGATCCCTGCGGTAGGCCGGAGGTATGCGGTACGCGCAGGGTGGTGGGCTGACCCCGGAGCGGCGGCGGCTTCGCGAGCGGATCCGGTACGAGGCCGGCGAACGGTCTGCGTGCGGTGAGAAGAACACGGCGATCGCGAGGATCTACGGGTGAGTGAACGGCCGGTGGAGCGCTCGCGGCGTGCCCGGCGAGAGGGCGGCATGGCCGGCCTTGCCTCCACAGGCCCGCCGAAACAACCGAAGCTCTCCGACGGCCAGTTCACCGAGCATGAAGGAGCTGGCCCGGGGACCCGCCGAACACGGCTGGGAAGACCAGCGGTGGACCCAGGCCAGGATCAGAGTGGTGATCTCCTGGAGGTTTGGGGGTCGACTGCTCGTCGGCCGGGGTGTGGCGCCTGATGCACCGGCACGGCTGGTCATGCCAGTCTCCCGCCCGGCGGGCACTGGAGCGTGACGAGCACGCGGTGGAGCTGTGGAAGAAGGACGTGTGGCCGCAGGTGGAATGACTGCGGCGGCACTGGGGGCGTTCACCGTCTTCGAGGACGAGGCGGGGTTTTCGACGACGCCGCCGCGGGCCCGCACCTGGAGGGTGAGGCGTCCCGGCTGATCTACCGGCCGCGCCGCCATCGCAAGCACAAGGGCAAGGGACGTGACACCTTCTCCTGGCGTGACTACCGCGACCTGATCGTGCGCGCTCACATCCAGCTCAAGGCCCCCATCGTCCTGATCCGGGACAATCTCAACACCCACCGGGCCGCCGGGATGCGGGAGTACGCAGCCGGACACGACTGGCTGACCATCGTGCAACTGCCCTCCTACGCATCGGATTTGAATCCGGCGGAGGACGTCTGGTCGCGGTTACGGCGCGGCCCGCTGGCCAACACCGCCTTCACCGACGACGAATACATCGAACGCACCCTGCGCCGGGGCCTGCGTCATATCCAGCTCCGCCCCGACCTCATCGACGGCTGCCTGACCGGCACCGGCCTTACCCTCACCCACCAACCGACAACAATCCGAACAGCTCACTAACAGGCCCCCCGTCCCCCTGCAGACTCCGACTTCGAGTGTTGCAGAAACTCGCCGACATCCTGCACGCAAGTGCCGTCCAGCGTTCCCAGAACTGACCTTCAGGTGCTGCTGCTTCTCACCGACACAATCACTCATGCGGCCCCGTTCATCCCAGTTCAGCATTTCCTGCTTGCACAGCACCGCGAGGCCGCAAACAGCGTTGCCACTGCCCTCGGCCGGTCCCCAGGCGAAATCGACCCCGGCCACCCCGAACCTGGGACCGCCGACCACCCCTAGGCGATACTCAACCCACCCCTCGCCGCCGGCCAGGAACTCGCCCACAGCAAAATCCTCGGGACGCTCGACATACGTCTTTCCGACATACTCAGTGTCGACGCCCACCCAGGCCCGCCGGTCGGCGTCCCCGTACTCGGTGATCCAGTGACCGACGCCGCCGCCCTCCAGGAAGCAACTCCCCAAGCCGCACCCGGGCCCGCGACGGCTAGGCCCCCCGCCCGCAGGAACACACAGGCAAGGACGGCGAAATACCGACAGATTCCGATCACTGGTGCCTCAGGGGGCGAACCTGCCGCAGCGGAGACAGATCGACGGCGACCAGGACGCCGGCCAGCCGGATCTTCCCCGGGATCCTCCGGCAGGCTCTCGACGAGCCGGGAGCTGCGCCGCGTCCAGGCTCGTGAACGGCCCGGGCTGCCAACAGTCGAGCGCGTCATCGGCCATAACCGCCCATCGCATGCGGCAGATCCGACATCCGGCCCGCCCAGCCCCGGCCGGTCCACGCTGCTGCGGGAGAGCGGCTGAAACCACCCGAAATCACCCGGCCCACACATGCGGTGTAGTCAACAGTGCCCCGCCGTGAACGAAGCACAGCCGCATCCGGATGAATCGCTGTTCCCCTCGGTGGAGGGCGTGTCTGTCAAGCCCGTCAAAGTGACCCCACACCATCGTCCAGGTCGAGACCCGGACGACCGCCAAGCAGACAGCCTGCCCGGGCCATCGGCCCGCGCCATCACACGCCGGCCCCTCCCCCACCCCGGACACCCTCCCCGAAGCCGACCGGCTCCAGCTCAAGACCCTCCCTGGCCAACTGCCCCGAACCAACGGCACTCTGCAAGCACATGCGTTCCATCGGCCCATGCTCACTCACCTCCACCGCGGCGACCAGTTACCGACCCGGATCGAAGCCGCCACCTCCACCACCGAACCACCCAGCCCCCCAGCACACCGCCCACCGGCACACCGCCCAGCGCCCCGAACGCGACCACGACGCCGCCATCACCGGCCTCCACGCCCCGGAACTCCGACGCCGCCCAAGACCACGTCAACCGCATCAAGAAGCGCAGGCGCCAGACACCCAGACACACAAAATTCGAGTTCCTGCGCAAAACGCAACCTGCCGGCGTGACGGAGGACAACCGAAGCACCACGATCGGCCTACGCAGCCAAGTGCTCCTGTCCGGCCACGTTCCTCAGCCCCGCTGCCCATGACCTGGTGGCCGCGTGGACAGTCAGGTGAAATTCGGCCCCGACCTCTACCAAGGGACCGGCCCGGTACTACGAGCAGTTCCGACTCCCCTACCCCAACCCGCTGATCGCCGACCTCGCACGCCGAGCCGCCCCCTCAGGGCGCGGACGCCTGCTGGACCTGGCATGCGGCACCGGCCAACTCGCCTTCCCCCTGCGCGAGCGGTTCACAGACGTGTGGGCCGCAGACGCCGAACCGGGCATGACCGAGATGGTCCGCGCCAAGGCAGACGCCGTCGGTGCAGACCACCTCCGGACGGTCACCGCCCGTGCCGAAGATCTGGACGCCGAGCCGGGCAGCTTCGAACTGATCGTCATCGGCAATGCCTACCACCGGATGAACCGCCCCCCCCTGGTGGCCCAGCGCACCTACACCTGGCTCAAGCCCGGCGGCTGCCTCGCGCTGTGCTGGTCGGCCTCGCCATGGGCCGGCCCCGGCACTGGCAGCAGACACTCGACAGGCTGCTGCGCTCATGGCAAGACACCCTCGGCACCTCCGATCGCGTCCCGCCCGGCTGGGACCAAGCACGCCAGCAGGACCCCGACCACGAAGTACTGCCCCGAGCCGGCTTCGACACCGCCGGACGCCACGAGTTCCCGGTCGAGCACCACCGGACGATTCCCGAACTCGCCGGCCACATCCAATCCACCTCGTTCCTACCGCCCTCAGGCTCGCCGATCACGCCTGCGAGTCCGACGCCGGCCTCATGGCCGAACTATGCCGCCATACGGCCAACGACCACCTCATCGAAACCGTCGACTCCGCCTACGAACTGGCCCACCGGTCAGCCCCCGCATGACTGCCAGGACACACACGGAACACCACGCTCAGACGCCGCCGGAACGGTACCCGCACGGACACCACCGCACCACACCATGCAGACCAAAGCCCAAGTCAAGACATCACCTCGACACGAGACCGGCAGCCGCACCCTCGTGCACATACTCGATGTACGCGACTTCGACAGCCACCCGCACACCGGCCGACAACGCCCCACACAAAGAGCCCCCTCAACAACTGCGGGCCCGCGCCGAGGCCGAAACCGCCCGCCGAGGCCGAAACCGACTCCCGCACACTCCAGACCACGACCGCCTCACACCGCGGACCACCCGTGACGCAGCAGATCCCGATCGCCAGCCCCCTCGAGACACGCACACTACAAACCGACCACACTCGAGCCCCATGCCCGGGCCGGAGGCCTCTTCGACTACCTCGAACGCTTCGCCCGAGCCCTGATCCGCACCACCCTGTCCCGCCTGTGCCGCCCCGGAGCACGTTCCACTTCTCCAACATCGCGACCCCGAACCCATACGCCGCCCTGATGACCCACATCGGCCGCTGGAACCTCGTCGAACCCACCCCGCCGGCATCGAGGCCGACGTTCGAGCCGCCGCGCCGCCGGGAACCGTCGCCGGACTGGTACATCACCGCTGATATGCCACCGGCCTGACGCTTTGCGCGACGGTGCGGCGCGCGGACGAGCCGGGGTGATCCCGGCAGTCGGCTTGGTGTTCGTCGCCGACGCAGCCTCGATCGTCAGTCGAGGCCTTCGATGATGCGGAAGTCGCGCTCGAAGCCGTCGGGGAGTTCGGCCAGCGCCTTCTGGTAGGCCGCACTCTCGTATGCGGCGACCGCCTTTTCGAAGCTGCCGAACTCGATCAGGACAACGCGCTCGGCGATTCCGGCTTCGTGTGCGACGACCCGGCTGCCGATGCCGGCGAGCACCCGCCCGCCTGCGGCCTTGACGGCCAGACCGGCCAGTTCGTTGTAGACAGCAAGCCTCTCAGGGTCTGTCATGGTGGGGTAGACGCTGACCCAGTAGCCCTTGGCCACAGTTGCCTCCTGTGTTCGGAATTGATGCTCAGAAGCTTGCTCAGATGCATGGCCGGCGCGCTGTGGGTCAGCGAGCCGACGGAGACGGCGTCGAAGTCGGACGGCTTCGATCAACCGGCTGAGGCTGCGGCCGAATCCGGTCGAGTCGATGACCGGCCTCGCCGGAAGGGCGGCGGCCTGAACTGGAACGAAGAGGAGCCGACAAGCAGGGAGGAGTCGCACCAGTACGGCGTGATCGGCCATCAACCCTGGACCCCTGCCACAGATGCCGCCAGAACTGGCCGGGCTCTCACCGCAGCAGTTGGACCTGCTGCGCACCGGCACCCTCGCCTTGAGCGCGCGGGCCTCATCGCATGACCCTGCGCACGATCGCTGCCTGGCCGCCGACTCGGATCCGGTGTCCCGTGCGGTCGCGGTGGACGGTCGCTGTGATGGTGGACGGGCTGCCGAGGTGGTCACCCATGTCGACAGCGAGGCCGTGTGCGCCGAACCCGGCAGCATGCGCTGCCAGGCAGGCCGTGCTGTTGGCGTTGGCGATGTCCTCGGGGACGCCGATCGACGGGGCGAACATCCGGGCTGCTGCTCGGCCGTATCGGTCCGGGGGCGAGTAGGCGTAGCAGCCCAGCAGACCGTAGCGGTCACAGGCTGCGCGTAACAGGGTTGAGTCCGGCGTGAGTTCGGCCAGTGCGGCGCGGGATCGGATGGGCAGGAGAAGCCTCGGCCGCCCGTTCGACGCCACGCAGGCGTCGCCGGCGACCGCGTCCTCCGTCAGTCCGAGGCCGCCTGCGACTGCCCTCAGTTCGGGTCCACCGGCGCTACGCAGGCTGACCGGGCCCGGGTCGAACGACGCCGTCAGGCCGTCACCGTTTCGGCTTGCCCGACCGTCGAAGCTGCGGTGGGGCGTACGCAGGACGGCGCGGTAGTCGTGGTCGCCGCCTTCCCGTTCGGCGAGCACGGCGAGGGCGGCGACGGTGCCGTGTCCGCAGGCGGGCAGTTCGTCCTGGGCGGTGAAGAACCGCAGTGTGTACGCGGGCTGACGACGCTCGATTCCGCTCGCGCGGAGGAAGACGGCATGCGATGTTCCCCGCTCCGTGGAAATGCGGCATCGCTCCTCGTCGGTGAACGGCCCATCATCCACAACGGCGGTCGGGCTGCCACCCGCGCCGTCTCGCTGACACGCGTCGACGACCACTACCTCGGACATGGCACCGGGCCGGTGGTCAGCAGCATGGTCAGGTCCAGTGCGGGCACGCTGTGCGTCAACGCCCCGACCGAGATGAGGTCGACGCCCGTCCCGGCGATGGCGACAACTGTGTCCAGGCGGATGGTGCCCGAGGCCTCCAGCAGGATCCGGGAAGCGTCGGCCCGCCCGGCCCGCACCTTCACGACCTGCTCGATGTCGGCCACCGGCATGTTGTCGAGCATGATCCAGCGGGCTCCGGCGTCGAGGGCCTCCACGGCCTGGGTGACGGTCTGCACCTCGACATCGCCCTCCACGGTCGGCCCGGTGCGCGCCATCCCGCGCCTGACCGCCTCGATCGCGGCAGTCACCCCGCCCGCCGCGGCGATGTGGTTCTCCTTGAGCAGGACCATCGCCCCGAGATCCAGGCGGTGGTTGTGGCCGCCGCCGGCGGTGACCGCGTACTTGTCCAGGGCGCGCAGGCCCGGCGCCGTCTTGCGCGTGTCCAGGATGCGCGCCCTGGTCCCTGCCACAGCTTGGACGTAGCGGTCGGTCAGCGTCGCGATGCCGCACATGCGCTGCAGGAAATTCAGCGCCGTACGCTCCCCGGTGATCAGGCTGCGCGCCGAACCGGACAGGTGCACCAGGACCTGGCCGTCGGCCAGTCGGGCGCCGTCCGCGACGGCCGACTCGACCTTGACCTCGGGGTCGACCTGCGCGAAGACCTCGGCGACCACGGGGAGGCCGGCGGCGATGCCGCCGTGCCGGGTGCGGATCTCGGCCGTGGCCGCCAGGTCCTCGGGAACGCTCCACTCGGTGGTGATGTCCTTCCCTGACGCGTCCTCGGCCAGGGCGGCAGCGACGGCGGCCCGAGCTGCCGCCGAGGGAAACTCGGTCGTGGTCATCTGGTCTCCAGCTCTGAGTGGACGTTGGCTTGGTGGCGGCAACCGCTGACGAGACAGCACTGAAGTTCCGCTGGGCCGGTTCACAGGACCTGGTGGATCCTGCACTCGATCTCCCGCGTACCGGTCACCCGTCCCCCGCCACGAACGGGTTCCGGGTACCAGTCCCCCGGCCGGTCTCGCCTCCGTCGACCCGGGCTTTCAGGAACGCCTCTCACCCAGGCCGTCAGGGCAGGTGCCACAACAGCCTCCTCCGTTTCGATTTCCGAAGCGGTCACCGATGCTAGCGTGTCGGAATTCGAAGCATCAACCCTGGAGAGCTGGACATCCCGACATGGCAACACCCAGACCTGGCAGTCCTGTTCGCGGCTCGACCACCGGCCGCCCCCTCATGGCCGCACTCGATCTGTTCGGACGGCGGTGGAGTCTGCGCATCCTGTGGGAACTTCGCGCGGGCCCGCTCGGATTCCGCCCCTTGCAGAAGCGGTGCGACGACATGTCCTCCAGCGTGATGCGGCAGCGCCTGACCGAACTGCTGGATGCCCAGGTGATTCACCAACTACCGGACAGCCGCTACGAGCTCACCCCACTGGGACAGGAGGCGCGCCACGCCCTGAACCCCCTCGCCCGCTGGGCGGAACGCTGGGCCGCCACGATCGATCCGCAAGGGGCGGACCACACCGACGACCAGTCCGCCGGCCGCGTCTCACATCTGGGCACCGTGGGCGACGGGACGCCGGAGAGGGACTCCGTGGACTGACGCCCCGACTCGCATCGGAGGCGGGGCGGGACCACCAAGTCACGAGGTTGCCGTGGCTCGGCCGAGCGCCGGGGACAGGCGCGAAACCTCCGCCAGTCCTGCCGCCTCGGATTCCGAAACGGTAGTGTCCGGCCTACGACAGCGCTTCGATATTCGAAGCACACTTGATCCGACTTCGATCAAGGAGGCGGCATGACTCAGCAGAACACCGACACGGAATTTCCACCATCCTGCCCTGGAGGGAACCAGGGCTGCTCTTCGCCTCGTTCGGGAAGCTTCCGGCCCAGGCGGGAGAGCGGGGACAAAGCCATCACCGCTGGGGCACACCACCAGGAGGAACCAGTGCCATACCCGCAACCACTCACCCCCGAGGAGAAACTCGCCGACGCGAAGAAGCAGCTGAGCCTCCCGCGTATCGTCGTGATCTGCGGCTCCACCCGCTTCATGACCGAGATGAACGAGGCCGATCTACGGGAGACCAAAGCCGGCAAGATTGTCGTCAAACCGGGCTGTGACATGAAGTCGCCGCACGAACTTTGGTCCGATCCTGTCGAGGCCGAGGCGCTGAAGGTTCGGCTCGACGATCTGCACCGGGCGAAGATCCGGCTCGCTGATGAGGTGCTCGTAGTCGGCGACTACATCGGAGACAGCACCCGAGCCGAAATCGCCTACGCCCGGTCACTGGGCAAGCCCGTGCGGTTCACACACCCCGAAGTCGACCCCGACGCCTGACCGCCCACCCCCACGCTCCGCAGGCACCCCTTGGAATGATCATCTAAGGTCCTGTCCCGCAATCGGCCCTTGGCTTCGATCGACGTACTCGACGGGGTCGAGGGTCTGCCTGTGCGGGAGGTATGAGGTGGTTACGCAGAGCGGTGGGGCCTGGTGTGTCAGGCGCCGTGGGTCCCCGGCGTGCCGTATCGGGCGAGCATGGTCAGCACCGCTTGGTCGACCGCGTTGGTGATGGCGGTGTCGTCGGGCTCCCAGCGTGCGAGCAGCATCCGCGGCCAGAAGACGTAGTGGGAGATCATTCCGAGGAATTGGGTCGCCGCCATCTCCGCATCGTCGAGCCGGGCTGTACCGGCGGCGTTCTCCGCTGCCAGGTAGCGGCGGACCGATTCGAAGTAGGGCATCTTGCCGAGCTTGAACTGGGTCTCGCCGAGCTCGGGGAAGCGCGGCACCTCGGCGATGACGATGCGGAAGAGGGCGGCCATGCCGGGCTGGGTGAGAAGGTCCACGTATCGGCGTCCGATGGCCTCAAGCCCTGCGCGGAGGTTTCCTGGCTCGGGGAGGGGCGCCTCCTCGTCGTCGACCCTCCAGTATTCGGTGACGATCGCCTCGAACAGGGCCGCCTTGGTGGTGAACTGCTTGAACAGAGTCGCCCTCGACACTCCGGCCGCCTCGGCGATGCGGGCCAGCGAGGTGCCGTCGTAGCCGGAGTCGAGGAACAGCTTCGTCGCTGCCTCGATGATGGACGTCCGCTTCTGCGCTGCCACGCGCCGGTGGTATTCCGAAGGCTGTGCCGTCATGCCCTCCAGTATGCCCCTCACTACGAGGTGAGTCACTTGACTCACCTTTGGTCTGCTCCTACCTTGAGAGAGGAGGTGAGTCACTCGGCTCACCACTATGTAAGCCTGGAAGGACGCATCATGAAACGCTTTGAGGGCCAGACCGTCATCGTCACGGGCGGCAGCGGGGGTATGGGCAGCAGTCATGTGCGGGGCTACCACGCCGAGGGGGCGAACGTCGTCATCGCCGGCCGCGACGACGACGCCGGCCGCGATCTCGCTGCTCGGCTCGGTCATCGGGCTCTGTCCGTTCGCCTGGATGTTGCCTGCGAGGACGACTGGGCGGCACTGGTGCAAGAAGTCGAAGGCCACTTCGGGCCGGTCACCATCCTGGTGAACAACGCGGGCGTCCAGAACCCGGCGGCTCCTATCGAGCACACCGAACTCCGCACCTGGGAGCACACCTTCAGCGTCAACGTCACCGGCCAGTTCCTCGGCATCAGGGCCGTGGCTCCGTCGATGCGCAGGGGCGGTGGCGGAACCATCGTCAACATCGCCTCGACCATGGCCCACGTCGGCACGGCCTTGTACGCCCCCTACGCCGCCAGCAAGTGGGCCGTGCGCGGGCTGACCAAGACGGCCGCGCTGGAGCTGGGGCGGGACAACATCCGGGTCAACTCCGTCCACCCCGGCGTCGTCTCCACACCGCTGATCAACGAACCCACCGTCGCAGGCCAGCCGGCCATCGCCGACTTCTACTCGCCCGATCCCTTCGCCATCCCCCGCCTCGCCGAACCTTCTGACATCACCCGCCTGTTGCTCTTCATCACCTCCCAGGACGCATCTTTCGCTACGGGCTCGGAATTCGTCCTGGACGGGGGCCTGCTGCTCGGCCCCGCACTCCAACCCGAAGCCGACATCGCAGCTTGAGCCGGTATTGCAGTACGGAGCGGGCAGGCGCGGTCGCCCATCTTGTCTTGTCCAAGGTGAAGCGATCTTGCCTTGCGATGATGACGGCTGTGGCAGTTGCGGTCATCGGCGTCCGAGCCGCCCTGGACAGCTCCATTCACCGGGCTGAGCCCGCGCTGCTACGGCAGGTTGGTGGCCGCGTTGCGACGGGAGGGCGCGGATACGGTGCGGCGGGGGCGGCCGTGGAGCCTGCCGCTGGAAGACCGCGTACTGCTCGTGACAACGTACTGGCGCACAAACTTGACGATGCGCCGGCTTGCCCCGCTCTTCGGCATCTCGAAGTCCGCGGCCGACCGCCTCATCGATCACCTCGGCCCCCGGCTCACGCTCCAGCCTCGCCGGCGCTTCCGCAAGGACACCATGCTCATCGCGGACGGCACCCTGGTGCCCACTCGCGACCATTCGATCACCGAACAGTCCAAAAACTACCGCTACCCGACTGCCCATCAGGTCGTGATCGACGCCGTCACCCGCTTGGTCGTCGTGGTCGGCCGACCAAGGCCGCCGTAGGCACCACCACTACGTTCACCGATGGCGGCTACCAGGGCACCGGACTGGTGATCCCGCACCGGCGACCGGCCGGGCAAGCCGAACTCCCGGCCTGGAAGGAGGAACACAACCGGTCCCACAAACAGGTTCGCGCCCGCATCGAGCACACCTTCGCCCACATGAACACATGGAAGATCCTGCGCGACTGTCGCCTCAAAGGCGACCGCATCCACCACGCCATGCTCGGCATCACCCGCCTACACAACCTCACCCTCGCCGGATAGGTGGCACTCGACGCCTGCGGCCGAAACCTGCCCGTCGCCAAGCCAGAGATCAATTGCGGGACAGCCTTTAAAGCGTTGCACAAGGCCCTGAGCTGGGCATCTCCCATGTATGGCCGGGGTGTTAAGGGCTGAGCGGCTGTGGGTGGAGACGTTCACCGGGCTGCGAGTGACGCAGTTTCAGCGTCTGTTGAAGGCGGTGCGGGAGCGCGGCGGTGACGGCACCCTTCGGGGTCGGCCGTGGTCGCTGCCGCTGGCCGAGCGAGTGCTGGTGGTCGCGGTGTACTACCGCACGAACCTCACCATGCGGCAGTCGGGCCCACTGTTCGGCGTCTCCTCCTCCACGGTGTGCCGGGTCATCCAGCGACTGGGCCCGCTGCTCGCGCTCGAACCCGTCTCCCGCCCGGCCGATGCCGCAGACCGTCTGTGGATCGTGGACGGCACCCTGGTCCCGGTCCGCGACCGGAGCGTGGGCGCCTCCAGCTGCAACTACCGGTTCTCGGCGAACGTGCAGGTCATCGTGGACGCGGGCACCCGGCCCGTGGTGGCCGCGGCCCGTCCGCTGCCGGGCACCACCGCGGACGCGCACGCCTGGCGTCGCTCCGGCCTGGCCGGGCACTGCGAAGGGGTGACGGTGCTCGGCGACGGCGCCTACCTCAACACCGGCCTGATCGTCCCGCACCGCAAACGCCCCGGACGCCCACTGCTCAAGGGCGAAGAGGAGGACAACGCCCAGCACCGAAAGGTCCGCGCCCGCGTGGAGCACGTGATCGGACGGATGAAGAACTACAAGATCCTGCGTGACTGCCGGCAACGCGGCGACGGCCTCCACCACGCCGTCCAGGCCGTCACCCGCATGCACAACCACGCCCTCGCCGCATGACCACACACGCCAACAACCCAGCACAGGCACGATGCGATACAGGCCCAGCAGCAGCTTCTCGTCGTTGAGATCGAATCGCCTCAGCCCCAACCACGCCAGATGCAGAGGCAGCTCCACCGTCCCGGTCGCGGGGCCGGACAGCTCGTCGAGATGCGCGGGCAGACACTCGGCCACATGGGCCCAGCGGGAAGCGGCGGCACGCTACACGGTCACGGCTCCAGTATGGCCCCGGCGGCAGGGCCCATCACCCATCGGCCGTAGCGATCCCTCCGCCCGCCTCTCTGGCCCGGCAGCGGCCATGTCCCTTTCAGCACTGGCGAGCAGGCAAGGTTGCGGAAACCATGCGGTTCGGGGTGGAGCCGGGCGCTTCATCGGCCTCTGTAGATGTCCTCGTCCACTGGCGGTTCTCCCCCGACGTACTCGTAGGGGTCGTCATCCAAGAGAACATCCTCGTCGAGGTCGCTTCGGCGTGCTCCAGCGCAGCTTCGTGCCGTACGCAGGAGCCGCGGGGACGACGTCCAGGCGGCCGGTGTCCGGGTCGAACGCCACGGCCTGGACGTGACCGGCGAGTTCGGGCGCGGACGCGACGAGGATGTCGCCCCACTGGGCGAGGACGTTGCCGGCTGCCGGGGCTGTGGGGCAAACGACCGGCACACTCAGCGACCGAGTCTGGCTAGCGTGTCCGCAGTTCGGGACTGGCATCGGCCGCGCATTGCCTCGCTTGCAACGCCGATCACCTCGCCTCCTTGAAAGGACCCGTCCATGCGACGAACCCGAAGACTTGCCAGGCTGTTCATCAGCGCCCTGGTGGCCATGGCGATTTCGCTGCTTGCCGCTGCCCCCGCGAACGCCGAACCGAGCCGCGGCGACACCGAGGGAACCGTCATCTTCATCCACGGATATGATCCGTTCGGTGAAGCGGAGGTCGACTGCGCCAACTACTGGAGGAACGCTCGGAGCTACTTCAAGGACAAGAACTGGGACGGAAAGCTGTACACGTACGGGTACTACCATGGCAACACGAACTGCTCATGGAACGTCTCGTACCATGATGGGAAGATCACCGATCGCAACACCTCGCTCAATACAATTGCGAAGCGGTTCGCGTGGCACATCTACTACAAGTACTCAAAGGACAACAAGAAGGTCGACATCATCGCCCACTCCATGGGCGGCCTGATTGTCCGCACCATGCTCCGCCACGTTGCACTGAATATGACCGGCTGGCCGCCGCACCTCTATGTCGAGGATGTCGTGACGCTCGGCACCCCCCACAATGGCGCGAACTCGAATTACGTCTGGCTCTGCCGCGACAAGGTCCAGTGCCAGCAGATGACACGGGGGAGCAGTTTCCTCGAAAACCTCGGGCCAGTTACCTACGATTCAGATATGGGCACCGACTGGACCGTGATGTCGTCGTTCAACGATGGCACCGTCAGCGAAACTTCCGGTGCTTACCCATATGCGGAGCACAAGATTCAGTACTCGAATCTGCCCGGCAATGACGACCACAACGCTCTCAGGAAGGAGTACACCGATATGCACAGGGGCCGTGTCAAGCACGGGGGCGAGTGGTCCGACTACAAGCAGATAGCTGCGCCACTGGAGAGAGCGCGCCTGGCTGCTTATCGCAATGCCACCAGGTGAGGGCCTTCAGAAGAACATGCCGTCCAGCTTGCCGGTGGCCAGCAGGCCCGCGTCGATCTCTCCGGTGCACGTCGGTTCCGGTTCTGGAGCGCACTGTTGTGGTATTGGAGGCTGAACTCGCAGGTCCCGGAGGTCCGCGCCGTGCGGTCCAGCGAGGTTCGCACCGTGCCGGCATGGGAGAACGCTGCAGGTGAACCGGACGGCGGTGGAACCGACGGCAGCCAGCCAGGACACCGTCCCCTCGACCACCGGTGGCGACGAGTCGCGGTGAAGACTCAACACCGTTGCGGGGATGCGATGGCGAACGCCGCGCTCGCGGAGCCGGCAACGGAGGTGGTCGTAGTCGTATCCCTGTCCGCATGCAGTTTCGCCGGGCGCCGCCGTCAGGATCCGCGGCAACCGCAAGGGCGGGATACCGTGCACCAGCGGTTCCACAGCTCGGCTGTCGTGCGTGTCGGCACCGGAGGAATCCCAGGGAAATCGGGAGTCCGTTCCGGTCGATCAACAGGTGTATCTCAGAGGACGTTGAGTCCGTTTCGGCCAGTGGCTTTGTCCGGGTTGGGTGAGGAAGCCTTGGCGGGCGAGGCACCCGAGGCGGCTGCGGGCGACACTCATGTCCGGGGCGTCGGCGGGCAGGCCGAGTAGTTGTGCCGTTCGTGGACCCTGAATGCCTGGTCGGAGCGCTGGTTGAAGGCGTGCACGATCTGCTGGTAGGCGGTGCCTTGGCCGTGGGGGCCGGGGGCCGGACCGGTCGGATATTCGGTGCTCTGATCACCCGCATAAGGGCAAGATGGTGCGCATGACTCTGGCCACCCCCGTACTGCACACCGCTCGCCTGCGACTACGCCCCTTCACCGACGCCGACGCGGACCCCCTCTTCGCGCTGCACAGCAGCGCCTACGTGCTGCGCTACTGGGACTCGCCGCCGTGGACCGAACGGGGCCGCGCCGAGCGGTTCATCGCGATGTGCCGGAAGATGGGGGTCGAAGGCACCGGGGCGCGGGTGGCCATCGACCGTGCTTCTGACGGTGCCTTCGTCGGCTGGTGCGGTCTGACTGGATGGAATCCGGACTACCGCAGCGCGTCGTTGGGCTACGTCCTCGGCGAAGCGATGTGGGGCCACGGCTACGCGACGGAGGCTGCGCACGCCTTGCTGAAGTGGGCATTCGACACACTGGACCTGAATCGAGTTCAGGCCGAGACCGATACTCGCAACGCGGCATCTGCCCGGGTCCTGGAGAAGATCGGATTCGTGCGTGAAGGGACGTTGCGGGAAGACTGCGTCGTGAACGGCGAGGTATCCGACTCGTGGGTGTTCGGATTGCTCAGGCGAGAGTGGCGGCCGTCGACCGTGCCGATTCCAGCGGGCCAAGAGCGGCATTGAGTCCGTTTCTGGTAGAGGCCGCATCCAGGTTGAGGAAGGAAGCCTTGACGAGTGAGGCGTCCAAGGCGACTGCGGGGTGATGTTCATTGCCGGGTCATCGGTGGGCATCCCGAGGAGTTCGTGCAGATCACGGACTCGGAACGCCTGATCGGGGTGGCTGTTGAAGGCGTTCAGGATGACCTGGTTGACGGTGGTCAACTCGGGCGATTCGAGTTCGGTCCCGGTCGGGTCGAGTTCCGCGATGACCTTCCAGGGCATGGCGAACTCCGCCAGCCGCGCCCCGGTCTCGGCCAGGGCAGCGTCCAGGTCGTCCACCCAGTCCTGCGTCAGCTTGGCTCCGTCTTCGGTGACACGGGCGGAGGGTCCTGCAAGCCAGTGCGCGTAGAGATACTGGGAGTTGAGGCAGCGGCTTTTTTTCGGTACGTCGTCAGGGTCGATCACAATCCCGCTGCCAGGAACCTGACCAGCGACCAGGGCAGCAGCGGCGATGGCTTCCACAGCACCATCCGAGCTCGCCGTCAGGTCACCGGCTGGCTCGGTACGGGCGAGGGAGCCGCAGCAGGCGCGGCTCTTCCTCGTCGCCGATGTCCCGCACTCGCCACCCGCACCCGTTCAGCCACGAGTCCAGCTGGCCGGTGGTCATCGTCCGGTCCCGCAGCCGGACGGCACGCCGCAACTGCATGACGCTTCTCAGCTCGGGCTCATCCTGGGCGGGCCGAGTTTCTCGATCACCTCACGCATCTCCTCCTCATCGGCTTCGTAGCCCATCTCGCCCACGCGGGGATCACGGGCATGGAGGGTGTGGATGAGCGGTCCGTGGGGCGTGCCGAGCCGGACCAGGGAGGCCGAAGGGCCGTGCACGGCGCGCTCGGTGCCGGGCCGGGCGGTCAGGTCGATGCGGCTGACGATGTCGGGCGTCACCCAGACCGTCGCCTGTTCCAGGCGTCCCAGGATCTGAAGGTGGAAGTGACCGCAGAGGATCAGCTGCACGTCGGTTCCGCGGATCACCGCACCCAGTTCGTCGGCATTCTGCAGCCCGAGTGCCCGCTGCACCTCGACCTCCAGCGCGACCGGCGGGTGGTGGAAGGCCAGGAGCGTGCCACGCATCGCGGGGGTGGCCAAGACCTCGCGCAGCCAGTCCATCTGGGCCCGGCCGATCCTCCCGTAGCTCTTGCCCGGCACGAGGGAGTCCAACGTGACCACCCGCCAGCCATCGACCGTGCTCGCGGCGGCACGCTCGCCCTCGGGCCCGTCGTACACCGCGTCGGGATGTGCATGGCCACAGCCGAGCACCTCGCCGAACGCCGCCCGCTCATCGTGGTTCCCGGTCGCATAGAACACCGACGCGCCCCGCTGTCGGGCGTAGCCGCCCACGAGCTCACGGGCTCGCGCGTAACCCTCGCGCGATCCATCGTCCGCCACGTCTCCCGTGACGATGAGTGCATCGAGGTCGCGTAGGTGGACCAGGTCGGCGAGCATCCGGCGAAGCGCCGCCGTGCCGTCGGCCCCGTCGGCGTCCGGGCCGCCGGCGCGGTCGAGGTGTGTGTCGGACAGATGCAGGATCTTCATCCCGTCAAGCTAACCGCATATCAGATGCCGCCGGCCCCGCGCAGCGAACGAGGAACCGGGCTCACACCCCGAGCCGTCAGCCGCCGGCCCATGAGCAACCCGACAGCGAGAGGCGTTGTCATCTCTCATCGACATCTCCGGGCCGTCTGATCGCAACGTGCCGCCCGAAAACCATCGAACAGACGCTGACCGCCCCCGGGCTCTGGCTCTCGTTGCGTGGAGCGTGACGTCGCGTGTTCGAGCCCTCTTCGGCGAAGGCGGGGGCAGTCAGCGTAAAGCACTCGCGAAGACGTCGCGGTTGGCGGTTGTGTAGTCGTGCTCACGCCTGGACCACGCGATCCGGGCAAGGATCTGTTCGTTGTCGGCCACGCGTGGATGTGCAGTGTTGAGGTGCTGACGCCACCAGAGGGCGTTGCGGATTTGGCGGTCGAGGATGGCGTCGACGAGGCTGCTTCGCGCTGGGATGTCGAGCCCGTAGCCGTCGGCGAGGATCCGTACCTGAGCTGCCTGTTCTTGGGCGGGTGAGGCTTGTGGCTTGGAGGAGATGCACCAGGTCCAGGCCATGTATCCGAGGTCTTCGAGAGGGTCGCCGGGGGCGGCTGTATCGAAGTCGATGAAGGCCATCGGCCGGTCCTGCTGGAAGACAGCGTTGTTCGGGCCGGGATCGTGGTGGCAGACGACCGGATGCCTCGCGGCAAGGCGGCTGCCGCGGGTGGCCTCATACAGCGAGCGCAGAAGGGTACCGGCAGCCACCACCTGATCGTCGCTCCAGAGCTGGAATCCGGGCGGCACTCGGCCGGGCAGGTAGGTGAACGTGTCACGGCCGGTGTCGTCGAGCCCGAGGTATCGCGGTGCGCCGTTGAACCCGCGTTGTTGAAGGTGGTTCAGTAATTCGGCGACGAACGCAGACCTTGCTGTGACGGGTCGCCGGACGGTGTCGCCGACACGGACGACGCAGTGAGTGATCCGCCCTCCGGACAGTGGCACCTCGTCCATTCCCGGGTTCATGACTCCAGCTTCTCGTGTTCTTGCCGATCCGTTGGGCATGCGAAGCAAGCTGCCGGCCGTCGCCACCGCTGTGCTCACCACGCCGGGCACGTCGAAGAACAGCATCCCGCCTGGGCAATCATCGCTCTCTCCATATGTCTGACGGTGTGGGGCAGCACCTCGACCACAGGCCGCGCAGAGGCGGAGGCGGCGCATTGGGTGCACTCGCCGCGAAGGGACACGCCTGCGTACGCGCTGGCCGACATCAACCGCCCTACACCGCCCGCCCGCGACTTCGGGCACACAGCGTCACGCTCCACACGACGAGAGCCCGAGCCGACTCCCGTCTACGAAACCAGCACGGTGCCGAGCAACCCGCCGACCTGCTACAGGACGGTACTGAACACACTGACCGCGATACCGCCACGCCGGGCCGGGCAACCCAGGCGAAGGTGACCGGCGCCGCCACCAGACCCATGCCCGAACCGCGGATCACCACCGAGCGCAGATACGGACCCTTGCCGCCCGGCCCGCAGCTTCCCAGCGCCCCCGAGGCAGCGGGGAAGAGCCCCGTCCCGGCTCATGGTCCACCCAGCAGGAAAGACCACATCATCACGGCGGCGACCCACGCCACCGCGCCCCCTGTCGCAGCCCAACATCCGCTGACCACCGCGCACCGGCCCGTGAGGGGTACGCCCGGCAGCGAACACCACCCTCACCGAACAGGCCCCACACTCCTACCGATCCGCCCCCGTCCTGCCGGGCGTCGGCCCCCACCAACACGCCCACACCACCGGCAGGCGACATCGACCGGATCGGCCAGCACAAGCAGATGCAAGGCCTCGTCGATCCGGCGTACCCGGCGAACGCGGCACCGAGCCCGGCGAAGGCCGCACCAGCGGCGCACCCTGCTGAAGACGACAGCCTCCAGCAGCCCGAACCTCGCGACAGGTCCCGCGGACCGGCAACTCCTGACGGCGAGGAGGCACGGCGTCGGCCCTGCCGACCGGCCTGACACGAAGTCAACCACCCGCGCACAGGGCCCTGCGGCACCTCACCCGGCACCGCAACGCCCCCGGCCCTGCCCTCAGGCCCGCCCGCCGGCCACTCGCCGCCCTCCCCGCCCGCGTCGGCCCTCCCGGAGCCGCTCGCCACCGACCACCGGCAGGCCGCACAAGCCGCCGCCACGCACCCCGCCCACGTCTGCCCACAATGCAACCGGCTCCGGTCGCACGCGGTCAGTAGTTCCGCCACTCATCCAGCACGTACTCCAGCACGGCCGGGTCCATCAGCGTGCTGGGCCGTACGTCCTGGCGGCGGCGGTCCACGGGGAACACCGCGGCGGCCTTCAGGACCGCGTCGTCCAGGTAGCGCAGTGGCGGGGCATCCGATGCCAGCTTCAGCGGCGGGGACGTACCCCGGCCGGGGGTGGCCAGGACGAAGCCCCAGTTACCGAAGCTCGGCACGTCGACCTGGAACTCGGCGGTCGAGTAGCCCGCCGTCTCGATCGTCTTCGCGATCGACCAGTACGTCTTCGGCGCGAAGAACGGCGACCCGCTCTGCACCATCACCCTGCTGTGCGGCGTCATCACCTGCCCGAGCAGGTGGTAGAACTCCACCGAGTACAGCTTGGCCAGCGCCGCAGTGTCCGGGTCGGGGAAGTCGATGACGACCGCGTCATAACGCTGGCGGGCGCCGCGCAGCCAGTTGAAGGCATCAGCGTTGACCACCGTGACCCTCGGGTCGTCCAGCGCCCGGCGACTGAGGTCCCGCAAGGGCCCGAAGTCGCGCGCCAGGCGGGTCATCGCCGGATCCAGCTCTACGAGCGTGACGGCCCGCACGTCGTCGTAGCGCATCACCTCGCGCAGCGCGAGCCCGTCACCGCCGCCCATGATCAGCACACGGGCGCGGGAGCCCGCGAGCGCGGGGTGGACGAGGGACTCGTGGTAGCGGTACTCGTCGACCGAGCTGAACTGCAGATCACCGTTGAGGAACAGCCGGATGTCCGGTGCGCCGGTGAAGGCCGTGGAACGGGTGACGACGATTTCCTGGTACGGCGTCGTCTCCGCGTGGACGATCGGGTCCCGGTACATCCGCTGACGCGCTGTCACCTCCAGATCGTCCGCGAACACGTACGCCGAACCGAGCACGGCCAACACCGCAGCGACCCCCGCCAGCAGGGCGCCTCGCACCCAGCGCCGGATCTGCCGACGAAAGAGGAACACCACCACGATGACACCGGCCACCGCGTTCACCGCGCCGACCACCAGCGCACCCTTGAGCTGACCGAACGTCGGCAGGAGCCACAGCGGGAAACCCAGGCCGCCGACCAGCGCCCCGATGTAGTCGACGGCGAACATGTCGGCGACCGCACTGTCCGCCTCCTGCCGCCGGATCCGCTGCAGCAACGTCATCAGCAGCGGGATCTCGGCCCCGATCAGCACACCGACGGCCACCGCGACCACGATCATCGCCGGGGTGTACACCCTCAGCCAGGCGAACGCCGAGTACAGCACCAACACCGACAGCCCGCCGACCAGCGCCAGTACGCCCTCCACCAGCGCGAACGCGCCGACCGCGCGGCGGCGCAGCGGTTTGGCGGCCAGCGAGCCCAGCCCCATGGCGCACACCATCACGGAGATCACCACGGAGGTCTGGAGCACCGAGTTGCCGATGAGATAGCTGCCCAGCGCGGTCAGGGCCAGCTCGTACACGAGGCCGCAGGCGGCGCAGAGGAACACGGCGAACAGCAGCAGGAAACGCGCCCCCCGGGTGTGCTGGAAAGCCGGGGGGCGGGAGGGTGCCGCGGTGGTGTCGCGGCCTTGCAGGGCGGCGCTCATCGAGGGGCGCCGTTACGAGATCGCGGCGCCGACCATGAACCCGGTGCCCAGGTACATGCCGGCCTGGACCCAGGCGGCGGGGTGCGGACGGCTATCCTGGTCGTCGAGGACGACCGCGCCCATCTGACCCGGCGTGAACACGCCGATCACGATGCCGACGACGGTCATCACCAGCACGCCGGCCAGGCCGTACAGCAGCGTACTGATCAGCCCGTAGCCGAGGCCCTGCTCGGACTCGCTCGCCTCGATGGCCTTCATGATGACCAGACCCACGGCGACGGACTGGCTGCCCAGCAGCACCGCCGCGCCACGGTTCCGGTCGGTCCACACCACGTGATACAGCTTGCCCGGCGTGACAAGGTCAAGGGCGATAAAGCCGACAGCCATCACCACCAGTCCCACAAGTCCGTAAAGCAGAGCCTGGCCGGTCGACTCGAAGATCTCGCTCACTGCGTGCCTTTCCTGGAGACGGGGACGGGGTCGGAGACGGGTCGGGGTCGGGAGCGGGTCGGGGTCGGGGCGGGATGTGATCAGGTGCCGTGCGGGAAGAACGCGGGACGCGCCGGCCCGTGAACGGGCCCGTCACCGGGCGCTACTTGCCCTCGCCGGGACCGCCGCCGCGAAAACTCGCGCTGTCCGGGTCCGGCCAGTACGTCAGATGCCGCTGATGGCGGCGGTAGCCGTTGCGGTAATCCTCAATCTCGATCAGACTGCCGCCCCGGTACGGCGAGACCGTGACCATGTCATCGCCATATCGCAAGAACTCCATCCCGCCACCGGACGCACGGTCCAGCTCCGCCCGCTCGGCGCGGATCGCCCGGGCGACCTCACCCGGCGCACTGTCCGCATCGACCCAGCCCGACCCGGAAGCGGCGTACGTCTTCCTGATCCACTCACGCGGGACCGCATCACCATCCCCGTCGCCGGAACAGGCGGAGAGCACAGTCGCGGCCAGCACCACCGCCACCGCCGTGCGGACGAATCGGGCACTGTTCATCGGGCCTCCAGCCGGCTGTACGTCGATACGATCTGGCCGTTCTGCGGATACGTATGCCAGGAACGCCACACCAGCCCGACACCGGGCGAGCCCTCGACCGCCTCCTCCACGACCACCGCAGTGACCGCCTCCGGCGAACCGGGAAACACCCCGCACAGGCTGTGCTCGGCATCAGCGGCCCGGTCGAGCACCCGCGCCACCTCTGCACTGAACTCCCCGGAAACCAGCCGACGAGTAGTGGCGCCGAACTCATAGATCCAGCCCGGCAGATGACGCGTACAGGTCTCGGGAAGCCCCCGCACCGCACCGCGCAGACACGCCACCGTCTCCCCCACAGGACCCGCGAACACCTGATGCGAAGCCCCCAGCAGCCGCAGCCGCACCACCAGCCCGCCCAGCAACACGACACGCTCCGCCAGCGCCGGACGCTCCGTCAAATCCAGCGAAAAACAAAGGTGATCCGCATCCGTATCCAGAAAGGGCACATCCAGACAAACGGCGTCCACACGGCCCCCCGGTCGTTTCCTGCCAAGATCAGCGGCCGAGTATGGCACACTCCCGTCAGGCTTCAGGCACCGGGGGGAGGGCTTGGGGGTGACAAGACCCGCCACCCCGCAAAGGCCAGACCGCGCCCCCACCACACCAACACCCACGATGGGCCACAGACCAACACGGCTGCGCACGGCCCGCTCTTTTTGCCTCAGGGGCTCCGGCCGATGGGGAGCCAGTTGCACGCCGAACAGACCCGCACCACCTTCCTCACAACCGCAGCCGAGCTGTTCGACCCGTAAGGGGTCCTCACCATGCGCAACGATCGGGTCGGTCGGCCTCCAGCAGGACACCGCGCAGCGGGTCGAATGGGCGGTCGCAGCGACTGAGGCAGAGCGAGCCATCAGTGGAGCACCGATGAGTTTCGTGCCCGCCAGGCGTCCTCATGTCAGCGTCTGCAGCACCACCACAAGCCCGACCAGCCGCACACGCACCCCAGCAGCAGACAGCCAAGGCCGACGCACGCGTCGTCTCCGCCGACGGCACCGAGATCGTGTTCGAGCGGTCGGGCAGTGGGCCGGCCGTCATCCTGGTGGCCCTACGCCCTGGCCGACCGCTCCGACACCACCAAGCTCGCCGGCCTCCTCGCCGAGCACTTCACCGTGATCAACTACGACCGGCGCGGCCGGGGCGCCAGCGGTGGCGCCGACGCCTACGCCGTCGAGCGCTAGATCGAGGACATCCCCGCCCTGATCACATACGGCGGCGGCTCGGCAGCGGTGTTCGGTCGTCCTCCGGCGCGGTCCCGCCCTGCGCGCGGCCGCCGCCGGATTGAACATCGACCGCCTGGCCCTGTACGAACCGCCGTTCGTCGTCGCCGACGGCGACAGCCCGCCCACGGACCTTGCCCAGCAGGTCACCGCGCTGCTCGCCCAGGCATTGACGGCACTGTGGCAGCGGCACTGGCCCCGTTGCATCATTCCCCCGGCATCGCCGCCGTCCGGGAATCCAGGCCAAGCCGGCCCGGTGCGTACGGGTGTTCCGTGCTGATGTATGGGCGATCCGGACTGCCTTAAAGATCTCCCTGGCCGTACAACTGTTTTCCGCCGACGCCGGCGTGATCCGGCCGCCAGCGACGTGGCGGGCGCGGCGAGGATCGTCGCCGAAGTGCCGGTTGTTCAGTGAACACTTGAGATCTGCGAGGTCATACTTTGGGCGAGCTGTCGCTCGCCACCGCTCATGCGGATCATTGAGGTTCAACGATTGGCAACCCTGGGGGTACTCGGTGAGCATTTCGATCCGGCCTGCACAACTGCAGGAAGCAAGCATCCTGACTGATCTGGCGCTTCGCTCGAAGGCATATTGGGGATACGACGCTCAGTTTCTTGAGTCATGCCGTGAAGAACTCACCCTCAAGGAGGGTGAACTCTCCGTCCGTCGTGCCACTGTGGCTGAACAGGACGGCGGCATTGTCGGCTTCGCGACCTTGGAAGGCGATCCACCGCAGGGCGTGCTGGGCATGATGTTCGTCGATCCCGGCGTCATCGGGAAGGGCATCGGGCGCCTACTCTTCGACCACACCGTCACCACCGCTCAGAACCTCGGGTTCACCCAGTTCACCATCGACGCGGACCCGAACGCCGAACCCTTCTATCAGGCCATGGGAGCAGTGCCGGTTGGTGTTGTTCCCTCAGGATCGATCCCCGGTAGGACACTTACCCAGTTACTGCGCAGCATCCGAGGTCCCAGTCGACTGCCGCTCACGGACACTCGGGCGGCGGGCTCGTCGGCCAGGCGCAGGGTGAATCGGTGCGGCAGCATCTCTGAGGTCTGACCTGCGCGGACATGGGTGGTCTTCGCCGATACGACACCCTGGCACGTGAACGCCCGGAGAGCATGCGAGAGGAGTGTGGCGGTTACACCGGCGCGTTCGGCCAGAATCACCGTTGCGGCCGGGTGCAGGATCTGCCAGTCCATGCGCGCCCAAGCAGGGCCCATCAAGGCATTGATCACGGATGCCACGCGCGTGACACCGGAGTGAATGCCGGTTTCCTCGCCTATGCAGAGGACGTCGTCGCTCGCATCTACTCACGTCCGGGATTCCGTCCTGCCGACAGCACCTTCTCGACACCCGTGTGCCATGCCCGGCACCTCGTCGCCCGCGCGACGCCGACGGTGACGCCATCCCGTACGGCTCCACCGCGCTCGGCCGAGATCTCTCCCCCGCCGACCGCGAGGGCAGCGCTCCCTGCGAGAGCAGTCTCACCTGACCGGGCGGCTGCCCTGTGGCGCATTTTCCGAACGTTGCTTGTTCGGCATCAGCGCCCGAACGCGAACAACGATTGAGCCTCTGCTTCTGGAGTGGCCGTTCCGGCGCAACAGCTGCTTCGTCGGCCCGGTTGCGACAGAACTCTGAGGCGGAGCTGAAGAACAGGGCGGTGTCCCGAGGGGCGCCGCCACGCCCACCGTTTCGTAGAACGCTACGCGACATCCGGTTGTATAGCAGCCGTGCCATCAACCGTCCCATCGCCTCGATGTCCTGGTGCACCGTCGTCAGCGGGGGATCCGTGGCCCCGGCGATCGGCGTGAGGTTGTCGAAATCGACGACCGCCACATCCCCCGGCCTACGAACACCGCGTCCAGGTCCGGGACTTGATCGAGAAGCAGTTCACCCTCGGCGAGCAGTTGGGGCGCGGTGTCCAGGAGGACGTCGCGATAGCCGTCCAGGCGGTCAATCGCGGAAGCCTGGTTGGGCGGCCCGGTGATGGTTGCGATGCGCTGGCGTCCCAGCGATACGAGATGCCGAACGGCTTCCCGTCCACCGCCACGGTTGTCGGCATCGACGTACGTGTAGACGGGGCTGCGATGTCCGGAGCCAGGGACTGGGCGTCCACCGAAGACAGCAGGCAGCCCCATCTGCTCGACTCTGTCCGACAATGGGTCGTCGGCGCGCAGCGAGAACAGCAAGGCGCCATCGACGTGACCGCCGCCGAGGAAGTTGCACACGCGCGGATAGTCGTCCTGCTCCTCGATGAAGAGGAGTACGGGCTGGACGCCGTGCTGAACGAGCTCTTGCCGGATGCCGCGGAGATGGCAGTCGTAGTACGGGTCCACGAACAGCTGGTTCTGCGGCTCGGTGACCACCACGGCAACGGCATTGTTGCGGCGGGTGACCAGCCTTCTGGCAGCCTGGTTCGGTACATAGCCGAGTTCCGCCACCGCTTCCCGAATGCGTTCAGCGACTGCCGCCCGCACCCTCGGCTCGCCGTTGATCACTCGCGACACGGTGGACTTCGACACTCCCGCCCGCCGCGCTACGTCCTCAAGCGTGGGGCGTTGCCCGATCAGCCGTTCAGCCAATTCCGTATCCGATGCGGCGCAGTTCACCGTTGCTGCTGGACACGTCAGCCCTCCGCCGCACCGTAGTGGGCCGGGGCGACTTCGAGCATCAGCTCGCCGATCGCGAGAGTGATGGCGGCGAGTTCGTCGATGACGGCGAGCGCGGTGAAGGGGCGGGCTGGACGCCGTGGCCGCCTGCCATCGGCTGAAGACGGACGCCCAGGCCATGAGGACGCCCTCGGCCCAATCGCCCCCCGGCTGGACGGGCCGCCGTGCTCACCGGAGCGTGGCTCAACCGACCGCTGGGCGGGGCGACTGCGGAGGTGAGGTGTCGCGAGGTGTGATCGAGTCCTGCGGCTGCTGTGAGTGTGCCGACGACCTGGGCGAGACTGCTGCTTCCATCCGGGGAGTTCGGTGGCCTTCCCGCAGCGCGGGTGGCGTAGCAGTAGGCCAGGGCCCCGAGGTGGTTGCGGTTGCCTCCTACAGCAGCACGGTACCGCACGCAAATGTCGCGCCGAAGATCAGGCAGTACATCTGGTAGGTGACGCGGTCGGCGCTCACATTTCGCAGCAGCAGGCTACGCGTGGCCGCAGTCCAGCTCATCGCGGTGATGGCGAGTGTGCAGGAGATAGTGGCGATTGGGCCGGCATGGCTGGGGGCGAAGAGCAGGACATACGTAGCGATGGGAAACCCGGCCATGACGGCCGCGAACCAGATCCGAACAGGCCAGTGACCGATGATCAGCGGGAGGGTGTGGCGGCCGAGCCGGGCATCCCCGCCATGTCGCGTACGTCCTCGAATCGCAGGGAGAGATTGAATCCGACTGTGATGACGAGGATCCAGGACCATGCAACGGCATCGAGCGGGGCGGCGAGTTCCCAGGCGCCGGCGAGCATGGCGATGGTGCCCAGCACCATGGCGACCGGTTTGGCCCACAGGTAGTCGCGGGGGCGTGCCAGCAGGTTGAAGCCGATCACCGTGGTCTGCCACAGGAGTGTCCAGGCGAGGGTGCCGGTGAGCCATCCGAGCAGTGTGTACGCCGGCATGGCGCACCAGAAGCGGCCCAGTAGCCCCCGGGATGTGATCAGTCCGCAGGGGACGGGACGGTGGCGTTTGTTGACCAAGTCTTCGTCGGCACCGGTCGCCTGGTTGGAGGTGTCGAAGACGTACTGGTAGAGGGCGAAGTATGCGGCGCTGGTCACCATGGTCGTCACCAGGGTGAGACCGCGGATGTCTCGATGGGCACAGGCCGCCGCTGTGAACAGCATGCTCGGCCATGAGGACGGCCCGGACGGCGGTGAGAGCACTGCGGGCGTCGGACCGATGGTGTTCGTCATGTGGTCCGCCGTGAGGTGGCAGCAGCCAACTGCCGTAGGACGGCGATAGCTGCGGGTGGGAACGGGGCGGCGTGCTCGAGGGTGGCCAGAGCCTGGCTACAACGGTCTTCAATCAGCTCCTCCACGGCGTCGCGGGCTCTGGTGTCGGCGAGGACGGCGCGGATCCGTTCTGCCCCCGCGTTGTCCAAGTTCGGATCGCCCGGGGAAGACCGCAGGATGCGGCGCTGGGCGGGATCGGCACGGTCCAGGGCGACGGCGATGAGTGCGGTCTGCTTGCCGTCACGCAGGTCGTCCCGCAGTGGCAAGGCATCCCCCAGGGGGAGGGCGTAGGCGGTGAGGGTTTCTAGTGTCGCATCAGGCAATGTTCGCCCTGTGGTGTTCCGTTCGCTTGCTGCCCCAGGGGTGCCGGACGGCCACAATGATCATGTCTGAACGTGTGCGGGTGCGTTGGGCGGTAGCTCAGGCGCCGCCCAGGAACGGCTTGATGGTGCGAACGAGTTCCTCAGGATGATCGAGCTGCGGTAGGTGCGTGCCCGGGGTCCGCAGCACCTCAGTCCCGAGCTGGGCGGCGAGCCAGGTGGCGACCTCGTGAAAGAAGTCCGGTGAGTCCTGGCTGATCAGGGCTCGGGCGGGCGCGGTGATGCCGGCGAGTTCCACGTCGTCTGGGCGGTACGCCTCGAACTTCCCCATCTCGACGCCGAAGAGCGTCTCGCCGTTCGCGAGCATCCTCTGGCGTAGCCGCGGCTCCATCTGCTCCCAGTTCACGTCACCGGCGGCAAACCGCATGAAGTGTTCGACGGCTGCCTCAGGGCCTCCGGCGGCCATCCCTGCTTCGACGACCGCCTGCACGACGGCCTGCGCCTCCCCCGGGTTCTTCACCACGGATGGCAGTGGGGGTTCGTGCAGTACCGCGCTACGGACGACGGCGGGGTGGCGTACGAGCAGGTCCAGGGCGACGATGGCCCCGTAGCTGTTGCCGTACACGGCGGCGGGAGCGAGCCGCAGTGCGGTGAGCAGGGCGGCCGCGTCGTCCGCCTGCTCGGCCACCGAGGTCGTTTGCCACCCGGTGGGACGCGGGCTGCGCGAGTTGCCCCGCCGGTCGTAGCTGAGCACGGTGAATTCATTGCGAGCAAGCCCGCGACCCGGTCGAAGCAGCCGGCATCGCCGCCTGCACCGGCGATGAACAGTACCGACGGGCCGGTGCCGCACAAATCGTAGTAGATGTCCGTTCCGTTGACGGCAATCGACGGCATGGCCTTCCCTTCGCTCGGCGCAGGTCTTCCCACCCTGCGCTCGGAATGCTGCCGCTCCCGCCACCCGTGCACATCAGACGCGGCGCGCGCGTCGCCCGCGAGTGGGCGAGTCGAGCGGCTGAACGGAGGCCCGCCGCGTCACGGCGCCCGAGCGGGCGCAAGGCCTACTGCCACATCAGCAGCCCTGCGGCACGTCGTTCGGATCACTCGGTGGCGCGCGTCGGTCCAAGTGTGCGGGGGGCAGAGCGAGTGCGGGTTCGTGAGCTCGATGACGACGCGTACAGCGGCTGCCTGCGGAAATCCGCGGGGTCGCGGGGTCGGCGGTGGCCTGGCGGCGGGCCCAGATGGTACTGCTGTCCGCACACAGCATGCCGGTGGCGAAGATCTCCGAGGTGACGTTCACCAGCGCGGACCGCGTCCGGGAAGCAACTCGTGAAGACCTGCAAGATCTCCCGCGCCCCGGACCGCGCGGCCAAGAAGGCCCGCGTCGAGCATCTCTACGCGATCGCCGATGGCGAGGTAATACCCGAGGACGGCGAACCCGAAGTCGTCTTCTGCCTGGGCCAGTTCGGGCCACTCAACCTCCAGTCCACCCCGACCGGCAGTGGGCCGGACGCGGTGGCGGACGCAAGGCTCCCAACCCCCACCCCGAGCCCAGGCCGAGGCGCCGGGCGACCTACACCAGCCCCCCCACCCCACGAAGTCCGCCACCTGTTCGCTGCCTATGACCTCACCAAGGACCAGCTCTACGGGCGCATCAAGAAGACCGAGAACCGTTCCACGTTCCTGGAGCGCTGCCGCCGTCGAGCGAGTCAATGGTGTCCACACGGTCGTGGCCGAGGTCCGGTCGGCCGGGCATGTGAGGCATGATGTCGTGCTCCTTCATACGGATGGTGGTGGAGTCAGACGGGCAGCGCCGACCGGCGTGACCAGCCTCGACTTGCTAACGAGCTGTCAGCACCTGCCGCCTGCGGCGCCACCCAACACGCCCCATCGCCGACCGGACTGCCGTCCGCCTCCGCCCGACGCACCCTGATCCGCGCAGACCGCCAGCGTGGCCAACAGCATTCGCGAGGCCTGCGACAAGCTGGGAACCCGCCAGCACAGCATCTCCGCTGACAGAACGAGATGGTGCCGGACATGCAGGTGGCGGTATACGACTGCCGCATGCCGGAGACATGTGTGCACCCGGATGCTCCACCCGTACGCAGCTGGGTGCGACCGCTGGCAGCGGCCATTGGTCTGGGTTGCATCCGGCGCTGCAGCTCTCCCGAGCGGACCGCAGGCGGCTAGTATGGGAGTACCGGACAACAGTCCGATTAGCAAGAGGCTAGAGGGCTCAGGGTGTGTGAACCCAGGAGGAGAGGGAGTGGAGTCTTGAGGAACGGCGGGCCTCAGCGCTCGGACGCGCAGCGCAACCGGGAGCGCATTCTGGAGGTGGCGCTGGTCGAGCTGTCGCGTTCGGCGGACGTACCGCTGAGTGTGATCGCGAAGAAGGCGGGGGTGGGGCAGGGCACGTTCTACCGCAACTTCCCCAACCGTGAGTCGCTCGTCCTGGAGGCGCACCGGCGTGAGGTGCAGCACCTCACCGAGGGTGCGACCGAGCTGCTCGAGACCAAGGCACCCGACCAGGCCCTGCGCGAGTGGATGGACAGGCTGGCCCGCTTCGCCGTCGCCAAGGTGGGACTCGCCGAGGCGATGCGCCAGACCATCGGCACGTCGACCGCCTCCGCGCAGCCGGGGTACGCGCTGGTGGTCGGGGCGATCGAAGCGCTGCTCGAGGCCAACCACGAGGCAGGCACCATCCGCCCCGGCGTGACCGCCGACGACTTCATCCTGGCCATCGCCGGTATCTGGCAGATCGACGTCCACGGCGACTGGCACGCCCAGACCGCCCGGCTCCTGGACCTGATCATGGACGGCCTGCGCGCGGGCGCCCCGGGGCGGGGCTGACGGCAGAGCAGGCGATGTCGGGTTGCCGAATGCGGTGGCACAAGGCGACTTGAGGGTCGAGGTCGGGAACCGGGCGGCGGGATTCGTAGTCGATGCGCACCAGTCCGGCCGCGTGCTCGGCGACGAGGAGTGCGGCGTAGGGGAACTCCGGTTGCCGGAAGCAGGGGCAGCGCACCCGTTGCAGCAGACTGCCGCCGAAGGTCGGGCGCCCACTGCACCCGGTCGAACCCGAGCCCGCCGAGGTCCATCAGCCGTGACGGGCTGGTGATGCCGTCGCGGGCCAGGGTGCTCGGATCGGTGCCTCCCGCGATGGCATCGGGACAGGTGGCCGTTGTTCAGAAGCCGACTGGAAACCGTCGTGGTCGGCGAAGGCCTGTTGTACTGGATGCAGCCGGTTCCACCAGCACCGTGCAGGCCACACAAGCACCGTGGTCGCAGCCCCTTCTTGGCCCCGGTCAACCCGACCTTGTCACGTAATACACAGGGAAGTCTCGATCCAGTCGGAGCGGGATACACAGGGACAACGGCCTCCATCAAGGACGGTGAGCGACAGCAGCACCGGACCCTCGCCCATCGTCACCGTCACTCAGTCACTGATCGCGGCCGCGATGGCGCGCAGGGCCCGGACGGTACGGCGGAGATCGGCGTGGACCAGCCGGCGGCCCGTGACCTTCATGGCCTTCCCCGCCACGAGGACCGTGTCCACGTTGTGCGGGTGCGCCGCCATGATCACGGCCGCGATCGAGTCGCGCTCGGCGGTGATCAGGCCTTGTGTCCCACGCTGCCGAACATGGCTACCTCGGCGGGCAGATCGGCGGCGTCGTCGTCCGGACGCCAGCGATTGCAGGAGTCCACGCCCGGCTCGAGGAGCTCCAGGCCGTCGAAGAAACGGGCGATGGCGGACGGGGTGCGCTGGGTCGGTTTCGGCGTGTGCCGTGCTCGTTCCAGAAGGCCACCACGGCGTCGACATCCGGCATGTCCGGCAACCCGGCCGCGTGATGGTGTGCGAGAGGACGAGGTGGCTGCCTGCTGCGGGCAGCGCGTCCGTGAGATGCCTGTGGTCAGAGAGCCGCCACTGCCCCGCTCGCTCTCCGACGGCTGCCCCACCACCTAGCGGGCTTGTATGTCAGCACGGGCGCAGACCATTCGACAGTTCCTCCCAGTCCCCCTCGATGTGGATGACTGCGAGCGGGCCGGGTGGCGAATGTCCGTGGGCGGAGGCTGGGGAGCAGTCGGCGGAAGGTCCCCCCGGGTGGGGCTCGGATTCAGGTGATGGGGCGAGAGTGCACACTGACGGCATAGCCGCCGCCTTGGTGGTACGGGTCACCGCCCCACGTGGCGAAGCGTTGCCGCAGGGTCAGTCCGGCCTGCGTGCACCAGTGGTCGAAATCCTCCAGCGTCACCGTCGGTTCCGGCAGCGGCAAGTGTTCCGCGTCCAGTCCCATGCCGGTGACCAGCAGACCGCCGGGGCGCAGAACAGCGGCGAGTTGTCGGACAACGGCCGGTTCGGTGCCGGAAGCCAGCAGGGGGATGACATTTCCGGCGGCGAGCGCCAGGTCGAAGCCGGGTTCCAGAGCGAGGCTGTCCAGGCGGGCCAGGTCACCGTGGAGCCATGCCAGTGCGGGGGCGTCACGGCGGGCGACGGCGAGCATGGAGCGGTCGACATCCACGCCCGCGCAGTGGTGCCCCAGCTCGGCGAGCCGGATCGCGACTCTCCCGGTGCCGCAGCCGGCATCGAGTATCCGGGCGGCGGGCTTCAACAGCGCGGCACAGAAGGCGGCCTCGCCGTGGACATCGTGACCTGATTCAGCGAGTCGCGCGAACCTGCGGGCGTACTCCTCTCCGGCCCGTCCACCCGTCAGCTCCGCCCAGCGGTCACGTTGCCCTGCCATATCCTGCGTACCTCCCAGTCGGCCCGGTGTAGGAGCGAGCACGGCACCCACAGCGCACTCAGAAGTGTGTCAGAACCAGCGATCTGTTAGGTTCCATGACGAGCTGGTTGCAGTGCGGTGTTGCCGTATACGAGGACCGGCTTGAGTGGTCCCTCCGAGGCCTCCCGTGTACGAGCTTGAGCCGAAGCCCGCAGCGCCGTCCTGCGACTTCTGCGGACGTCCAGAGGATTCCGCGGACTGATCCTGCCGCACCCCTCCCTGTGCCGCGGGCCCGAACGCGACGGCGACCGCGCCGTTTCGCCTGGGTCCGTGGCATACCCATGACGCCCCTCCCCCAGTAGTCATGAAACGGCGGCGGGGCATCAAGGGCACTCCTGCGCAGATATGGACGGGACTTGAGTCCTGCGGAGCATCGCGGTCAAGGAAATCGCCTACGAACGCGCGATCTTCGAAGCCGAGTTGCACCGGATCACGAACTGCATCACCGGGATCGTCGCCCCGCACACCAAATGCACTCCGAAGGACGAGTGAGCCCGCCTGCTCCTGGAGCAGCTCGGCGGGGTCAAAGCCACGCTCGAAGTCCTCACCCGCGTGGAACGCTGATGACCTGCGCGAACGACAAACGGCCGCCGACCGTCCGCGAGCGGGCGCTACCCCACCGACATGACCGACGCCGAATGGGCCGTCCTCAAACCGCTGCTGCCCGCCCCGGCCTGCTGTCTGCCCGCTCGCGGTGATCCTGGACTCCCAGTCCGTCAAGGAAGCCGAGACGGTGAGCCAGGACTCCCGGGCTTCGGCGGCGGGAAGTCGATCAATGGGAGGAAGCGGCTCACGGCCGTGGACATGCGTGGCGTGCCACCGGCCGTCATGGTCACCAAGGCCTCGCCGCATGACCGTGTCCCCGCCCGCGACCAGTTGTTCCGCCGCCGCCTGACGCATCCCGTACTCACCGCCGCCTGGGTGGACTCCACCCACGGTGGAACCCTCGTCGACTGGTCCGCTCCTTCCTCGGCATCACCCCCATGGTCCGACGCCTCACCCGCCCTCCCCGACCATCCCGCACGTCACCACACCTCGTTGAACCGGGGAAAGCGGCCGTCAAACCCACGCCCATACGCATCCAGAAGCAGACACAGACGATGCGCCTGGCCCCCACCACTTTGCGCTGCTCCCGAAGAGATCCGGGCCGGTCAGGAAGTGGGCGTCCGTCGGCCATGAGCGCATCGCCTTGTAATGAGCAAGTTGGCAGGCACGGCTGCCCTGCGGGCCGCCATTCGTGCCCGGCGTTCTTGTAGTCGCCGATCAACTCCTTCTTCTTGCTGTCCACGCTGATCACCGGGTCGCCCGCGTCCCTGTGGTCTCGCTCCTGCTCATTGAGGTAGCGGAACTGGGCGTCCCTGTCGGGGTGCTGAGTACCCTCGATGGTCTTGGCGTTGGCCTGCAGGCTGACGCCTTCCTCCCGCAGCAGGCCGGCGACCGTGTCGGCGGAGACCCGGCGGCCCTGCCGGGTCAGCTCCGCTGCCAGCTTCCGGGTCGGCTTCGTCGTCCACCGCAGCGGCGACATCGGGTCGCCCCGCTCGTCGGGCTCGACCAACGCAAGTAGCGCCGGCCGCAGCCCAGGATCAAGGTCCACAGCCTTTTTCCGGCCACCACCAGGACGACAGACCCGCCCCAACAGAGCCTGACCAGAGGCCAGCTCAGCCGCTCCGCGCGACACCGTGCCCTCCCGACCCCCGACCGCGGCTGCGACGAGCCTGATCCCACCATGCCCCCCGCGACAGCGCTTCCGCCCCTATGGCCAGCCGACGCTGACGCTCATCCAGATGCGGCAACAACACCTGGAGCTTCGCAGCCAGGACGGCCTGATCCCCTCCGGTCTCCCCACACCAGAACAACGAGTCCCACAGCTGGAAGCCACCACTTGTTTCCCGGCAAGCCCTAACCTGGCCCTGGTGAAAAGCACAGCCCCTGACCAGGACCCACACCGAGTTCACCGACATGTTCTGAGTCGGTGCGGTTGGGTCGAGATCTTGCGGAGCTACGCCCATTTCGGATGAGTCAGGAGGTGCCGGCGCGTACGGCGGTCGTCGCCGGGGTGGTGTAGAGCATCGTGAAGCGACCGCCCATCGAGTCGATGGCGGCTCCGACCGCGTCAAGGATGTCGGCCGTCTTGTCGAGGGAGAGCTGGGTGAGGCCGCCGGTGGTGGGAAGCAGTTCCAGCCACTGGTCGCGCGTGTGGGACCGTTCCCAGTCGAATCGCAACTGTTCTGGTTCGCTGAAGCACTCGCTCTGACGGACCGAGTCGGCGAACTTCGCGTACCCCGCTTGGTACATGTCCAGCGGGCGTCGCGGTTGTCTACTCAACGGTGAGTCTGGTGCCACCCGCCGGTAGGCGGCGGCACCGTCAGTCCGGCCGCGGCGCAGTCCAGTGCCCGCTGCTTGAGGGTGCGCAGGTCCGGGCCGCGGATCTCGCGATGGGTACGCTCATCGAAGCCGTCGGGCTGGTGGCCCGAGACGGCGAAGCAGATCGGGCAGTCCAGGTTGCAGCCCGTGTTGACCTCGATGATGCCCAGACAGGCTTACTGCTTGTACTCCGGGGGCAGAGCCCACAGCCGCTCGGGCAGCCGTCCCGCACCTCGGTGAACCCGGCGAACCGAACCCCTCCTCCCAGTCCCGCTTGTTCGGCGTGACCGTCATGGGCCGCGAGCGATCGGCGGGTGGTGGTCCGCCGCAGGGCGCCGCGCAGCAGTACGGCGGCGTAGAGCAGGGCCCGCGCGTCCTGCACCAGGACGAACCAGCCGAGCCGCTGGGTGAGGTACACGCCGAAGCAGCAGCCGCAGTTATCCACCGCCAGGCCGCGTGCGTACGCCTGGACGGCGAGCACGCTCCACATCAGTGACCCCGCGCGCGAGCGTCGGGCGTCGGGCGTCGGGCTGATCACAGCTCGACGTGGGGCGGCCCTGTGCCAGCAGGGCTCCCGGAGCGAGAACCCGCGAGAGGTCAGGGCCGGGCCGTCGCTGCCGCTGATGGCGAGCGTCGCGGTCTTGGGCCGTTGCAGGCGCGCGGGCGTCCGCAGCAGTCTCGACTTCCCACTGCCGTTCGGCCCGACCAGCACGGATACCTCGCCCGGCCGCAGGGTCACCGACTCATCGTGTACGACGTCGACGCCGCCAGAAGCCACGGTGACACCTGTGGCCGACAGTTCATGGCCGCGGGACCCGACCGCCGCATTTCGGCCACATTCCGTCAGCCAGGGCGGCGCAGGGATTCGCTGCGGTTGCGCAAACGCGTGCGGCGTCCCGTGCCCCCTGGTTCACGCGCCCGGCGCGCGTCGGGACGCCGGATGGGCCACGTAGGCCCCTATGGCGGCCAGTACTCCCGCCGCTGCGACCAGCAGCGCCGCGGTCAGGCTCACCTTCAGCAGCAGCGTGCCGAGGACCGCCCCGGTGAACACCGCCACCAGGCCGGCGACGCGATAGGGCTGGGCGGCATCGGGCGTACCGCCGCCCACCGCCGAGTGCCTGATCCACGTGACGAGGGTGCCGGTGACGAGGGTGGTGTTCAGAACCGCCCCCAGCCGCCACATCGTCGCGCTGCGCACGCCTATCGCCAGCGCGGTCAGCGCGATCACGACGTAATGCCTCGCTACCAGGTGGCCCGTGACGGACCGCAGGCCGATCGCCGCCAGCGCGGCGGCCACCAGGAGGGCGGACGCGATCACGGCGGAGGTCAGCAGCCATCGCCGGAGGCGAGCGGCCGTGGCGGCGCCGAGGCGGCTGCCGGCGACCACGCCCCCTACGAACCCGGCGAGTGCCGTGAGGGAACCCATGGGTGTCAGCCCTTCGCCGCCGGCGACCGCGAAACCGAGGAAGAGGATGTTGCCCGTCATGAAGGCGGTGAAGACCTGCCCGAGCCCCAGGAAGGCCACCGCGTCGACGATCCCGGTGACGGCGGTTACGACGGTCAGCGCCTTCGGCAGCGGATCGGACTGAGCCGGTGCTGACATACGTGCTCCCATCCGCCGCTGCCTTCGACCATCACCTCCCGACAGGCTCCCGCCCTGCCACGCACCGCACCCCGGCCCCTCACAAAGAACACCCGGTCAGCCGCATCCGATCTCCATCGCCGCGTGTCGGGACGTCAGAAGAGCAGCGCGGGTGGTCAGAGCGTGCCCCCGGGGGCCGAGCCGGCCTCCGACGCCGCTTCCTGCACGCGGCGTCCGACACCCCTGCCGCCACCAGGAAGAGGACCTCCCGCTCACGCGGCGTGAACGAACGAGCGCAGGGCCCGCTGGGCGGGAGCGGCGGGCTGCGCGTTGCGACACAAGAGCGAGTCGGTCAGCCATCGGGGCACCGGCCCCATCGGCGGCTACCCACCCTGTGGTCCGACAGCCGCCCTCCCCCGCCTACGTCCGTGGTCGGGAAGGGCGGCCGGTCCGGTCAGTGGCTGCCGGTCAACTGGCCGGCGAGGCGCTCGTGCATGTCGGCGCTCGGCTTGTTCAGGCCGATGATGGTGACCTTCTTGCCGCGCTGGGCGTACTTGGTCTCGACCGCGTCGAGCGCGGCGACGGAGGAGGCGTCCCAGATGTGGGCGTCGGACAGGTCGATGACGACGTCGTCCGGATCGTCCTTGTAGTTGAACTGGTAGACGAGGTCGTTGGAGGAGGCGAAGAACAGCTCGCCGGTGACCGCGTAGACGACCTGGTTGCCGTCGGGGTCGACGACGCCGGAGACGTTGACCATGTGCGCGACGCGCTTGGCGAAGACCACCATCGCGGTGATGCAGCCGACGACGACGCCGATGGCCAGGTTGTGGGTGGCGACGACGCAGGCGACCGTGACGACCATGACGGACATCTCACCGAGCGGCATCCGCTTGATCGTCCTCGGGGCGATGGAGTGCCAGTCGAAGGTCGCGAAGGACACCATGACCATGACGGCGACCAGCGCGGCCATGGGGATGTCGGAGACGACCGGGCCGAAGGCGATGCACAGCACCATCAGGAAGGAACCGGCCAGGAACGTCGACAGGCGGGTACGGGCGCCGGAGACCCGTACGTTGATCATCGTCTGACCGATCATGGCGCAGCCGCCCATGCCGCCGAAGAAGCCGGTGACGATGTTGGCGATGCCCTGGCCGATGGACTCGCGGGTCTTGCCCGAGTGGGTGTCGGTGATGTCGTCGACCAGCTTGGCCGTCATCAGCGACTCCATCAGGCCGACCAGCGCCATGGCGAACGCGTAGGGCGCGATCGTCGTCAGGGTGTCCAGCGTGAACGGCACGTCCGGCAGGCCCGGCACCGGCAGCGAGGACGGCAGTTCGCCCTTGTCGCCGACGGTCGGCACCGCGATCCCGGCCGCGACGGTGATGACGGTCAGGATGATGATGGAGACCAGCGGCGCCGGGATCACGGTGGTGACCTTCGGGAAGAAGACCATCAGGGCCAGCCCGCCCACGACCAGCGGGTAGACCATCCACGGCACATCCATCAGCTCCGGCACCTGCGCCATGAAGATGAGGATGGCGAGCGCGTTGACGAAGCCGACCATGACGCTGCGCGGCACGAACCGCATCAGCTTGGCCACGCCGAGGGCGCCCAGGATCACCTGGAAGACGCCGGCGAGGATGACGGCCGCGACGAGGTAGCCGAGGCCGTGTTCCCGGTTGAGCGGGGCGATGACCAGGGCAACCGCGCCGGTCGCGGCGGAGATCATGGCCTTGCGGCCGCCCACGACCGAGATGACGACGGCCATGGTGAACGAGGCGAACAGGCCGACCGCCGGGTCGACCCCGGCGATGATCGAGAAGGAGATCGCCTCGGGGATCAGGGCCAGGGCGACGACCAGCCCGGCCAGCACCTCGGTGCGGAAGACCTTCGGGGAGTCCAGCCAGTCCGGCTTGGACAGCCGGAACTTCGGGGCTGCGGGCAGCAGTGAGGACATGCAACCGTTTCTGTTCAGGCGCACGTGTCACCGGCGGGGACACACACGCGCGTCGTACACGACTCCGCGCACGCAGGAGGCGGAATCCCTCGGCGGCCCGGCCACATCAGCGGGGCCCAGCCGATCTGTGTGACAGCCGTCCGGCTGCCGGTCGGGCATCATGGCCCGGAAGTCTTCGGATGCCATCGGGGCCCGGTCGGGGCCCGCGCCATGGCGTTCACTGTGCCGTCAGCCTCGACGGCGGCGGTGAACACGTAGAGACTCTACCCTGACGTGAGGGCAGAGTGCGACTTGCCGCTTGTGAAACGCAGGTAAGCACCCGCCAAGATCCTGTGATTCATCTCACGTAAGCTGGGTTGCTTTACAGATTCGAAAATCGAAGGAAACAACGAAGGGGATCATGGGGCGATGACGGATCAGCGGCAGATGCAGATCGGCGAGGTGGCCGAGCGGACCGGTTTGTCTCTGCGCACCATCCGGCACTACGAGGAAGTGGGCCTGGTGATCCCCTCGGCCCGCAGCAAGGGCGGCTTCCGGCTGTACACGGACTCCGACGTCGAGCGCCTGATGGTGATCCGCCGGATGAAGCCGCTGGACTTCTCCCTGGAGGAGATGCGCGACCTGCTGGATGTCACCGACCGCCTCGCCGCCACCGACGACCCGCCCGCCGGTGCGGAGCGCGAGCGGTTGCGGGAGCGGCTCGACTCCTACCGGAAGGTGGCCGACGCCCGCTGCGAGACCCTGCGGGCCCGGCTGGAGATGGCCGAGGACTTCGCCGCCACGCTCCGCCGCCGCCTGCAGGCCGACGCCCGCACCGGCGCCTGAGCCACACCGGCGGTCGCAGGACGACAGGACGAGACGACGGGACGAGAGGAGGGGCGCGGTCCATCGCGGTCCGCACCCCTCGATGCCATCCGGCCCGTGTGACGGTCAGCCGCCTACGGCTCCGGGCACCTCTTCGGTGACGCCGTTCAGCGGCGAGTCCGGGTCGCTGCCGTACGGTCGGGTGATGACTTCCAGGCCGTGACCGGCCGGATCGAGAAAGTACACGCCCCGCCCGCCGTCGTTGCGGTTGATCCGGCCCGGGTGCTTGCCGTGCGGGTCGGCCTGGATGGGGACCTCGGCCGCCACGAGGCGGGCGAGGGCGTGGTCGAACTCGTCCTCGGACACGAGGAACGCGTAGTGCTGCATGGGGATGTCGATGTCGACGGTTGCGAAGTCCAGCGTGACGCCGTTGGCGGTCGTCACCGGCAGGAACATCCCGGCCGGCTTCCCGACCTCAAGGTCCAGGACGTGGGCGAGGAAATGAGCGGACTTCTCCCGGTCACGGGTGAGCACGATGGTGTGGTTGAACTCGACTGGCACGGGTCAATGCCTCCGTGGGCATCTCCGCGACGCCTCCATGCCTCACCCGGCCGGTGACCGACACGCGATGCCGCGCCGGGGATCGTAGACACCGTTCTGCGGCCGCGTCGAGCGGTTTTCGGCCGGTCCGCCCAGGCGACCAGCGAGCGTCTCGAGGGGCACACCGTCGGTCGCACGGGCCGCGGTGAGGATCATCCCGGAGCCATCGGTCATCCGCAGCAGGAAGATCCCCGTCAGGCTGACTCCACTCCGTCCTGGCCGGAGCGTTCCACCATGATCTCGCCGTCGGCCATACGCCCGACGGCGCGGGCCCGGTCACGGCACCCTCGCCGGCGGCGAGTTGCAGCATGAACAGCGCAAGTCATGGTTCCCCTCCCTCACTGTTTTACGAGTTGGTGCGTGATTGCCGGTGAGGCGTCTTTGGCCTGCTCGTGGCTTGTTTTCAGGCGGCCGTGCTCGGAGACGAGGCTGGCGATGGCTCGGTA